>JBGPKH010000590.1:0-5683 GCA_041485845.1 Bryobacteraceae bacterium
CGGTCATCAGCACGTCGTTCGCCGACATCTTCAAGCAGAACTCGCTCAAGAATTCGCTGCTGCCTATCGTAGTGCCGGCCGGCGTGCATGCCGAGCTCTTCGCCGCGGATCCGGATGCCACGGTGAAGATCGACCTGCCGAATCAGACTCTCACTACGCCCTCGGGCCGGAAAGTGGAATTCCCGGTGGACGGCTTTTCCAAGCACTGTCTGGTGGAAGGAGTCGATGAGCTCGGCTACATCTTGCAGCACGAAGCGGATATCGCGGCATTCGAGGCCGGCCGCGTGGGGTCCATCAACACGCTGCCCTGGCTTGCCTAGCGTGCATAGGTCCCGGCGCGCGAGCCGCTAAACCTGCCGCGCCGTGCCGAGCGCCAGCCTCTGCTGTTTGAGCCAGCGCAACCGGCCCTGATATTCCTGAAATAGCGTTCCGAAGCCCGTCCAGTAATACCCGCCGACAAACAGCATCAGGAAAGGAATCGAGAAGAAGTTGTAAGTCTGGATGGCAAACACCACCATGACCGCGAAGTAGGTGCCCACCGCGATCTCCGCGTACGGCAGCCAGCCGCTCCGTCGCCGGTATTTCTTGATCTCGAGGTTGACCGGCCGGTCGCCGATGGCGTATTTGGGCGTGCGCGCAAACGCCGTCTCCACGCCGAACAAGGCTTCCAGCACGGCGCGCGTGTTGATGATCGTCAGCCCCACTCCGACCGCCATGAGCATCGGCAGCATCAGAATCGAGCGCTTCCAATTCCGGGGATGCAACTCGCGCTGCGCGATTACGTAGAACGCCGAAATCGACCAGAACGAGGCCGCGATCAGCGGCAGGTCGAACAGCACCATGTGCCAGATGCCCATGTAGAACCGCACAATCATGACCGGCAGCATGAGCGCCGAAACCACGATCATGAGCGGGTACGAGAGGTTCGGGGTCAGGTGCAGGAACGCCTCGGCCTTGACGCGCTTGGGGATGTCCGCCTTCAGGATCGCCGGCAGCAGCTTCATGGCCACCTGCGTCAGCCCCTTCGCCCAGCGCGACTGCTGCACCTGGAATCCGTGCATCTCGACAGGCAGCTCCGACGGACAATCCAGCCCCGGCAGGTAGACGAAGCGCCAGCCCTTGAGCTGGGCGCGGTAGCTCAGGTCGGAATCCTCCGTGAGGGTGTCGTGCTGCCAGCCGCCGGCGTCCTCGATCATTTTCGTCCGCAGAATGCCGGCCGTCCCGTTGAAGTTGAAAAAGTATCCCGCGCGCGAGCGCGCCCCGTGCTCCAGGATGAAATGGCCGTCCAGCAGGATGGCTTCCACTTCCGTCAGGAAATTGTATTCGCGGTTGATGTAGCTCCACCGGGTCTGCACCACTCCCACCGCAGGATCGGCGAAGTAGTGCACCGTGCGATACAGGAAATCCGGCGGCGGGCAGAAATCGGCATCGAACACCGCCACGAATTCGCCGATCGCGGTCTTGAGCCCTTCCTGAAGGGCCCCGGCCTTGTAGCCATGGCGGTTCGATCGATGGTGATACTCAATGGGATAGCCGATGTTGTGATAGCGCTCCACCAGCGCTTCCGCAAATGGCGCGGTGTCGTCGGTGGAATCGTCGAGCACCTGGATCTGGAGCAGTTCCTTCGGATACTCGATCTTCAGAACCTCCTCGATCAGCCGCTCCACCACGTACCGCTCGTTGTAGAGCGGAAGCTGGATAGTCACCGGCGGCAACTGCTCGAAGCGTCTGGCCGACGGTTCAGCCGTGGCCTTCTTCCTGTGTTTGAAGTAGGTGCGGATGATCTCGTAGCGATGCAGACCGTATACCGAGAGGATGATCAGGACCGTGAAGTAGGGAATCAGCATGGCCCAGTCGAACCAGACCAGCTCATGGATTCCGGCAAACGGTGTCTCGGCGAAAAAGCGCTGTACCAGGCGCTGCGTCGCGGTGGACGCCAGTAACAAGGCCAAGGGTAAACTCGCAGGCATAAAAGATAAGCCCCGCTCTTCATGCCGGGGGATGGGGCTTGAGTATCGGCCTTTCGGCAAGATAATGGTAACAGATCTGAAGGTGGCGGAATAGGGCTTTCGCCGGCGCCACCGGCGCAGAGTGTCTGGTTGCAGACACCGGCAGCCCGGCCCGCTGCGATCCCGGCGGAAATAGAGACTCATGCACCGGCTCCTTTACGTGGCACTGCTCCTTCCACCCCTGGCGTGCGCCGCCGACGTTTGGAAGCCGTTGTTCAACGGGAAGGACCTCGACGGCTGGTCCGTGGCCGGCGCTAACGGCAAACCCGCCTACACCGTGGAAGACGGCGCCATCCGCACTCAACCTGGCAACGGCCTGCTTTGGTACTCGCGCGAGAAGGTCGGCCATGCGACACTCCGCGTGATCTTCAAGATGAGCAACAGCGAAGGCAACTCCGGCGTCTTCATCCGCATCCCTTCCGCGCCGCCGAATGAAGACTTCGCGATCCATCACGGAATCGAAGTGCAGATCGACGGCCGCGATAACGACTGGCACTCGACCGGTGTGCTCTATTCCATGACGAAGGCGCTGTCGAGGCCGTCCAAGCCCGCCGGCGAATGGAACACCATGGACATTACGCTGGCCGGGCTCCGCACCATCGTCAAGGTGAATGGAGCGCTGGTCACCGATTACGATGGCGTTTCGCCCGTGCCCGGCCGCACCTGGCCGTGGGACCCGCAGCGCGGCCCGCGACCCGAGTCCGGCTACATAGCTCTCCAGCACCACGACGACAGCGCGGTCATCTGGTTCCGCGAAATCAGCGTGAAGCGTTCCGCTCCGTGACCCTCCGCTCGGTTGAAGACGCAGCGAAGAACCGGCGAAAATACCGGACCCCGCACCGGCCGCGTCTTCATGCCCTTTGGTGGGCCGCCGCGGCCCATCGGGACCTCCCTGCGGTCGCGGCTCGGAAGGAGCCGCATCGAATCGGAAGGTATTACTGAGCCGCGGAAGGTATTACTGAGCCGCGACCGTGGGGAGCGGTAGTATCATCAATGAAGCCCTATGGCCTCCTGGCATCCCAACCGAAAGCAGTGGCAGGCGATCTGGGGAATCCTGGTGCTTGCCTTACTCTGTCTCGCTGCCGGTTGGTACTGGGAGACGGGCCTGGTCTTCGTGGCCGGCGCCATCGTGATCTGGAAGCTCGATTCCCGCGGCGCGCGTCCCGAAATTGCCGTCGTCAAATCCGTCCGGTGCGGAGGATGCGGCTCGATCGGCGAGCCTCACTGGAAGACCTGCCCCCGGTGCGGCGCCGCCGACTGGAAGGCGTCCGCGTAATCAGAAACCAGTCGGCCGAATCCAGAAGCTCTCTTTCCACTGCCCGCCCGGCGGAATGCTCTGCAGCTCCCGGTACACTCCCGCGTGCGCCAGGTTGAAGGCGTTGGTGATCGCGGCCATGGGCTCGAAGCAGATAAACCCGCGCGCGGGCGGCGCGAAGACCACCGCGACCGTGTACTTCGCACCGTACTCCACCGTCACCCGCTCCTTCTCGCCCCGCACCCAAAAATGCGCGCGACCATCCGGCTCGCGCACCAGGCCGCTGAACACGTCGTCGAGCTGCGACCCACATAGGGGATACGGATCGGCGAACTCCACGCGCTTGCGTTCGCCGGTTGGGATCAGCAGCTCGTTCAGCACCAGGTGTTCGCGCGCGGCCAGGTGAACCTTCCACTGGTCGCGCGGCACATCGGGCAACTGGAAGTACGGATGGTAGCCGACGGCCACCGGCATGGGCGCCGCGGAATAGTTGTCCAGCGTGGTCTCCACTTCCACCGCGCCGTTCGCCAGACGATGCGTCATGGTGATGGTGTGGGCGAAGGGAAACTGCGCCATCAGCTCCGGATGCTTCCAGAATTCCAGGCGGCTCGTGGCCGCGGCCGCGTCCGCCGAAACGAGCGTCCAGGCAGGCGAAAAGTTGAGCAGGCCGTGGATCGGTTTCCGATGGCCGTCGCGCCGCAGGTTGCCCAGGTCCGGGTTGAGCAGATACTTCCTGCCGTTCGCCCAATACGCATCCCCGTCGATCCGGTTCGCCCAGGGCGCCAGAAAGGGCACTCCGCACAGTCGCGGGCCGGCCCGCAATTCGGCGGGGCTGTGATACGGAAACCACAGGATGTTCTTCCCGTGCGATCGGATTTCGTACGCCATGTTGCCGATCGAAGGCGCGATGGAAACTTCGAGCTGGTGCGCCCGATCGGCGAGCTCGACTACTTCGATGCCATCCAGCTTCACTGGTGGTCCGGATCGCGCAAATCGAGCGTGGTCTCTCTCTGGCAGCACACGCAAGGACCCGGAGTGTAGGCGCGGATGGAGCAGATATCGCACCAGTAGGTGATCAGTTTCAGCCTGCCCTCCTGGCGGACCAGCAGGGAGTGGGTGTGGCTGGGGTCGATCTGGAAGCGGTCAGGAGCGGTGAAGCGTCCCCTGGCTTCGACCTCGAAACCGTTGAGCCGGCTGTCGGCGAGGAGCTTGCTCGTAGTATCGTCGCCTTGAAGCGCCACGAGCTTGTGGTCGGCGGTTTCGATGGCCGCCGGCTTTCCCTCGCGCACCATCAGCTTGCCGCGCAGGGCGACGCCCGGACGCAGGTCGGCTGCGAAAAGGGAACCCCCCATGATGGCCAGCAGACAGCGACGGGAATACATTAGCCTCATTGTACCGCGGCGCTTCGCGAGCGATATACTTGCTACTTGGCATCCCGGAGGTACCAATGCGTCGCAGAGAATTTCTCCCGATCCTGGCCGCGTCCGCCGCGGCCGCCCAGACGTCACCGCCCGCTAGCAAGGGACGCCTGAAACAGTGTGTCACGAGCGGAGTCTTCGGGCGGGGCATGCCCTTCGAGGACACCTGTCGAGAGGCCGCCAAGTTGGGCATCAAAGGCTACGACCTGCAAGGCCCCGCCGCCTGGCCGACCCTCAAGAAGTATGGCCTGCTTCCCACCATGTATCCCGGCCCCGGCGGCAACATCCCCGAGGCTCTCAACCGCAAGGAGAATCACGAAAGGCTGGAAAAGCTGATGCACCCCGCCATCGATGAGGCGGCCGCGAACTCCGTGCCCAACATCATCACCTTCTCCGGCAATCGCCGCGGCATGGCCGACCAGGAGGGCGCCGACAACTGCGTCGCCTGGCTCAACCGCATCAAGGCGCACGCCGAAGACAAGGGCATCAACATCTGCATGGAGTACCTCAACAGCAAGGTGAATCACAAGGACTACATGTTCGACCACATCGCCTGGGGCGTGGACGTCATGAAGCGCGTGAATTCACCGCGCGTGAAAATTCTCTACGACATCTACCACGCGCAGATCATGGATGGCGACATCGTGCGCAACATTCGCGACAACATCCAGTGGATCGGGCACTTCCACACCGGTGGCAACCCCGGCCGCAAGGAAATCGACGACACCCAGGAGCTGAATTATCACTTCGTTGCCAAGGCCATCGCCGATCTCAACTACACCGGCTACATCGCGCACGAGTACTCGCCTACGCAGGGCCGCGATGCCATCGAGAGCCTGAAACAGGCCATGGCCATTTGCGACGTGTAGAATTAGAACCGCTCCCTTTTGGTCGCGGCTCAGAAACACGCGACGCTGCCGTTCCTCGGCGGGGGGAATGGGGCCGTGATCGCGGCTCAGAAACACGCGACGCTGCCGTTCCTCGGCGGGGGGAATGGGGCC
>JBGPKH010000591.1:0-5680 GCA_041485845.1 Bryobacteraceae bacterium
CGTGGAAGCGATTGCCACCGGGCTCCTGGCCGGGTTGCACGCTTCCAGACTGGCGGCCGGCGGGCAACCGGAGCCGGTTGCGCGGGAGACCGCGCTGGGCTCGTTGTGCCACTACATCTCGGGCGCCGACGCGGCCGACTACCAGCCGGCGAATATCACGTTCGACCTTCTGCCGCAACTCGACGATGCCACGCGGCACAAGCTGCGGCATGACAAGAAGGCGCGCCACGCCGAGGTTTGCCGCCGCGCCCTGGAAGCTTTGGAACGGTACCGGTTGAGAGCGGGGGTTGGGGATTGGGGGTTGGGGGTTGGAGTTGTGTAGACTCGCCGAGCAGATCGTGCGCTACCTGCAGGAACTGGCGCGCGGCGGCGCATCCTCCCACACCATCGACGCCTATGAGGCCGATCTGCGCCAGTTTCTGATGTTCCTGTCGCCTCCGGAAATGTCTCCGCCCGAGCCGCAGGCCATCGATCTCCTGATCCTTCGCGAGTGGCTTACCGGGTTGTACCGCGAGGAACTCTCGGCGGTGACCATCCGGCGCAAGCTGGCCGCGGTGCGCGGACTCTTCGGCTTCATGCTGCGCGAAGGCGAGATCCGGGTGAACACGGCGCGCCTGGTACGGACTCCTAAAGCCCCGAAAAAGCTGCCGGAAGTCATGACCGCGGAGCAGGCCAACACGCTGCTCGACGGTGTCGCCACGGGCAAGCTGGAGCGCCCGCTTCCGGCACGCGACCGCGCCATCTTCGAACTTCTGTATGGCTGCGGCGTGCGGGTGAGCGAGTTGGCCGGTCTCGATCTCCACGACATCGACCGCACCGAGCGATGGCTGCGCGTGCGCGGCAAAGGGCGCAAGGAGAGACAGGTTCCGCTGCCCGGCAAAGCCGCCGAAGCCCTGGAGCGCTATCTGGCGGCGCGCCCCGTGGTGCGCGACGAACCCGCCGTCTTTCTGAACCACCGCGGCAAGCGCCTGACCACGCGCGGAATTTCCGGCATCGTCAAGCTCTACGCGACGTACTTGAGCGGAGACCCGTCCATCCATCCGCACAGCTTCCGCCACGCCTATGCCACGCACCTGCTGGCCGACGGCGCGGACCTGCGCGCCATCCAGGAGCTGCTCGGCCACGCGCGCCTTTCCACCACCCAGAAGTACACGCAAGTTTCGCTCACCGATCTGATGGCGGTGTACGATAAGGCCCACCCCAAGGCCTAGCCCATGGCGATCCACTGGGCCAACCTGCGCCGGGAGTTTCGTCCCATGATCGGTCTGGGCGCGCCGCTGGTGCTGGCGGAGTTGGGCTGGATGGCCATGGGAGTCGTGGACACCATCATGGCGGGTCCGTTGGGCGCGGGCGCGGTCGGCGCGGGCAGCCTGGGCCACATGCTGTTTTACCCGGTCGTCACCTGGGGAATCGGCGTGCTGCTGGGGATGGATACGCTCGTGGCTCAAGCCTTCGGCGCGAAGAATCTCCAGGATTGCCGGCACACGTTGGTGAACGGCGTGTGGCTGGCGCTGGCGGTGGCGCCAGTGCTTGCCCTCGTGGTGCTGGCCCTGATTCCGTTGCTGCCGGTGACCGGAACGAATCCGCACGTGATGGCGCTGCTCGCTCCGTATCTCAAGGCCCTGACCCCCAGCGTGTTTCCTTTGCTGCTCTTCACCGCCTTTCGGCGCTACCTGCAGGCGGTCGATCTTGTGAAGCCCGTGACCTTCGCGCTGGTCAGCGCCAACATCGTGAACTTCATCGGCAACTGGGTGTTGATGTACGGCCACTGGGGCGCCCCGGCGATGGGGCTCCAAGGCTCGGGTTGGTCCACTAGCATGGCGCGCGTTTACATGGCGGCGGTGCTGTTGGCCGCCATCGTGTGGCACGAGCGCCAGGCGGGGAACCTGCTCTCTTACATTTCCTGGCGGCCGGACTTCGCGCGCCTGCGCCGATTGTTCGCGCTGGGATTGCCGTCGGCCGCGCAGTTCGGCCTCGAGGGCGCGGTGTTCGGCGTGGTCTCCGTGCTGGCCGCCCGGCTGCCCGAGACCTCGCTCGCGGCTCACGGCATCGCAGTGCAGGTGATCGCGACCACCTACATGGTGCCGCTGGGAATCAGCTCGGCCGCGGCGGTGCGGGTGGGACAGGCAGTGGGCCGCAGGGATCGGCAGGGCGCCCGCGCTTCCGGTTGGGCGGCCTTGCTGCTGAGCTGTCTGTTCATGGGCGCTGCCGGGCTGGCGCTGTGGACCGTGCCGCGCTCCATCATGCGGCTCTTCATCGGCGACGCAGCGGTGATCGGCGCCGGTGGAGTGTTGTTGCGCATCGCGGCTTTCCTGGAACTGTTCGACGGAGTGCAGGTGGTGGCCACCGGCGCGCTGCGCGGACTGGGCGATACCCGCACACCCATGCTGGCGCACTTTACGGGCTACTGGCTGATCGGACTGCCGGTGGCCTACGTGCTCGGGTTTCCGTATGGTTGGGGAGTGACCGGCATCTGGGTCGGGTTGACCTCAGCGCTGATCCTGATCGGCGCGGTGTTAGTGGTCGTGTGGACGTACCGTTCGTCGCGGTTGAATCTTTAGAGATTCTGGCGTTAGGCTCCGGAGCGCGCAGGTCACGCCTCAAATCCATGCATCGCTCGTCGCGCCCCATCTGTAGTCTTCAGGTACAATGAGGCTGAATCATGACCGCTAGCGCCAAGGATCGAGAGCGCGCCATTGGCCGCTCCCCAGAACGGCTGAGCCTCGACGAACGCATCCAGCTTACAGGAAAATACATCGCGATGGAGTTTTACACCCCGGAGACACTGCCGCTGCGCCGCATCGAGGCCATCGGAGAGTCCCTCCAGGAATGCGTGAGCACCCTGAAGTCGCGCGGCCTGGACCCCGCGCGTTTCGAGTACAGCCGCCTGGCGCCGCCGTATTGACGGATCTGCCACGCTGCACCTGGTTACTGCTGCGCCAGTTCGGCCGTAACCGTGGCCCCGCCCATGGCCGCCGAAACCGTCACCATCTTGACCGGCTGGCGCGACTCCTTGGCGATCCAGATGAGCGCCTGGTCGCCGGCGCTTTCCGCCCCAACAATCTGCACCACGAAGGCTTCGAAACTGCCTGCCGGAACCACGACCGTCTCCGAACCGGTTACCCGGAGCCGCATCACCTTGGTCCTTTGCCGCTGTAGATCGAAGTTCCGGTAAGTCATCGTGAAACCTTCGGCTAGCGGCAGGCAGCCGATCGATTGCAGCGACCCGGCCGCATCCGCAAACAGCGGACCGCCCAGATCCGCCGAGATGTTCCGCTCCTGCCCGTTCATCACGACCTTGCCGGTCGCCCGGCCGCCGCTGAACTCCAGGTCGACCGTGGCCGCGCCCTGCTTCATGCTGCGTTTGTGAACCGCTAGAGTGCCCTTCTCCAGAACCGCGGAATCGATCGACGTGCCCGCGGGAGTCTCCGCGATTTCCGTCGCTGTCCACGCGCCGTCTTTCTCTTCGATGATGGTGGCGGTGTTGATCCCCACCTCCTTGCCCCCCATCGAGACCTTGGTCTGGTAGCGGTAGTATCCCGGCTTCAGGTCCGACACCAGTTTCGGCACTTCCAGCGCGGCCTCCTCTGCGGGCTTCGGTGCGTTCAGTTTCCCCGGATCGACCGTGATTTCGGCCAGACGCCTGCCGGCTTCGGTAGTGCCTTCCGGCTGGTAGCGGCCCTCCAGGTATTTAGCCAGGAACTTTTCGGCCGCCGCGAGCATCGCCATGTGATTCACCGGGTGCGTGAACCCGTGGCCTTCGTCCCCCGCCAGCAGGTATTCCACCGGAACCTTGCGGTCGCGCAGGCCGGCTACCATCTGCTCGGTCTCGGCCCTGCTCACCTGCGCGTCGCGGAGTCCCTGCACCACCATCAGCGGCGTCTTGATCTTGTCCGCTTCGTTGGCGGGAGAGCGCTCCTTGGTCCACGCCCTTCCCTCGGGCGTTCCCGGATTGGCGACGCGCGCGTACATCACCTGGCGAAGCGCTTCCCACGCCGGCGGGACCGAGTCGAGCATCGTCAGCAGGTTCGATGGTCCGAAAACATCCACCGCGGCGCGGTAGAGATCCGGAGTGAAGGCGGCCCCGGCCAGCGCCGCGTATCCTCCATACGCCGAGCCCAGGATCGCCACGCGTTTCGCGTCCGTGGTGCCCCGGGCGACCAGGTACTGCACGCCCTCGGTGAGATCGTCCTGCATCTTGCGTCCCCACTCGCCGTTGGCCGCGTCGACGAATTTCTTGCCGTAGCCCGTCGAGCCGCGGTAGTTCGGCATCAGCACCGCATACCCGCGATTGGCGAACAATTGCGCCAGCGCGTTGTAGCCCCACACGTCGCGCGTCCACGGCCCGCCATGCGGGATCACCAGCGTCGGCAGGTTGCGAGCGGGCGCGCCTTTGGGCAGCGTCAGGTATGCGGAAATCTCCAGACCGTCGGAGGACTTGTAGTGGATCGGCTGCATCGACGCCAGCGCCCCGCGCGCCAGCGTTTCCTGGACCTTGTACTGAAGGGCCAGCGTGTGTGCCTGCCGGTCGAACAGCCAGGTCTCCCCGGGTTCGGTATCGCCGTAGGCGTTCACCAGCCAGAGTTGCTCGTCGCGCGTGCTCGATCCCACGGTGAGATCTTTACCCGGCAGCTTCGTTTCCATCCATTTGAACTCGGCCTCGAGCTCTTTGTCCTTGAAGTAGCGCCGCTGGCGGTCGTCGGTATACGTGGTGAAGGCCAGGTCGTCCGTCCGTTCGGAAAACACCGCCGTTCCGAAATCCACTCGCCGCAGCGGATCGGACTCCACGGTTTCGGACTTGCCGGTCTGCGGATCGAGCAGCGTCAGCGCTGCCAGGTTCACCGTCGCGCCCTTGTTGGTGACCACGTAGACACGCTTGCCGTCCTTGTCGAACCGCAGCGCCGTGCAGGTCTCGTATGCGCCGCAGGAGTAGACCTTGGTGATGGTGTTCGGTTCCACGCGCAGCAACTCCTGGTCGCCGTTTTCCGCCACGCGCTGCGCGAAACGCAAGCGGCCGGCGGAGTCGAAAAACCAGGAGGCGATTTGCCCGGTATTCTCGCGGATCAGAACCTTCCCGGCGCTGGCCACCTTCACCTTGTAAAGGTCGTGCCATGTCCTGTCGCGGTCGTTGATTCCGATGTACACCAGGTCGGGATCGTTCGGGGCCGCGCCGTACAGTTGAATCGTCACACCTTTGAGGCCCGTCAAATCGCGCGCCGGGGCAGTGCCGGCCGATGGGTCCTCGGCATACAGATTGAAATTGCCGTCGCCGTTCTTGTCGGTCACGTAGCACAGGAACTTGCCGTCGCCAGTCCAGAGGTACCCGGAGATAGCGTGCCTGGTCTCCATGGTGAGCGGGCGCGCGGCGGCCATCGGATCGCCGGTCTTCTTGATCCAGATGTTCGGCGTTCCCTTCCACGGCTTGACGAACGCCATATACTTGCCGTCGGGTGAGAGCTGCGCTCCCGTGATTTCCGGCGTGGCGAACAGCAGCTCGCGGTCGATGAGCGGAGGAAGCGGCTGTGCGGCCAGCATCGGCGCCAGCAGAAGGACGATCTGAAAACGGCGTTTCATGCGGATTCCTTTGGTTTCAGGCGGGAACGTCGCGGGGTGTGCTTTCAATGCAATTCACTGAATCATACCATGCGGACCGATTCTACCGGCGCGAGTTGCTGTAGGC
>JBGPKH010000592.1:0-5680 GCA_041485845.1 Bryobacteraceae bacterium
AAACCAGGCCTGAGGACGTTTTGTCCGAGATTGCGCGGCTTCAAGGTGCTGCGCTTCGCAACGGAAGTCCGCTCCGTGATGCGCCGTCCGGCGCCAGGAGCGGTTGAGGCGTTCGACCAACCAGGCAAGGGCTTCGGCAGTGGCCCCCGCGGGGCCGCAGGAGTCAGGAGTCGAGGAAGTCAGGAGCCCAGAACGCCCCCGCACAGCCGGACCCGCAAGCAGTCCCACTCTGGCTCCTGATCTGTGACTTCAAGTCAAGCCGTTTATTTTCAACATCGGCTACCGCTCCAAAAACCCGAGCCCGGACAGTCCGTTCCTCGGCGTTGGTCGGAGTCACAGGTTATTCAATCCGGCCCCGCCGGTGGCAGCGCTGACTTCTGACTCCGCAACATCGACAGGATTTTGTCGATGTTGGCGCTGTAAGCGCGTAAACCGTGAAGCTTCTTGGGGATGAGTTGCCCCACATTGCAGCCGGAGGACTTGTCGGCGGGGGCCATCGAACTAGTATACTGATGCGTGCCGCATGTCTGACCCTGGACAAAACGCGCTCACCGTCAAGCGTCTGCTTCGCCCGCACTACAAATCCCTGGCGCTCGGAATCCTGGTGGTGGCCGGCGGCAGTGTCGCGGACTTGCTGCAGCCCTGGCCGCTGAAGATCATCATCGATACCGTTCTGAAGGCGCGCGCTGCCAAGGGGTGGCTGAACGATGTCGTCATGGGGCTTGCCGGGGACGATCCGCTGGCGATTCTCCGGCTGGCGGCGATGTCGGTGCTGGCCATCGCAGCGTTGGGCGCCTCCTGCTCTTATGCCGAGAAATCTCTGACCACCACGGTCGGGCAGAAGGTGTTGCACGAGCTGCGGCGGACGCTCTATGCGCACATTCAGCGGCTTTCGCTGGCGTATCACGACCGCAAGCACACTGGCGACCTGATCAGCCGCGTGACCAGCGACATCGATTCGGTGCAGACTTTTCTGGCGTCCGGCCTGTTGAGCACGCTGGTCAGCCTGCTGACCCTGTTCGGCATGATCGGCGTGATGTTCTACATCAACTGGCAGTTCACGTTGATCGCGCTGTCCATCGTGCCGTTGCTGTTCGCGGTGGTGTTCACCTACACGCGCAAGATCAAGAAAGCTTCGCGGGCGGTGCGCAAGAAAGAAGGCGAGATGGTTTCCATCATCCACGAGGTCTTCTCGGCGGTGCGCGTCGTCAGGGCCTTCGCGCGGGAGGACTACGAACAGCGCCGCTTCGAGGTGGAGAGCATGGAGAGCGTAGGGATCGCGATGCGCGCGCGGGGCTTGAAGGCCAGACTCTCGCCGATGGTGGAGATGATCGTGGCCGGGGGCACCTGCCTGGTTCTGTGGTTCGGCGCGCGCATGGTTCTGGACGGCCGCCTGTCGACCGGCTCGCTGATCGTTTTCGTGCTCTATCTGGGGAAAATGTACAAGCCGATGCAGGAGCTTTCGAAGATGACCGATACCTATACCAAGGCATCGGTAGCGTGGGAACGCATCCGGGAAGTCATGCAGACGGAGCGGGACGTGAAAGATCTGCCGGACGCCGCGCCCGCTCCGGATTTCCGGGGCAGCATCGAATTTGACCATGTCGCCTTCAGCTACGATCCCAAGTCGCCGGTGCTCGACGACGTGAGTTTCCGCATCGCACCGGGAGAGATGGCGGCGCTGGTAGGCCCGACCGGCTCCGGAAAATCGACGATTACCAGCCTGGTGGCGCGCTTCTACGATCCCACCAGGGGAGTCGTGAAGATCGACGGATTCGATATCAAGCAGTTCAGGCAAGCGACGCTGCGGCAGCAGATCAGCTTCGTGCTGCAGGAGACGCTGCTGTTCCACGGGACCATATGGAGCAATATCGCGTACGGCAAATCGGGCGCGACCAGGGACGAGATCGTGCGCGCCGCGGAACTGGCCAATGCCAGCGAGTTCATCGACAAGATGCCGGACGGCTACGACACCATCGTGGGCGAGCGCGGGGTGACGCTCTCCGGCGGGCAGCGGCAGCGCATCGCGATCGCGCGGGCGCTGATCCGCAACCTTCCGATCCTGATTCTGGACGAGCCGACATCGGGGCTGGATGCGGAGTCGGAGAAGCTGGTCTTCGATGCGCTGGACCGATTGATGGAAGGGAAGACGTCGATTGTGATCGCCCACCGGCTGGCCACGATTCAGCGGGCGGACAAGATTTTCGTAATACAGGGCGGCGCGATCGTGGAGACCGGCAAGCACGACGAGCTGCTGGCGAAAGGGGGCCTGTACGCCAAGCTTCATGAGATCCAGTTTCGGGTGCAGTCGCGGACCACGGCAGTAGAGGCCACGCGCGCGGGCTCGTAGCTCCGTGGCGCACGCAGTGCGGTGACGTGGCTGGTCGGCGCGACTCTTTACGAATCTGAATGTGCCGGCGGCCGAGACCGGCAGTTTTCAGTGGTCGCCGAGCGGCAACATGCTCTACTTCATCTCCAATCGCGACGGCCATTACCGTGTTTGGGCGCAAAAGATGGATCCCTTGACCGGGCACGTCTCGGGCGAGCCGTTCGCGATCCACCACGTGCACAGCACCGGCGCTGAAGGCCAGCCCGATCGAATTGCCGTGGCCAAAGACAAACTCATCCTCCATTTGCACCAATCGTCGGGTAACATTTACCCGACCCGGTTGCAAGACCGATCGGCTACCGAATTCGGTACAGCCTCTGCTGCTGGCGCGAGCGGTTGCGCGACACCGGGAGTTTGCGATTCGCGCCGCTTTGGGCGCTGGGACGGGCAGGCATCTGCCGCTGGCCAAGAGCCTGGTGGAGATGAGCGGCCTGGCGCGTCGATTCGGTATTGGCAAAGTACGGTGCCGAGCACGGCCAAGTCTCTCCGTGTTCCGCGCACTAGCGCGCGCAGAGAGAAGTATACGCCGAACGGACGGCGCCGCCAAGGAGATATTCAGATATGAAAAACTATAGTAAGATTTGAAAATACAACGGCTGGTTGAAGCTAATGTGGCAGACGGCCCGTCCTGGGGCAGGCGGATTGCGGAACATCAGGAAGTGGAATAGTGACCGGCCAGAGCATCACGCATTATCGCGTCCTCGGCGAGCTCGGGGCCGGAGGCATGGGCGTGGTTTACAAGGCCGAGGACACCAGGCTGGGCCGCGCCGTGGCGCTGAAGTTCCTGCCCGACGAGTTTGCTCTCGACAGCGTGGCGTTGGAGCGTTTTGAGCGGGAAGCCCGCACCGCCTCGGCGTTGAACCACCCCAACATCTGCACCATCTACGAGCTGGGCGAGCACGAGGGGCGCGCCTTCATTGCCATGGAGTTGCTCGAAGGACAGACTCTGCGTCAGCGCATCGCCGGCAAGCCGCTGAAGGCCGAAGAAGTGGTCGAGCTGGGGATTCAGGTCGCCGACGCGCTGGATGCCGCGCACCGCAAGAATATCATTCACCGCGACATCAAGCCGGCGAACGTCTTCATTACCGAGCGCGGGCAGGCCAAGATCCTGGATTTCGGGCTGGCGAAGCTCACGCCCACCGAAGCGGCCCGGACGGCGGTCCTCTCCGAGGCGCCGACGCAAACCTGTACGGAAGCGGCGCTCACCTCGCCGGGGATGGCGGTGGGAACCATCGCCTACATGTCGCCGGAGCAAGCGCGGGGCGAGGAGCTGGACGCGCGCACCGACCTGTTTTCGTTCGGAGCGGTGTTGTACGAGATGGCCACCGGGAAGCCGGCGTTTCCAGGCAACACCAGCGCGGTGATCTTCGAGGGGATTCTAACGAAGCCACCGGCGCCGGCAGAGATGCCGGAGGATCTGGGGCGGATCATCAACAAGGCGCTGGAGAAGGACCGGGAGATGCGGGCGCAGACCGCCGCAGAGTTGCGGACGGACCTGAAGCGGCTGCAGCGAGGCGTCACGGCGAGTGGGGTGACCAAGCCAGCGGCAAAGCGGCGACTGCGGCTGATTCCGGCGTTAGCGCTCACCGCGGTGGTGATCGCGGCGGCAGCGCTCGGCGGGTATCTGCTCTCGCGCCGCCCTGGAGATTCGTTCTGGAAGAACGCCAGCTTCACCCAGCTCACCAATCAGCCCGGTGAAGAGCTCTACCCCAGTCTCTCCCCAGACGGCAAGTCGTTCGTCTATGCCAGCCGGGCGTCGGGCAACTGGGATATCTACCTTCAGCGAGTGGGCGGCAAGAATCCCATCAACCTGACCAAGGACTCTCCGGCCGACGACACCGAGCCGGCGTTCTCTCCCGACGGCGAGCGCATCGCGTTCCGCTCGGAGCGGGAGGGCGGGGGCATTTTCGTGATGGGGGCGACCGGCGAGTCGGCCAAGCGGCTGGCCGACTTCGGCTACCATCCGGCCTGGTCGCCTGACGGCCAGCAGATCGTTTGCGCGACCGGCTGGTTCGAGGCGCCGGAGGGCAGGATTGGCACCCAAAAGAGCCAGCTCTTCGTGATCCCCGCCGGGGCATCCTCCGGGTCTTCGGACCGGCGCCTCATCACCGCCAACATCGAGGACGCCGTGCAGCCCAACTGGTCTCCCGGCGGGCGGCGCATCGCCTTCTGGAGCCTGCACGCGGGAAACCGGGACGTCTGGACTGTGCCGGCCAGCGGGGGCGCGCCGCTCCAGGTGACCCGGGAGCCGGCCACCGACTGGAATCCCGTTTGGTCCCCCGAGGGCAAGTACCTCTACTTTCTGAGTGACCGCAGCGGGAGCATGAACCTGTGGCGCGTACCGATTGACGAGGACTCGGGCCGGGTGCAGGGACCGCCCCAGCAGGTGACGACGCCTTCGCCCTACACTTTTTATTTCAGCGTGGCCCGTGATGGCCGCCGCCTCGCGTATGTGAATCGGTTGGAGACCGCCAATATCTACAAAGTGGACTTGGACCCACTGCGGGAAGCGGCTGTGGGAGCGCCCGCCGCGGTTACGCACGGTTCCTGGAACGCTCGGTTTCCGGATGTCTCCCCAGACAGCCAATGGGTGGCGTTCACCACCTGGACGAGGCCGGAGGACCTCTTCGTCAGCCGCGTGGATGGAAGCGGTCTCCGCCAGCTCACGGACGACGAGTACCGGGATCGCGTCCCGCGCTGGTCGCCGGACGGCAAACGGCTGGCCTTCTATTCCAATCGCAGCGGCGCTTTTCAGATCTGGACGATCTCCCCGGACGGGAGTGGACTCCAGCAGTTGACACGCCTCCCCGACGCCGGAACAGTGCAGTACCCGGTGTGGTCGCCGGACGGCGCGCGGCTCGCCTTCAGCGGTTCCAGGATCATGGAAATCGGTAAGCCTTGGGACGAGCGCTCGCTGGAAAGCTTGCCCCCCCTGGGATCCCCAGGGGCGTTATTTTATGCCTTCTCGTGGTCGCCCGACGGCCGTCGCCTCGCTGGGCACCGCACGTCGGCCGGAGGCAGCAATGGCATCTCCGTTTATTCGCTCGATTCCCGGCAGTACCAGCACTTCACCGACTACGGCTGGCTGCCCCGGTGGCTGAGTGACAGCCGGCGGCTGATCTTCGGCTACAACTCAGCCATATACCTGCTTGATACCCGCTCCGGCAAGGCCCGCGAAATCCTCTCCGTCGCCCCGAACAGGGTATCCGGAGTGGCGCCCACACGCGACAACCGCTCGATCTACTTCGGCTTGGGTACCGTCGAGGCCGATATCTGGCTGATGAGCGTGCC
>JBGPKH010000593.1:0-5678 GCA_041485845.1 Bryobacteraceae bacterium
AAAACGGGAGACCTCAACCTCAAAGCTCCAGTTTCGGCGTCGTAAATCCCCTGTTTGCAATACGGGTCGCTATTTTTGTCCGTGTTTAGGACAGCAGTGAAGCTACGTCGAGAAGGTTGATTTGATACGGACTGCCTGCGAACACCAACAGCCTGGTCTCGTCCCGCGACCAGTCCGTTGCTCGCAGACACCCTTCGCATACCTTCTCGGGCGCTCCCCCGGGTGTCGACACGTACACCGCTCTCTTGTCTTTTTCGTACACCGAAAACGCGACTCTGGCGCCGGATGCCTGGCTCACGGGAAACCGTTGCATAAACGATGAACTGGCCACACTCGACTCCTTCCCGGTCGCCAGGTCCCGCATCCAGACGTTCAGTTGCCCCGCCTGATCGGAAGCAAACACCACGTAGCGTCCATTGTTCGAAAGCCACGCCCCCTCCCGCCTGGCTGGACCCTGTGTGATCCGCTCCAGCGCGCCCTTGGAAGTTCCGTGGTCCAAATCGAACGGCAGCGACCAGACGTCTGTTCTGGCTTCGACGCCCGTGAATGTCAAGGCGCCGCCGGACGCGCAGGACGGATCCACTTCGTTTCCGGCCCCCGTTGTCAATCTCCTGACCAGGCCACTCACTTTGCCGGTTCGCAGCGATATGCCGAGTTCCCAAAGGTTCCGCGAGTCTCCGCTCGCGGTGGAGAAAGTAACGGTGTTGGCGGCCACCGGCCAACACGCTGGCCTTAAGCCAGCACCGCCGGCGAATCCTGCGTGGACCAGCGCTTCGTGCGCGCCGCTTCTTACCGCGTCTCCCCCATTGGTGGCGGCCAGCCACCAGTCGAGGCTGCCGCTTTCGTATGCCTTCGCCGAAGTGTACCCGATGAATAGCAGGTGCTTTCCGTCCGGCGACCAGATCGGATTGCGGGCAGCCGTGAAATTCGGCCCCACATGCTGCGGCTGGCCCCCGGCCGCCGGCACCACCCAGACCGCGCCGCTCCCGGGCACCGCGGCGGCTACGCTTTCCGTGCCAACCCAATATGCCACCTGCGAACCGTCCGGCGAATACTTGGGATCCAGACCGTCCCGCGCCAATAGCCGAGCCTCTCCGCCAAACGCCGGAATCTCGTAGATGCCGCCGCCATCCCGGTTCGACCGGAACACGATCTTGCTGCCGTCCGGCGAAAAATCCGGCGTCGTGTTGCCCGCGCCGTCGGAGGTCAGGCGGATCGGCTGGCCCCCGGCAACCTGCTTGATATACAGATCCCTCTCGCCATCCAGGCCGCGGTCGGAAGAGTAAGACACCAGCTTGCCATCGGGCGACAATGCCGGAAAGCCCGAGAGCCCGGAATCGTTGGTGAGCCGGGTCAGGCTCCAGGAGGGCGGCTCGGCCGGAGGGCCATTGAGCCGCCATCCCACGGCAAACGAAACCACCACACAGGCGGCGGCCGCCAGCCACCACCAACGGCCCACGCTACGCCGTCTCGGCGCCTGTTCGCGGGTCGCGGCGCCACCGGCAGCCAGCTCTTCGCTGGCCTGCTGCAAGTCGATCCTCAAGTCCCCGGCGTGTTGATACCTCCGGTTGGGGTCCTTCCGCAGGCACCGCGTAACGATCTTATCGAGATCGCGTGAAAGACCATGTACGATCACCGCTGCCGGCTGCGGCTCATCGCGCACAATGGCCGACAGGATCGAAACCATGGAGCCGCCACCGAAAGCGCGCCTGCCCGTGATCATCTCGTAGAGCAACGCGCCGAAACTGAAAATGTCGGTCCGCGCATCCACCTTCTTCCCCTCGGCCTGTTCCGGCGACATGTACGAGGCCGTTCCCACAATTATGCCCTCGCTGGTCTTCGGCGCCTCGGCAATCGTTTCGGTGCGCGCGAATTCACTCGACCCGCCCCGCTCGGTCAACTTGGCCAGGCCGAAATCCAGCACTTTCACGCACCCGGCTTCGTTCACCATGACGTTGCCCGGTTTGAGGTCACGATGCACGATACCCGCCGTGTGCGCCGCCGCCAGCGCGTCGGCCACCTCGATCGCATACTTGAGCGTCTCGTTCAGCGGCAGTCCTTTGCGGGGGATCAACTGGCTCAGCGCCTTGCCGGGCACGAACTCCATGGCCATGAAATCGGCGCCATGGTAATGGTCGATGTCGTAGATGGTGATGATGTGCGGATGGTTGAGCGCGGAGGCCGTCCTGGCTTCCTGGACGAAGCGCCGCTTGCGCTCGGGATCGCTCATCTTTTCGGGGGGCAGAACCTTGAGCGCCACGAATCGGTTCAGCCGCGTGTCGCGGGCTTTCCAGACAACTCCCATTCCGCCTTCGCCCAACTTCTCGCCGACCTGGTAGTGAGAGATGGCCCGGCCGGTGAGGGAACCGGAGGTCTCGGCTGTTTCCCTGCTCTGTTGAAGATCGGTGTTCCTTTGAGCCTGCTCGGAGAACAGTAGCGACCGGACTTCCCGCTCCAGTGCCTCGTCACCCGCGCACGCCTGGCGCAGAAATTCCGAACGCTCGGCCGGCGGACGCTCCAACGCGGCCTGCAGCAGGCTATCGACTCGTTTCCACTGTTCGGAATTCATGGTATTTCGACCACCTGCACATGCAGGCTTCATTCACCAGGGCCGTCGCCTGCAGGCTGCGGCCAGGCCGCTCGCGCCTCATGTAGCGGCGTGCCAGCCGATTGAGCTCGTCATAAACGATGGGAGTCAACCTTTCGAACGCGCTTGGGCTCCGTCGCTCCAAGGCGCGGTGCAGCGCGCTGATGTCGTCCACCTTGGCATCGCCCTTCGGCTGAATTATACCGCCGCGCCCGATCCCAAAATTACATGCCCTCGCGTGCAATAGCCCAGCCACCCCACTACGCCGTCACCGCCTCGGCACGGTGGGCGGACCAACGCCCAGCCGGGCGTGGGCAATCGTCTGATATGCCTGGCGGCCTTTCCACCCCGGTTGAGAGCCGGCGGCACCCAGGAATGGCTGCTCCACAGTCGCGGTACACTATCCTGGTGAATTTCCTGGACGAGATCGAGCGCAAGGTCGCGGGCGCCACCAAATGACGCCGCCTTCCACCATCGCGCATTACAGGATCACGTCCAAGCTCGGCGAGGGCGGCATGGGCGCCGTCTACCGCGCCACCGACACGAAGCTGAATCGCGACGTGGCGATCAAGGTGCTGCCCGATTCTTTCGCCAACGACCCCGACCGGCTGGCACGCTTCACGCGCGAGGCGCAAGTGCTGGCGTCGCTGAATCATCCGAATATCGCCGCGATCTACGGCGTCGAAGAGCGCGCGATCGTCATGGAACTGGTGGAAGGCAATCCGCCTCAAGGCCCCCTCTCCGCCGCGGAAGCGCTGCCACTCATTCATCAACTCATCGACGCTCTGGAATACGCCCACGAAAAGGGCATCGTCCACCGCGACCTCAAGCCCGCGAACCTGAAGGTCACGCCAGAGGGCCGCGTGAAGGTGCTCGATTTCGGAGGCCTATCCCACTAGCATCGCGCACTACAAGATCACCGGCAAGCTTGGCAAGGGCGGAATGGGCGCGATAGCCGAGCTTCGCCCGGCGGGCCGATTGACAATCGGCCGCAGGTTTGGACAACCTGCCCCACAAGCGTGAAGCCAGGTGCTACTCCTCGGGAATTGCGGCTAAGCCGGCGTGGCCGCTGCGCCGCGGTTGCTCGATCTGCCTCCCGGACCGGGAATCCGCCGGGGATGACCGCAAGTCGGGTTGGAGGCGAGCGCATGCGATGTGGTACCAGATAAGTATGCGCTTCCTCCTCTCGCTCCTCGTCTTGAGCTGCCCGGCAGCGTGGGCACAGAACAAAACCATTTTTCTCATCACGGACGCCGAAGGTGTGGGCGGGGTCTGCCGGCAGGACCAGACCGATCCCAAGGATCAGGAAATGCGCCAGCTACTCACCGGCGAAATCAATGCCGCGGTAGAGGGCTTTCTGAGCGGCGGCGCCCAGGAAGTCATCGTCTGGGACGGGCACGACGGCAGTCAAACACTGTCCACCCTCACGATTCATCCCAAAGCCAGGCTGCTCATGGGGGCCCTGGGCGCATCCATGCTCATGGAGCGGCGATTCTCCGCCGTAGCCTACGTGGGCCAGCACAGCAAGGCGAACATCCGCGGCGGGATCATGGCGCACAGCTACAGTTCCCTGGGCATTCAAAACATGCTGCTAAACGGCAAGCCGGTTGGCGAGATCGACGTGATCGCCGCTATGGCCGGCCACTTCGGCACACCCGTCATCATGCTCAGCGGCGACCAGGCCGCGGCCAACGAACTGCGCGAAATCGTCCCCAACGCCGAGCTTGCGGTGGTGAAGGAGGGCATCGGCCGATATACGTGTATCAGCTTGTCGGCCGCGTCCGCGCGCGACGCCATACGGGAGGCCGCACGCCGCAGCGTGTCCAAGATCGGTTCCATCAAGCCATACATCGTTTCCGGGCCCGTCACATTGCAGGTGGAGTACACCACGCGCAACTCGCTGCCGGTAGATGCGGGGTTGCGCGCCGGCGCCGAAGTTCTGGACGACCGCACCATACGCTTTCGGGGGAAGGACATCCTGGAAGCTTGGAGTCTTTACCGTTCGCGGTGACTGTTGGAACGCCGGGTCGATAGTTTGCGGCGGCGCCCGGCGCCTGTCCACTGCGCGGGGATCGCAGATGCGTAGGGACGGACGATGTACGATAACATTTTCGATCTCGAGGTGAAAAACCGATGCGGTGGCTGCTGCTGTTGGCGCCGGCCTTGCTTGCGGCGCAGGGGATGCTGGTGGAACCGTTCGCCGCGGAAGTGCGCACGGTATACGATGCGGCCGCGGGGCTGCCGACGGACGATGTGCTTTCGCTGGCGGTGGACGCTTCCGGCACGGTGTGGGCGGCGACGCGCGGGGGACTGGCGCGATGGCGCGGCGGGAGTTGGACGCGGCAGGGCGCGGAGGCGTCGCTGGTGGCTGCGTCGGGCGGCGCGGTGTGGTTCGCTTCTCAGGGAGCGCTATGGCGGGCAGCAGCAGGTTCCCCGCCGCGGCGCGTGGCGGAATTACCGGCGCAGATCCGCCATATCGCGGCGGGCACTCAGGTCCTGGTCTCGGCGGCCGGTGGACTCTTCCGCCTCTCGGGTGGCCGCTTGGTGCGCGAGATCGGATTGCCAGAAGAAGTGCGGCAGGCGGCCAACGCGCGCGACGGCCGCATGGCGGCAGCGGCGGCGTCCGGACTGTTTCTGAAACGGGCCGGAGGTTCGTGGGAACGAATGCTGCCCCAGAGCGGCAACCGGAGTTGGGCGCCGAACGATGTGCGCGGTGTCGCCTTCGATTCGATGGACCGTTTGTGGTTCGTCTCACCGCAGGGCGCGGGCCGCCTGGATGGAGCGGAGTGGACGCTGTATACCGGCGCGGACGGTCTGCCGTACGACGATTTCACCACAGCGGCGGCAGGAGAGAATGGCGCCGTCTGGTTTGGCACGCACGTGGGCGCGGTCCGCTACGACGGCAAGAGCTGGGAATACCGGCAGGGTGGCCGCTGGCTGCCGGATGACGATGTGCGCGCGATTGCGGCGGGTCCTGCGGGCGATGCGTGGATCGCCACCGGTAAAGGCCTCGCGCGCATCGAGCGGCGCGTCACCACGCTGGCCGAAAAAGCGCGCTTCTTCGAATCCGAAATCGACCGGCGGCACCGGC
>JBGPKH010000594.1:0-5661 GCA_041485845.1 Bryobacteraceae bacterium
CGCTCGCCAGGCGCTACGGCGCGGGGGCTCGCGGAGGCGCAGGCGGCGGCGATATTGGGCAGATGCTCGACGGCTTGGCGCCTATGCATCTCGCCGACCTGAAACCGAAGGACGCAATCATGGTTTCCACCACCATGGGAAGCGACCCCACACGGGTCACGGCCATCCTGCTATTGGCCGGAGTCGAACCGATCCTGACCGCCGCCCCCAATGCCACTCGCGACATCATGAGCGGCTGGAATCTCGGCGCAGGCGGCGAGGGAAACTAGCGGATAACGTTATCCAGTACTATCCACATTGTTAACGGCCTTTGATAACCCTAAAGACAGTCTAGACCGGCGTGAGTAGTCCAGCGCAAGATCGTCTGGAGAACCGAGATGAACCGAAGCGAAACGAAATCTCCCGTGATCGGCCTGGATGTCGGCACCAGCCGCATCGTGGCCGCGCGCCAGTCCGAGCAGGACGTCAAATACGACTCCCAACTGAATGCCTTCGTCACCATCCCCTATTCCAAAATGACGGCCAGCGTGCTCGCCAAGGAAGGCGTTTCCCATTCGATTGAGGGCGGCGAAATCGTCGTGCACGGCAACGAGTCGGAGCGATTTGCCGGCATGCTGAACAAGGAAATCCGCCGCACGATGCTGCGTGGCATTCTGAATTCGGACGAACCCGACAGCGTGAAGCTCATCCGCGCCCTCACCACGTCCCTGGCCGGCAAAGCCGAAAAAGGCCAGAAGCTCTGCTTTACCGTTCCCGCTCCGCCGCTGGGGGCCGAGGAGAATCTCACCTACCATGAGGCGACCCTGCGCGAGATTCTGGCGTCTCTCGGCTATGAGGTAAAGAGCATTAACGAAGGCCTGGCCGTGGTTTATGGCGAGATGGAGAGCACCAACTACACGGGCATTGGCATCAGTTGCGGCGGCGGGCTTTGCAATGTCTGCTTCTCCTACCTGTCCGTTCCCGTCCTGAGCTTCAGCATGCCGAAAGCCGGCGACTTCATCGACGCCAGCGCCGCTTCCGTATTGGGCGAACGCGCCAACCGCATCCGCATCCTCAAGGAACAGTCGTTTTACCTCAACGGCCATTTCGAGGACAAGCTTCGGCAGGCTGTCAGCGTCTACTATGACGACATGCTGCAGTCGCTGGCAGCCGCCCTGCGAAACGCCTTCCAGGTCGCGCGCAACATCCCCAAGCTGGCCAAACCGGTTCCGATGGTCCTGAGCGGCGGCAGCGCGATGCCCAAGGGATTCCGCGAGCGCTTCGAGAAGATCCTCAAAGAGAGCGATTTCCCGGTCGAACTTTCCGAAATCCGGCTGGCGGCGGACCCGCTGACTGCCACCGCCAAGGGAGCCCTGGTAGCGGCCCTCTGCGACATGTAGCCACTGAATCTACGGAGCCGCGCACGTCAGTAAGCGGTGCTTCAGACTTCTGCCACCGGCTGCTACACCTTGCGGTGGTGCTCCATCTCGTGCTCCGAGATCAACTGGCGCAGCGCGCCCTCCAGCTCGGCCACGCGGCGGGCCAGGTCGTCGATCGCTTGACCTTCGGGATCGGGCAAGCGGCCATGTTCCAGCGGGCCGCCTTCCGGGCGGATGCGCACCACCCGGCCGGGGACACCCACCACCGTGGAGTGGTCGGGGACGGCGTGCACCACCACCGAGCCGGCGCCGATCTTCACGTTGTCGCCGATCTTGATGTTGCCCAGCACCTTGGCCCCGGTCCCCACCACCACATTGTTACCTAGCGTGGGATGGCGCGTCCCAGCGGCGGTTGAGCAGCAGGCCCATGTGGCGCGAAAGGATGAGTATGGCGAGGTTCAGGGTGACGCTCGCGGCCACCAGCAGGGCGCGGGTTCGCGGACGGCTGTAGCGCATCAGGCCGAGGCCGATCAGAAAGTCAAGACTCGAGCACACGGGGAGGAGCAGAACGTAGAACAGGCCGAAACGGGCGCAAAAAAGATAGTTCGCCAGCAGAATGACGGCTAACCGAAGGAGGCGGGAACCGGTGGACGCCCAGTAGACGAAGAAAACCGCGGCGACAAAAACGAAATAAATTCCGGACCCGGACTGCACTTGCATATTGTAGCCAGTGGGACAGGCCTCCTGGCCTGTCCGGGTTGGCAACCTGCATGCTGCTTGCCAATCGTGCCCAAGAGATCCCATAATAAGGCCGAATCGATGCGCCGCTTGCCTCTGGTTGCGTGTCTCGTCGTGGTGCCTGTCCTGTGGCTGCGCTTCGGCAGCCGCCCCGATCCGCTACCCGCCTTTCCCAGGCTGATGCTGTGGGCGTGGGAGAGTCCGCAGGATCTGCGTTTCGTCCAACCCGGAACCGCGGGCATCGCCTTCCTGGCGCGGACCGTGTGGCTGGACGGAACGCGTGTCCAATCCCGCCCACGTCTGCAACCGCTGCGCTTCAACCCGGGCGCCGGCCTGATGGCGGTAGTGCGCTTCGAATCTCCCGGCCGGGGCCTGCCGGCGAGCGCGGACGTGGTGCGCGAGGTGGTGCCCGCGGCGGAGATTCCGGGAGTGCGCGCGCTCCAGATCGACTTCGACGCGCGCCAGAGCGAGCATGCCTGGTACCGCGCGTTCTTGAAAGACCTCCGGCAGGCGATGCCGTCGAAGCTGCCGTTGACCATCACCGCTCTCGAAAGCTGGTGCGAACACGATGGATGGATCCGCGATCTGCCAGTGGCCGACGCCACACCCATGCTGTTCCGCATGGGACCCGGCGATCGTCCGTCACCAGCCGACTTCGCGTCTGCGATTTGCCGGTCGAGCGTGGGGGTCGCGACCGACGAGTTGCCGGTGCGCGTGCCGCGTGCGCGGCGGCTCTACTTCTTTCATCCGGGTCCATGGACGCGCGAGGCCTACGAGGTGGCGGTGGCGCAGGCGGGGAGGTGGTCGAAATGAGAATCTGGCACGTGACTGCGGCCCTTGCGGCGGCGCTCGTGATGACGGTTCCCGAGGGGTTGGACAGTTGCGGGATCGCGCCGCCGAGCCCCGTCTTCGCTACGAAGCGGCGGCCGGCAGACCTGCGCAATCAGTTCCTGAAGGGCAAGGTGGGGGTGCTGCAACGCTCGTATCAGCAGCGATATTTGATCGGAACGTTTCGGATTCTCTCGGGCGTGCCGCTCACGGATGCGGAGGCCGGCTCGCTGTATCCGGCGCCTTCGGCCCGGCAGGATCCCCCTTCTGTAGAGCCAGGTCTCGATGGGTGGAGGAAGACCCACGGCGCGGTACCGGGTCTGGGAGTTTACAAGACCGTCACGCTCGACGGCCTGCTCTATTCGTTTGAGAATTGTCACAAGGACGCATTTATCAAGGCCACCGCGACACTGGCGAACCTATCGGCGAAATGGGGCGAGCGAGATCCCAGAACATTGGACTGGGTCCGCGCCCAGGACCAGGTCTTCGCCAACTGCTCGGGCAAGGACGCGGTCATTCCGGCGCCCCCGGAGGCCGGCGCCGATCCGCTGCTCGCCGCCCACCGCCGTTACCAAATCGCCGCGGCGCTCTTCTACTCGGGCCAGTTCCGCAAGGCCAGCGAGGCTTTCCGCCAGATTGCGGAAGAGAAGGACTCGCCGTGGCGGCCATGGGCCCCGTATCTCACAGCGCGCGCGCTAATGCGCGCCGGCCAGTTCGACGGCGATCGCGAGGCCAATCGCGAGGCCAAGGACCGCCTGCTCGAGATCCTGAAGGATCCCGCCCAGCCGGACCGTCGCGAGGACTGTCTCAGACTTCTGCATCTCTGGCAACTGCGCGTGGAACCACGCGCCCGCCTCGAGGAACTCAGTGCCCAGTTGATGCAGCCCAGTGAGAAAGACGTGAGCCAGTCCGTCATTGATTTTCTCTACGTGGTGAATGACCGGCAAGGCGCGACGGTCGAAACGACCAGCGAGCTCGCGGCCTGGATGCTCGTTATGTCGGAGCGCCCTCCGGCCGAATCCGGCGAGCGTGCCGTGGAATGGTGGCGCAAGACTCGCAAGCCGGCGTGGCTGATCGCGGCGCTCGCCAATGCCGGGGAGAAGGACCTACCCGAGTTGCTTGTGGCGGCGGGCGCGGTTCCAGCGGGCGCTCCCGCGTTTGAATCCGTGGCCTACTACGCGACGTCGCGCGAGGTCGCCCGCGGGCGTAACGACGACGCTCGTCAATTGGCCGACCGGGCACTGAGCGGCAACTTGCAGCGCTCGTCGCGCAACTTGATTCTGGCGTTGCGGACTCGCCTGGCGCGGGACTGGAACGAATTCCTGCGCTTCAGTCTGCGGAGACCGGAACCGCGCATCGAGGAGTCGGAAGGCGCGGAGGTGGAGACCAACGCTGCGCCGATTCCCAGCGGAACCGCGCCAGTGTTCGACCAGGACGTAATCGGGGATTTCAACGCCAGAGTGCCACTTTCCTTGTGGGTCGATGCCGCCGCCAACCCGATCCTGCCACCCTACATGCAGATTCGCATTGCCCAGGCGGGCTGGCTGCGTGCAGTTTTACTTGGCCGGGACGAGGATGCCCGGAAACTGATGCGTCGTGTCGCGGAACTGCGGCCGCCGGCGTCCGAGGTGGCGCGCGGTTTTCTCACTGCGGGCGACGCCGAGGAATCCCGGTTCGCCGCGGTGTATCTCGTCCTGCGCACTCCGTCGTTGAGTCCCTCCCTTCCGCTGCCCGAAAGCCGGACGCTTGACTTCGCGGAAACTCACTATGTAGATGTAGGATGCCGATCCTGCTGGACGATGGAACAGCGGTCACAAGTTCCCCCTGCGACCTTGGATTTCCTGACGCCTGCCCAGCGTGCGGAGGGCGAGGCGGAGTGGAAGCGAATCCGGGCCGCCGAGCCATGGCAGGCAACTTACCTCACACGCGAGACACTCGATTGGGCGCGCAAACATCCCGACGATCCGCGCGTGCCCGAAGCCTTACATCGGGCCGTGATGGCATCCCGTTATCGCGCCACCGACGCGGAGACGGGGAAATACTCGCGGCAGGCATTCGCGCTTTTGCACCAGCGGTATGCGAAATCCGAATGGGCGGAGAAGACGAAGTATTGGTACAAGTGAGCGAGGTCCGTTGGGGCTACGCTGCACTGCGCGGCCGCACCTCGGATTCAATGCGAGACTCCCATTCGTCTCGCGCAGTTTCGAGATCGTAACGCGCCTGCACATTCATCCAGTAGGCGGGCGTGGTTCCAAAATAGCGTCCCAGGCGAAGGGCGGTCTCCCCGGTGATGCCGCGCTGTCCCGCGACGATCGCGCTAATCCGATTCGCGGGGACGCGGATTTCATGAGCCAGGCGGTTCATGCTGAGGCCGAGATCGTCCAGTGCTTCCTTCAAGATCTCGCCCGGATGCACGGGGGGCAACTTCGGCCTCCTGTGCCGGCTCTTATTGGTAGTGCTTGGTGATTTCGACGTCATACGCACCCTCATCTTTCCAGGTGAAGCAGATCCGGTACTGGTCGTTAATCCTGATGCTGTCGCCGGGCGGGATCGACAGATCGCTGAGCACCTGGGCGCTGTCAAGCGCCGTCAACCGCCGCAAGGCCACAGCGATATTCTCGAATCCTCTGACTCGCTCCCGATTCCACCGCTCGGTCCCTCTGGAATCGAGGGTCCGGATCACGAGTTCAGGATCACCTGGTTCTACGCTGTACCTCAAGCGTATAACCCGGGACCG
>JBGPKH010000595.1:0-5649 GCA_041485845.1 Bryobacteraceae bacterium
GGCATCGCCCATCTTTCGCTGGAGCACGGGCAACCTGACTTCGGCGACCTACGGTACCGACGTTGCGCTGACCGGCGCCAACAACCAGAGGGCGCAACAGGTCCTGTCCAACGTCTACGGCGACGGCAGCGTCACCAATTACCTGAATCTCAACGCGTTTCTGGCGCCGGCATCGGCGCCCGCAGGCGTATACGCTACCACGAGGCCGTATACCATAGCCGGTCCGCCCGTGATGAACCTCGACCTGGCGCTCTCTCGGAACTTCAAGCTTCGTGAACGCGGCACCATGACCTTCCGGGCCGAGGCATTCAATCTGCCGAACAGCGTCATGTTCGGGCCGCCGACCGCCGCTCTCAACAGCACGAATTTCGGGCGTCTCGCGCCGCGGGTCCAGAGCACCGCGCCCGGTGACACATCTACGGCACGCATCATGCAGTTCGCGATCAAGTATGCGTTCTGAGCCGCGACCAAAGGGAGCGGTCCTCGAAACCATGTACTTACTAAGGGATACTGAATAACCTATGCGAGTCTCTAGCATCGCGCTAAGCGCTGTCGCCCTCGTGGGGACGGCATTTGGTCAGAACGATTGGCCCACCTTCGGACACGATCCGGGCGGCACTCGCTATTCCACCCTCAAGCAGATTGATGCGAAGAACGTAACCAAGCTGGTCCGGGCCTGGACCTATCACATGACCGTTGATGGCGCTCCGGTCACCGCTCCTGCCGCCCCCGGCGACTCAGCCGCGGGCGACGCCCCCGCCGGACGAGGGCGTGGCGGCCGCGGGGGCCGTGGCGGCGGTGGCGGCAGGAATTCGGAAGTCGTGCCTCTGGTCATCAACGGCGTCATGTACATCACCACAGGCTACGGCCGCGTGGTCGCACTCGAACCGGAGACCGCCAAGGAGATCTGGACCTACGAAGTGAAGGATGGCGCGCCCGCAACACGCGGATTGGAGTATTGGGCCGGCGACAACCAGTCTCCCGCCATTGTCTTTTTCGGCACCTCCAGCGGCAAGCTCTACGCGCTGAACGCCAAGACCGGCAAACCGGTTCCTGGCTTCGGCAATGAAGGCATCGTGGATATGAAGCCCGGCGCGTTGAACGGTGTGGCCAACGCTTCATTTGGGCTGTCCTCTCCTCCGATCGTATACAAGAATGTTGTAATCACCGGCGCGCACGTACAGGAAGGACCGAGCATCGGCGCGGCCGGCGATACCCGTGCGTGGGACACGCACACCGGCAAACTCGTCTGGACGTTTCATTCCGTGCCCCGGCCCGGCGAGACCGGAAGCGACACCTGGAAGGGCGACGACTGGAAAAACCGCTCCGGCGCCAACGTGTGGGGCATGTTCACCATCGACGCCGAACGTGGCATCGTCTACATGCCATTCGGAGAGACGACCTCCGATTATTGGGGCGGTGACCGGCCCGGCCCTAATCTTTTCGGCACCTCGCTGGTGGCGGTCGATGCGCTGACCGGCAAGCTCAAGTGGTATTTCCAGGTGGTGCATCACGACACCTGGGACTACGACCTCTGCGCGCCTCCGATTCTCTTCGATGTCACCCAAAAGGGGAAAAAGATTCCGGCCGTCGGGGTACTGACCAAGAGCGGATATGTGTACATCCTGAACCGCGTAACGGGAGAGCCGGTCTTCGGCGTGGAAGAGAGAAAGGTTCCGGTAGACGATGCGTTACCCGGGGACCAGGCTTGGCCGACGCAGCCCTTCCCCCTCAAGCCGCCCGCGCTGGCCCGCACCAGTTTCAAGCGGGAAGACCTGACCACCGTGACGCCGGAGCTCAACAAGTTCTGCACCGAGTTGTTCGACAGCATTCCTGGCGGTCTGCACGCAGTCGGTCCCTTCACGCATTACTCGACGGCGCCCAGCGTGATTTTTCCCAGTTCCATCGGCGGGGGAAACTGGAACCCGCCATCTTTCGACCCCGGATTGGGATACCTGTTCGTCAACACTATGGATTTCGGCAGCCTGAACACGATGGTGAGGAGCGCCGACGGCTCGCGGTATAGCCGCAGCGGATACAACGGGATCAATCGCTTCTGGGAGCCCGAGAGTAACATGCCGTGCAATCAGCCGCCCTGGGGACGCCTCTTCGCCATCAATGTGAACACCGGCGATATCGCCTGGCAAACCACGCTCGGGATCAGCGAGAGTCTTCCGCCCGGCAAGCAGAACACCGGCAGGCCCAATATTGGCGGATCGCTGGCCACGGCTGGAGGGCTGGTGTTCATCGGCGCCACCGATGACAGCCGGTTCCGGGCTTTCGATTCCAAGACCGGCAAAGAACTGTGGGTGACGAAGATCGATGCCGGCGCTCATTCGGCCCCCATCACGTTTCAGGGGAAAGACGGAAAGCAGTACGTAGTCATCACCGCTACCGGCGGCGGCTTCCTCGGCGACCGGAGCCGGGCAGACACTATAATTGCTTATGCGCTTCCATAAGTCATTGAGCGGTGCTGCCTTCGCGTTGTGTCTGCTGCCCGCCGCGGGTCAGTCACACTTGCCTGCCTCCCCGGGCAGAGAAGCGACGCAAAGGATCTGCGGAACCTGTCATGAGATTGAAGCGGTAATTGCCAGCCGGCGGACCCGGATCGGCTGGGAGCAGATGACGGAGGAAATGATCGGCCGTGGAGCGGAGGGGTCCGCTGAGGAAATGGCTGCGGTGGTTGCGTATCTCACTGAGTATTTCGGAAAAGTGAATGTGAATACGGCGCCGGCGGCGGAATTGGAGAAGTTACTGGACTTTTCCGCGAAGGAAGCGCAGGCCGTTGTAGTCTATCGGGAACGAAACGGCAAGATCAAAGACTTTGAAGACTTGAAAAAAGTCCCAGGGGTGAGTACGGAAAAGCTTCAGGCAAAACGGGGCCTGATCGCTTTTGGTCAGTAAGCGAGGTGTCTGAGAATCATGGGTAATGGCAGGAACATAGCAACGATACAGGAACTCGACAAAGCGGCGGCCGGAACGCGAATCGCTTCTTATCTCCTGGCGGATTATCTGGAGCAACTCGGGGTGGAGGTGATCTTCGGTCTCTGCGGCCACACCGTCATTGCGTTCCTGGACGCCCTGGGCAAGAGCCGGATCCGATTCATCTCGACCCGCCACGAGCAGGTTGCGGCACATGCCGCGGATGGTTACGCACGGGCGTCGGGAAAACCCGGTGTGCTGCTGACCCACCTCGGGCCCGGCCTGATCAATGCGGCCACCGGAGTAGCCAACGCCGCGCTGGACTCCATCCCCATGGTGGTGATCGCCGGCGACGTGCCGTCCCACTACTTCGGCCGGCATCCGCACCAGGAAGTCAATCTTCACATGGACGCGGATCAGTTCGAGATCTACCGGCCCTTCTGCAAACGCATCTACCGCGTGGACCGGCCAGCGGATCTCCCGCGCATCGTCGAGCGCGCGTTTCACCTTTCCCAAACGGGACGGCCCGGTCCGGTGCTTGTGGATGTCCCCATGGACATCTTCTCCGCCGATCTGCCGGTGGACGCTTTCGGGAAATTCCCTGCGCCGGTGGCGCGGCCCGCCATGGAGCCTGCCGCGGTCGCGCAGATCGTCGACGCGCTGGCCCAGGCCAGGCATCCGGTGATCTATGCCGGCGGCGGAGTTCTGTCCTCCGGAGCAACCGCCGAGCTCGCGGCTCTCGCCGAAGCGCTGGAAATCCCGGTGGCCCACACCCTGATGGGCAAAGGGTGCATGCACGAGAATCATCCCCTGCTGCTGGGCATGACCGGATTCTGGGGCACGCCGATCGCCAACGAGATGTGCCGCGAAGCCGACCTGATCCTGGCCGTCGGAACGCGCCTCGCGGAAGCGTCATCGAGCTCCTGGGACCCGCGCTTCACGTTCGCGATTCCTCCGGCGCGGCTGCTGCACATCGATATCGATCCCGCGGAGATCGGCCGCAACTTCCCCACTAAGTTTGGAGTGGTTGCCGACGCCAGGCTGGCCCTCGGATCCCTGGCCGGCGCGGCGCGCGGCAAGAGCCACCGGCGCCGCGGCGACGTGCGCCTGCGGATTTCGCTCGGCCGCCGCGAGTTCGCCGAAAACTGGGCTCACCAGCGCGACTCGGATCAGTTTCCGCTGCGCCCGGAGCGCATCCTCGCCGAACTCCGAAAGGCCGTCCCGGAAGACGGCTTTATCGTGACGGATGTCGGTTGGAACAAGAATGGCGTCGGGCAACAGTTCCCGATCACGGTTCCGGGCACCTTCATCACGCCCAGCGGCCTCGCCACCATGGGATTCGGCCCCTCGGCCGTGCTCGGCGTCAAGATGGCGCAGCCCAAGCGCGCCGCCGTGGCGCTCGTCGGCGACGGAGCCTTTGGCAGCAACCCCTCGGTGGTTGCGACAGCCATGGAGGCGAACCTTCCCGCGGTCTGGGTGGTCATGGACAACACCGCGTTCGGCACCATCGCCGGGTTGGAGAAGATGCACTATGGCTGGAGCTTCGGCTGCCTGTTCGAGCGCAATGGTGAGCCGTACGCCGTGGACTACGCAGCCATGGCGCGCGCCTGCGGGGCCCGCGGCATTTCGGTGAAGTCAGCCGGCGAACTGGCTCCGGCCCTCCAGGAGGCCCTGGCCTCGGATCTTCCAACCGTGATTCAGGTGCCGATGGAGAACGTTCCCACTCCGACGCCCGGCCACTGGAACATCAACGACATCTACCGTCAAGGTTCGTGACCGCAGCAGCGTTATTCCGGCAAACCGACCTTCTTGCGCAGCGCCTTCAGCCGCGGATCGCCCCGCAGGAATGCAAAGTTCGGGGAAATGAGAAAGTCCCTTCCTATCCGAGCCGGTCCCATGGGAACCATACGATCCAGCGCTTCAAACGTGCGGTCCTTGTCGCCCAAGGCGCCGAAGATCTGCGTTTTACTCGCGAGCCGGGGCAACATCGCTGCAATGCGCTCCGCATCCTCAAGGCGGCCGGCCTTGGCATAGGCAACGCCGAGTGCCTGCGCACCCGGTTCCATAAGATGGCTGCTCCACACCGCCTCCAGGATCCGGACGGCCTCTTCGTTTTCTCCCTGGCGCATCAGAACCTGTGCCCAACAGACACTCCGCTGCTGATCGTTCGCGGCCGCCTTCTGGCAGTGGGAATGCGCCTCATCAAACCGGCCCGCCGATCGGAGCGCCGTGTTTAACGCGCTGTGAGTTTGGGGTGAAAGCGGGCCGATTTCCTCCGCGATGCGCAACTGCCGAATCGCCTCTTCCATCCGGCCGAGAGGCAAAAGGAGGAACATCGCGAAATGGTCGCGCCACAGGAGGTCGCGCGGGGCGATCTCGATCGCGCGCCGGAAGCTGCGTTCCGCCGGCTCCCATTGGGCCTGGCGCGCCTGCATCATCCCCAGCGCGTAGTACGCATCGGCCGACCGAGGATCCAATTGGGCCGCCTTCCCCGCTGCAGCCCATCCCTGGGCAATCATGTCTGCGCGCCCGGCCGCATCGAATCCATCGAACCCGGACCGAGCCGCATACCCTGCCGCGATGCCCGCGTAAGCGGGAGCAAACGAGGGATCCTTGGTAATCGCCTGGTGGAAGAGGTCGATGCTGCTCTCGATACCGCTCAAGCTGGGCAGCACTTCAAAGGCGCGTGCGCGAAGGTAGAGATCGTAGGCCGCGGAGCTGGTCTCA
>JBGPKH010000596.1:0-5649 GCA_041485845.1 Bryobacteraceae bacterium
ACAATCCACGCAAAGCGCTCGGTAGGGGAATGAACACGCTGCTCGGCAACCGGACTCAGGCCCCTCCTGCGGAGCCGGAGACTGTCGAAGCCGAGCTCACCATCCCAATCGATGCCATCTACCCGAATCCCTTCCAACCGCGGCGGGTCTTCCAGAACGAGCGCTTAGAGGAACTGGCGCAGTCGATCCGGACCAACGGCATCATCCAGCCTCTGGTCGTGCGGAAACTCGGAGATCGCTACCAACTGGTTGCTGGAGAGCGTAGGTGGCGGGCTGGAAAGCTCGCCGAGCTCACTCAGGTGCCGGTAGTGGTGCGCGACATCCCTGACGATCACCTCCTCGAAATCACGCTCATCGAGAACATCCAGCGCGAGGACCTCAACCCCATCGAGACCGCCACGGCCCTCTCCCGGATGGGCGCCGAACTAAACCTGGGCGCAGAAGAAATCGGTCGCCGCACCGGCAAGGATCGCACCACCATCATCAACTTCACCCGCCTCCTCCAACTTCCTTCGGATCTCCAGCAACTAATAGCCGACCACCGCCTCTCCGCCGGTCACGGCCGCTGCCTTTTGACCCTTCCGTCCGCCGAACATCAGAGGGAAGTTGCCGAGAAGGCTGTGACCGGAGGTTGGTCCGTCCGCCAGACGGAGCGCATGACGCAAAAAATGATGGAGGGCCGAACACCGAAGCACGTCGATGAGGTCGAAACCGATCCCAACGTCAAGGCCGCCATTCAGGAAATGCAGCGTGTTCTCGGAACCCGGGTACGCATCATCGAGGGAGCGAAAAAGAAGGGTAAAATCGAAATCGAGTTCTATTCCCAGGATGATTTGGACCGTATTTATGCGGTTATTGTTGGTGAGTCGTAGCCCCGCGCGTGCATGCCTATTTGAGAATCGCCAGGATATCGGCGAGTTCCCTGCGGATTTCCGGTAACGGATCCTGGGCGAAGAGCTCTTGCTGGATTCGCTTCGGTGCCCGCGGCTTCAACGATTTTGCCTCGGCCTGCAAGGACTGCCGCGCACCCTCGATTGTGAACCGCTTCTCCTTGAGCAAGTGCTTGATGCGCAGCAGCAGTTCCACGTCTTTGCGGCGATATAGGCGGTGTCCGGTCCCGGATTTCTTTGGCGAGAGGCCCGGAAACTCCGTCTCCCAGTACCGCAACACGTAAGGCTCTACCCCAAGCAATTCGCTGACTTCGCCAATCTTGAAGTACAGCTTATCCGGGATCTCCGGAGTCTCGGGTTGGAGTGCGGCATCCATCATGCGGCATCCAACATCCTATCTCAGTCGGATGTGATTGTCACGGTATGTTGGCCGGGAGGGAGGATCACGGTGGCCGGTCCGGCACGCTGTAGCTGCGCGTCGCTGCCATCGATCCGAATAACCCGTGGCGAGCGATCCAGGATCGCGATGGCGCGCGCACTGCTCTGATACGAGAATTCTATTGTAGTCGGCGAGACCGCGCGGGCCGTCTGCAAATCCCCGTTCAAGCGAACCAGCCGCAGCCCAACCGATTCGGCCCCGGATTCGACCGTGTGCCGTCCAGCCGGCAGCCAAACGGTCTCCCCATCCGCAGCCGGCCAAGCCATACCGTCTACGAGGGCCGGGCCCTTCCACGGAAGGCCGACTCCGATCAGGGAATTCACCATGTGCTTCAAGCCGGACTGTTCGAGAGTGGCTGCGCCCGCCGCGGCCGATGGCAAAAGGTTCAGGTCCGGGGCGAGCAGAGAGTTCTCGAAGTAAAGGGCGACACGCTGAAAATTGGCGGCGGCGTTGTGGACCAATTGCAAAAGTTCCGTCCCGGTTTGTTGCTTGGTCGGGTAGACATTTTGGTAGCGATTGACGATATTCAGGTCGATAGCTAGTTTGTCATGCCGCGGCGTCAGCAGACGGTAGCGCTCCGAGATAGTGTGGTAACGTTGCGCCCCAAGATGCCAGACGGTCGCCGGATCTTCTATCAGGAAGGTGATGGCGTGCTTCTCGAGTAACGGCAGCACGCGCGCCGCATCCGCCCCGATCGCATCGCGCATTCCTGGATCGAAGCGGTCGTCGACGTGAGTCAGCACCAGATCGAGGTAGGGCTTCTGGTGGCGAAGTGTCTCCAACTCTCCGATCCACTCTTCTTGCATCCGGGCGGCCAACTCGCTGCGAAAGTCGAGGAACGACCGTCGCGATGCCTCGTCCTTCCGGGCGCCGAACAGGTCGACCGGGTCGAAGCCGCGCTCCTTGCGAAACCGCGCGCGGACGTCGTCGTTCATCGGGGTGAACCGAGACGGGTTGCCGATGCCTTGCAGAGACTCGAAGTACAGCTCCGCGAGGTTGATACCGTCCCACTCGAACCGGCCCGTCAACTGCTCGACGCCGGCCGACACGGCACGGAAGCATTCGCGGTTGGTGAGGTTCATCAATTTGCGCCAGTCGAGCTGAGCATCCTGGAGAAGGGCGGTCTTCTCCCGCCATTCCGGATGGTCGTGCCAGAACTTCTCACTCACGTGAGGAAGGTCCAGCCAGGCGTACACCAGGATGCCTTCCCGATGGCATGCCTCGATCAGGGTATTAAGGTACCGGTCGCGCTCCGCATCCGGTTCGAAGAAGTGCCAGGCGGCAACGTGCAAGGCCGAGATCCCCGACTTCCGCCACCGCGCCGCGAAGAAGTCCAGGTCGACGCGCGAACGATAGGACGAATCGAAGAAGGCCCAAAGACGGGAGGAGCGGAAGGGCGGGTTCAGTCCCAGATCGCAAAGGGCATCCAACAGATAGGGGAAGCGTTCGTAGCCGCGCTCGCCGGGCGGAGCCGCGATCCACAGAACGGCGCCGGCGCCCCGTTGCAGACCCGCGCTGACGGGGGCCCCGGTCCATCGCTCGCGGGTGAAGATCTGCGCGCCCGAAGGCACTTCGAAGACCGGCAGTTCCACGCTCTTTTCCCACACGATCGACACATTCGGGCCGTGGACATCCGTGAGGCTGCTCACGGAGACTCGGCGCGCGGCCGGACGGAAGCCGTAGGACTCGGCGAGCGGCGATTCGCCCTCCAGGATCAGGATGGCGCCGCCGCCGATGCGGCCGCTCCATTCGGGTCCCGCGGGTGCGCCTACGCGCGCCACAAAGATCTGCGCGGCTTCGGGAGCCTGGCGTTGAAGTCCGATCGAGGAAAGGATGTCCGGCCACGCGCCGGCCTCGCCCCCCAGCACCGTGAAGTAGGGAAGGTCGGCAGCGGCAGCGGGCAGCGCCACGGCCAGAAGCAGCAGGCTAATGCGTGAATGCATACCACAGCCCCGCGCGGAAGTCATAGAAGTTCGGCCGCCTCGGATTACCCTCGTTGATCAGGTAGACTCCGCGAAGCGCATCGAAGGTGAAGTACATGGATGGCGGTAGGAACGATCCGGTCAACCGGATTCCAAGGCCTCCTTCTCCGAAATTAGCCCAGTATTGACGCTGGTCGTCCAGGGTCACGCCTGCCTCCCCGTAAATCTGGAGGCGTACCGCCTTGGGCCCCGCGGTGTAGCCAAAGCGCGTCTGGTTATAGAACAGAACGTCCTTGTCGAAGCGGCTCATGAACACGGCATCCACGGCGGCATCGGCGAACCACCCGGGCGACTCTCCACGCAGCGGATGGCCGGTGCCCCGCGCCAGCGACACCCCGCCCCGATAGTCGGGCAGCATGCGGTGGGTCACATAGTTGAAGGCTTGTCCAGCCTCGCCCCAGCCAACAATGCCGTGCCACGGAGTCGTCGCCATCCCGATCCCGAGAATCACCGAGCTCTCGGAGAGATACTGCGGAGGAGCGCCGGCCAGCGCCATCTTCTGGCGATAGTCCCCTACAAACCGCGCGCTCAGATACGGCCGGATGCCCAGGCCCGTCGGCGCCTCGGCTTTGATCTGCGCGTAGCCGAAGGCGTCGTGCCAGCGGGTGGAGAACGTCGGGAAGAGCCAGGCCGTGAAGCGAAACCGTTGGGTGGCGTTACGCAGGTTGCGCCAACTGCGGGCGGCTTCGGCGGCGATCCGCGGGTCGGAGCTCGCGCGCGCAAGTCCGAACCAGTATATCGCCTCGACGTCCTGGTGAAGAATGTTGTAGGCCCAACCAAGGCGAAGCTCGACGTCGGAATCGCCGGGATCGGCTTCGTGCGCCAGTTGCAGGTACTTCACCGCGTCCTTCATGTACCCGGCTTTGATGCTGCGCTCGGCCATTTCTTTGGCGCCAACGGCTGGCGGGGCGGCCCGTGTCCCGACCTGCTGCACGTGCAGCACGGCGCGAACGCGGTTGGCCAAGTCTTCATCCTTGCCCGCCAGAACACGATCGAACAGCGGGCGAGCAGCCTCCCGTTCGCCTCGACCGTAAAGCAGAAATCCCAATTGCGCGGCCGCCAGCAAGTCGTTCGCGGGGGCCTCGGCGAGTTGGCGGAACTCCGGCTCTGCTTCCGACTGGCGGTTCATGCGAAGCAGCAGGTAGGCCAGATCGCGCCGCAACTCGACATTGGACGAATCCAGGTCGAGCCCGTGCCGGAACTCGGATATATAAGGATACCGAGAAGGCAGCAGCTCGCGAGCCATCTCGGCAGCGCGCGCTTCGCCCCCGCGCGAGGCGACCAATAGAGCGGCGGTGGCATCGGCGTTGCGATTCAGTGCTTTCCAGACGCGGCCCAGATCCACCAGGACGGATCGGCGGTCGGGCAGAAGTCGCCAGGCCTTCTCATAGTGCTCAGCCGCGAGCGGGAGATCGTCGCGCTGCTCGGCCAGGGTGGCGAGCTCGTAATGCGCGCTGAAATCGTTCGCGCCCAATTCGATGGCCTTGTTCCAGCGGGCGATACCAGCGGCGAGCGGGTCATCGATGTTGTGGAATGCCTGTTCCGCAGTGGCGTTTCCGGTCTTGCGAACACGGTCGAAGATGCGGCGCGCCTGTCCAACCTCCTTGGCTTCGTAGCAGAGGAACGCGTACTCCATGGCGACTTGCGTGTCGTTTGGCGCCAGGCGCATGGCCTCCTGGAACTGGTCGCGCGCCAGGCCATTCTCGCCGATCTTCAGGTACGTGTAGGCTAGGTCCTTGCGGACGGCGGCGCGCGACGGGTCGGCTGCGATCGCCTTGATGAAGCCGGCGACCGCGGTATCGTAATCGCGGGCGCGGAGAGCCTCGTAGGCACGGTCGAGCGACTGCGCCGGTGCCAGGGTGCAGGCGACAAACAGTACTGCAATGCGCATACTTGCCTTACGGTGGTAGTGCGGGCGGGGGTGGGGGTATCTCAGAATTGTAGGGGGAGCGTGAATCGATCGAGCGGGATTCTCTTGCATCCGACCTCTTTGCCGGGGCCGTACGGGATTGGTGACCTGGAGCCGGAGGCCTGCCGTTTTGCCGACTGGCTGGCGGCGGCGGGACAACGGATCTGGCAGGTGTTGCCTCTCGGTCCGACGGGATACGGAGAGTCAGCACCCCATTGACGTGGTGTGTAGTAGGGATTATCATCCATCCTGTAGGCTTTTATACAGATTTTCAAGTCTGCAACTCTGAAATAGGTTCGGCCATGTTAGGAACTGTTATGAAATAACATTACCACTCTGGAATGTTTTTGGGCTATCCTGGAGTGGATGGATGACTCGGCTGGTGTCCGCGACCGCTTCAGGTCCCTGGAGGCGGTGCTGGACGAGAGA
>JBGPKH010000597.1:0-5623 GCA_041485845.1 Bryobacteraceae bacterium
GCTGAGCGAGTTGCCGTTATGGCTCCGACGCAAACACCAACGCAGTTGGCGGTCCGCTCGGAAGCGCTGGAACTCTCAGTTCCTGTCCAAACGGTGCCGGCTGTATCCGATGGTAGGGAGGGTGAGCCACCTGCCTGGCTTGCGGCGCATGCCGCCGGAAGAAGATGGTCGGAGAGCTGGATGCGGGAAATCCGCACGTCCAGTTCGATGAGGGGGCGCAGGAAACGTGCGACAGCGTAACGCGCCTGTGCCCTACTCTACCGAAGCCCTTGCCTAGTTAGGTCATTCGGTCTAAGCTTAAGGGCTAACTGATAGGCGGGAACTCGGTACTCTCAAGATATGTAAATTACACGTAGATAAGAGAAGAGCAAGTGAATTCGAGCTGGAAGCCGAAGAAATGACCGATAGGCTACTGCGCAGGCGGGGCAGGAGCAATTGGCCGCGACCGCGAAGGTCACGGTCTGGAATACCGAAGACCCCAGGGCTCTGCTGCCAACTCTTGGTTTGGGTGTAGCTGCCGCCAAAATTCAGAATGTGGCTGTTCGACTTTGCAAAGGTCACGGAGCTTACCGGGACCGTGAGGGAGCCGGTTTTGCCACAGGCTGCTACGATGCCTGCCGGTAGCGTTGCAGCGAGCCTGCGACCTTCACGCGCAGTTGCGACACGGTGTACGGTTTCTGGAGGAATCCGGAGAGGTGCGCTCCAAATCGTTCTTCGGCCTCGATCTCGCTATAGCCGCTCGTCCCCAAGACCACGACATCCGGCCGGATCTCCGTCAGCCGCTGAAGGGTTTCGATTCCGTCCATCACCGGCATCGTCATGTCCAGTAGAACCAGGTCGATCTGATGCGCCATGGAAGCGTAGAGGCTCACCGCTTCCTGGCCATCGGCCGCAGTCATAACGCGGTAGCCGGATCTCGACAGGAAGGCTTTGATGCTGGTTCGCAGCATCTCTTCGTCGTCTACCACGAGCACGGTGCCGCGGCCGTGTGCCGGCGCGCGCTTGACAGGTTTGCGCGAGGGCTCCGCTTTTTGCGCGATCGGAAAATGCACGCGAAACGTGGTTCCCTCGCCTGGCCTGCTGTCCACGGTGAGGATGCCTTGATGACTCCGGACAATCCCCAAGACCGCCGAAAGTCCCAAGCCGCGCCCGGCGACCTTGGTCGTGAAGAAGGGGTCGAAGATCCGCCTTTTGGTCGCGTCGTCCATGCCACACCCGCTGTCCCGGACCGTGAGAACGATGTACTCTTCCGGGGACACGACCTGACGAGTGGGGTTGGCGCGGACATTCGAATCGGTAACCGGCAGGACGCCGCAATGAATCTCCACCGCCCCCCGATTGGATCCGATGGCCTCGGCGCCATTAATCACCAGGTTCATGATGACCTGCTGCAACTGGCCGGTATCCGCCTCGATCGGGGGCAGTGGGTCATCCAGTTCCAGCCTGATCTCCACATTCTTGGGAATCGCCGCGCGGATCAGGCTGGTGATCTGACTGACCTGGCGCGACAGGTTCACCGCTTCCACGACAAGCCTCCCGCGGCCGGAATAGGTCAGCATCTGGGCAGTCAGTTTGGCCATCCGGTCGGCGGCCGACAGGAGGCTGCCGGCGGCTCTTGCCTGGTCGGATCCCGCCGGAGATCCTTCCGCCAGCAGGCCGGCATTGACGTTGATTCCGGCCAGCAGGTTGTTGAAGTCGTGTGCGATCCCTCCCGCCAGCAGGCCCAGGCTTTCCAGCTTTTGTGTCTGCCGATAAGATTCCTCGACGTGCTCACGTTCGGTAATGTCGAGTACCGTACCCACGACACGCACGACTTCGTTGTGGCCTCGGGTGTCCGCGAAGATGGTCTTTCCGCGCGTGAGCAGCCGGCGCACCGTCCCGTCCGGCCAGACGATGCGATATTCATCCTGATACTCCCCGGAACCGCCGGGCCGCAAGGAAGCCTCGTAGTCCCGCGTTACGCGGTCACGGTCCTCCGGGTGCAGCGCGCCAAGAAATTTCTGGTAGTCGACGGCGGCATCGGGAGCCAGCCCCCACATGGCCTTCGAGCGCGCAGACCAGGTCAATTGGCCGGTCACGGGATTATGCTCCCAGGTGCCCAGGCCGGTCGAATCCACAGCGAGACGGAGGTGCTCCTCGGCGGATCGGACCGCCTGTTCCGCGGCGCGCCGGACGGCAGCGAGCTCGATGCGGCGTTGTAAGCGCGCCACCAGTTCCTGTGCGGTGAATGGTCTGACCAGGTAGTCGTCGGCGCCGGCTCTCCATCCGTCCAGGCTGGCCGCGACTCCCGATCGAGCGCCCAGCAAGATCACCGGCAGCGTGCGCGTGCGGTCATCGGCCCGGATGCGGCGGAGGAGCTCGAAACCATCCACGGCGGGCCTCGTAACGTCGGTCAGGACCACATCCGGCAGGCAACTCCGCGCCATCCGCTCAAGCGCTTCGGCGCCGGTGGAGGCCGTCTCCACCGAAAAGGATCCGCTCAACAAGCGGCAGAGGCATTCGCGCACGTCGGGTTGGTCATGCGCAATGAAGATGCGGCCTCGCGGCTTGGCTGTGGTGTTGCCGCTTGATGCGGCGGAGCCCCCCGTCGCGGGAATCGTGTGTGACGACGACACGTTTATCCCTCCCGCCGGCCACCAGCACCTCAAACGAGTTACCGGCCGACGACAAGTCCTTAGATAGTTTTACCATAGTTTATCGGGTATTTTACCGATTTCTTTTTATGAATTCTAATGATTCTATTCGGCAGCGCAAAGGGGCAGGCCGGGAGCGTGGCCGTTCCGGGGGCAGATCGTCCCCGATATCGTCGCCGAGGCGGCCGCGCACATCCGCCATGGCGCGGACCTTGCCGGCCATCTCCCCGGCGGGGATCACCCGCTTGCCTTCCATGTGACCGCAGCGCTTGGGGAAGACCTGGTCTTCGATTTGGACGCCGGCCGCGGTTGCTTGGGACCCGATCTCATACTGGCTCCTTTCCTGCGCCACCACCTTCCGCGCACTGATGAGTCTTCAGCAACTGCATTCTCTCACCGAAATCGGTTGTCGAAGTCGTCCGGAATGCCCGGCGCCGCGCTGGGCCGGTCGGCTGCTGCCGGTGCAGTTGGCGGAGAACTCCGGCAACCGGTCCGGGCAACTACGAGCCGCTCTCGCGCTTTTTCCAAACCCGGGCTAGGGCCACTTTCAACGGCGCGTAGTTGGCCGCCGCCACCATTAGGCAGAGGCCGGACGCCAGCAGGAACACCGGCCAGCGGGCGCGATCCTGGAAGACGTCCTGCTGCAACCGGAACACTCCGATGGCGAAGAACAGCAGTCCGGAGGCGAAGAAGTTTTTCATCTGGCGCGGGATACTGGCGAAGACAAACACGCAGGCTGCCGCGGGCAGAAGCCATTCGAAAACGTGGGCTTCGAATGGCGATTTGGCGGCCAGGCCGAGCAGCAGCAGCGAGGTCATGACGTGTCCCGGAATGACAAACCGGAACGCCTTACCGACCATGCGCACTTGTGGCGACGACAAGCTATCGCAGAGGCGGTCCAGAACCACATAGATGGCCGCGTTCAACATGAACAGGTACTCCTTCTGGCCGCGCGTCCAGGGCGCCGCCCAGGCGAGCCAGCGGGAGTAGGGCTCGTGCGACGACGCGACGCCGCTCAGGGCGGCCCAGGTGAACGCCACGGCGAAGGGATAGAAGTATTGCGAATCGTCCGGTTTTCGCAGGCGTTCGAAGGCGAACCCCGCCGCCATGAACAGGACCGCGCACGGCAGCAGGTGGAAGTAGAAGCGGCCGGGGTCGCGATCGAGCCAGTCCAGCATGCCCATGCGCAGCAGCGTGGCCAGGCACAGGGCGGCCGCCATGACGGCGAACATCAGGGAGAATACCGGCGCGCGCGTGAAGCGCCGCAGCCACCAGCAGAGCGGCAGACCCGCCAGAATGGACCACCACAATTGCGCATTGGTGGCCTGTTTGGGAAGCTCGAGGGTCGCAAAAAGCTCCATGCTCGCCTTGCCCTGCGTCAAAGCGGTGAAGAGATGCGCTTCTTCCAGCGTCACCAGCACGGCCACCGGCGTCACCAGGCAGAAGGCCAGCATGTAGGCGATGGCCACGCGGTAGTATGCGCGGTTCCAGTCGCGGATACCGATCCAGCCCACCGGCGCGGCCGCCGCCCACGCGATCAGAACCGCAGGCGCACCCGACAGAGCCGCGTAAGGAAAGAAGGTGAGCAGCGCGGTTCCGACCGCCAGAACCCAGGCGCCCAGGTAGAGACTCACCTGCGGCAAGGTGAGGCGGCGCGCCTCCATGATCCAGGCGTCGTCGCGCTCAAGCAAGCGGCGATACCGCTTGTCGATGGCGTCGTACTCGGCATCGGAAACGATCTGATCGTGCCGCCAGCTTTCCAGGTCGCGCAGGTGCTGCTCCACCTTGCCGGCGATCAACCGGGCGTAGGCGGCCGGCGCGGCCAGCACGGACTCGCCGGCGACGAAGCGGCGCAGATCGCCGGCCATTTCGCGCGCCGAGACGTAGCGGTGCGCGGGATCCTTTTCCAGCGCCTTGAGGCAGATGTTCTGGAGGTCTTTGGGGATCCGCGAATCGCGGCGGCGGGGAAGTGCCGGATCGTCCTCGCGGATGGCACGCAGCAGTTCGGCAACGGTCTCGGAGGAAAACGGCGGAGCGCCGGTCAACAGCTCGTAGAGCACCGCGCCTAGCGAGAAAATGTCGCTGCGCGCGTCGAGTTGCACCGCGCCGCGGGTCTGCTCCGGCGAAAGGTATTCGGGAGTGCCGGCGATCTCGCCGAGACGCGAGAGCCGCTCGTGCTCGCCGAGGTCCAGAGCGAGGCCGAAATCCAGCAGCTTGGGCTCGAGGTCGGGGCCCACCAGAATGTTGGCGGGCTTGAGGTCGCGGTGGATGATGCCCTGCTCGTGCAGGAATCCGGCGGCCAGGACGACTTTGCGCATCAGCTCGGCCTTCTGCTCGAATGTCAGTCGAGACGCGGCGCGAGTGAGCGGCGCGCCCTCCAGGTATTCCATGACGAAGTGCGGCGCTTCGTCGGCCGGGCCGAGGTTGTAGATGCGGGCGATGTGGGGATGGCTCACGCGAGCCATGGCGCGCGCTTCCCCCATGAAGCGCGAGCGCAGCACGGAGTTGTCCGCGTAGCGCGCCGCCAGAGTCTTGATGGCGACCTTGCGGCCGAGGGCTTCGTCCATGGCGAGGAAGACGCGGCCCATGCCGCCGGCGCCGATTTCGGCCACGATCTTGTGCCCGGAGAGGCGCTCCGGCAGCGCGCCGGCAGGGGCGAGGACGCGGTCGATCTCGGCCAGCGCGTCCAGTTCGGGGGCCAGTTCCGGAAAGCTGGCGGTCGAGGCGTCCGCGGAGCCACGTGACTGGTCGAGCAGGTTGGCGAAAGCGTCGGCCAGGCGCTGTTCCCGATCCTCTTCCATTAAGACTCCGTACCTTCGCGGATGGCGCGAAAGCGTTTGACGGCGCGATAGACCAGCAGCGCCACGGCCTCGCGGGATTTGCCCAGGCGTTCGGCCATCTCCGCGGTGGACAGTCCTTCGATCTTGGCCATCAGGATAGCCTGCCGGTAGTCTTCGGGCAGAAGCGACAAACGGGAAAGCAGACGTTCC
>JBGPKH010000598.1:0-5617 GCA_041485845.1 Bryobacteraceae bacterium
CAGTGCTCAGGCTCAGACCTTCACCGATGATAGAAAGCCTCGTGGAAACGATACTCGCCAGGGCCGCCAAGTTGAAGCCCCTTCAGCCCTGAAGCCGCGTTTTCACGCCGGATCCAAGTCTTTACATCCAAGCTCTCTCATAGGCTGGATGTCTTTTAGGGCGGAGCGCTGCGCGCCCTTATTCGTCGCGCAGGGTTGCGTTCGGGTCGACGTTGATGGCGCGGTGGATCGGACCCCAGGTTGCTGCCAGACCTGTTAGCAGCATAGCCAGCGCGACGACAGCGAAATTCAGCGGGTCCGCCGGCTTGAGGCCGGCTACCAGAAACATGGCCAGCGGCCTAGTCACGAACAGCGAAACCAGCAGCCCAGCCCCCGTTCCAGCGATGGTGACGCGCGCCGCATCACGCAGTACCATGCGCGCAATCTCGCCGCGACTGGCGCCGATAGCGATGCGGACGCCGATTTCCCGCGTGCGTCGCGCCACGGAATAGGCCATCACCCCATAAAGCCCGACGGTGGCCAACAGCAATCCGAGAATGCCGGTCGAGCCCATGAGCAGCGCCCCCACCTGGCTGGGCAGAAATGCCAGGCCGATGCTCGAATACATCGTGTCCACTTCCGTGCCCGCCATCGGCTCGATGCGATGCAGGGTGCGCCGGACAGGGTCCAATTGAAGCGCGGGTGGAATTGCCGACCGCATCACGAATTCGATACCCTGGCGATCATTCGCGATCTGGACCAGAGGCTCGTACAATTGCGGCTGCGGTTCCTCACCTATGGTGACGGTCTTCGTTCCCTCGGCCACACCAACAATACGATAGCGAGTCTTGCCGTCGTCTCCCCTGAGAAACGTTGTTCCCAGCGGTTGCCTGTGGCCGAGATATCGCGTTACGAATGCCCGGTTCACGATGACCACCTTCTCGCCCCGATCGGCCGGGGAAAACGTCCGGCCCTGGAGCATCGGAATGCCCATGGCGCGGAAATAACTTGGGGTCACCGCATTCCAGAAGAAGAACGCATCTTTCCGCTCGCGGTTATCCGGAAACGAGATTCGCACCATGAACCGCGTACCCCCGTTGAACGGAACGATGCGCGCGGCGGCGGCGCTCTCGATGCCCGGAAGCGCCGCCAGCGAATCCACAACCTGATTGATGTATTCGGCCTTCCTGCTTGCATCGGAATAGCCGGTGGGAGGCATGTTCACGTTCGCCCGCAGCGTGTGGCGCAGGTCGAAGCCCGGACTGATGGCGCTTGAATGAATGAGATTCTGCAGGAAGAGAAACCCGGTTGTGAGGACAATGACTGAGGTCGCGATCTGCGCCGCCACCAGGGTGCGGCGCAGACGCATCCTGCCCTCGCGATGCAGATCGTGCGTGAGCGATTCCTTCAGCGATTGCCACGCCGGCAGCAGTCCGCAGGCCAGGGCCGCAAACGTGGTGAGGATCGCGGCGTAGACCGCCAGCCGCCAGTCCGGTTCGATCTGCAGCCGGATCGGAATCGGCAGCGGCAGATGGATCCGCGCCAGCAGTACGGCGGTGACTTGGGCGAGCGCCAGGCCCAGAGCCGCGCCGAGAAGTGAAAGCAAAAGACTGTCAGCAAGTAACTGCTGCAGCAACCGACCGCGACCAGCGCCCAGCGCGAGGCGAATGGCGATCTCGCGACGGCGGGCTGACGCGCGCGCCAGCAGGAGGCTCGCCACGTTGACGCAGGCGATCAACAGCACCAACCCGGTGACTACCAGCAGCATGGCAAAAAACGCTCCCACCGCCAACATTTCCCGCTCCGCCCGCAGGCGCGCATATCCGGCGATGGGCGACACTCGAACTCCGTCCGCGTACTTGAACTGCGTTGGCATTTCCGCATCCATACGCTTGCCCACCGTCATCAGGCCGGCCCGCGCCGCCGGAATGGACATACCGGGCTTCAACCGCGAGTAAATGGCGAGTATCGTCGAGTCCAGGAAGCGCGGCAGGAAAACGTCGGGAGAGTATCCGAAACCGATCAGCGTGCGATGATGCTTCGGCAGAATTCCCACTACCGTGCACAGGCGGCCGTCCAGGTTGATTGTCCGGCCGACCACCGCAGGATCGCCGCTGAAGTATTTGCGCCAGAAAGCATAACTTAGGACCGCGACTTCGTTCGGATCGTCGGCGAGAATGCCCCGCCCGTGCAGCATCGGAACTCCCAGCGCGGTGAAGTAATTCTTCGTCGTGTAGACGCTGAAGATCTGGCGCGTTTCGGCGCCATCGTTGAAGTTGGCGATGGTCTCTTCATTCTCGCCAATCACATCGGCAAACAGGCCGCTCGAACGGAGAAAGTCGACGACTCGGGCGGCGGAATGGCTGTTGCCGGCAAGCTGCACCGACACCAGCGATCCCGCATCGCGTACCGATGGCTGGCTGAACAGGAATTCGACCCCGAGCGAGAACATGGCCGCGTTCACGCCGATGCCCAGACCGAGCGACGCGAGCGCCGTGAGCACGAGCACCGGACTGCGGCGCAGACCGCGGGCGGCATAGATCAGGTCGCGCCAGAGGTTTTCGAGGAAGCTGAACCGCCACAAATCGTATCCGTGTTCCCCGATCACCGCGGCGTTGCCCAGCGGAATTGCGTTGTTGTGGCGGGCCGCCATGTCGCGATGAAAGGCGAGCTCGGCTTGGATATCCTGGTGCATCCTGGCGCGGCGGAAGAGCTTCAGAAAGAAACGGCGTATCATTAGGTTACCCCGCGAGAACTCGCGCGACTGCGGCGGAGAGACGGCTCCAGGTAGCCTCCTGTTCCGCCACCAGTTTTCGCCCACGCTTGTTGAGTCGGTAATACTTCGCCTTCCGGTTATTCTCCGACAGGCCGGATTTCGACGTGATGGCGCCGTCGACCTCCAGGCGCCAGAGCGCCGGATAGAGAGAACCTTCCTCCACCTTCAGTACTTCATCGGAAAGCAGATGGATGACCTGCGCGATCGCGTAGCCGTGCATCGCGCCGCGCTGGAGCGCGTGCAGGATCAACAGATCCAGCGTGCCCTGCAAAAGCGTTGGCTGAGTGGATTTCCCCATCTCCCTATGACGATCTATGGGAGAGTATACAGCCCATCCCCAAGATTGTCAAGGGGAAAAAAACGAAACGACAGGGCTGGATGTGTCTTATGTCGTATTCAATTCAACGTGCGGACTCGCCGCGACCAGTCCGCCCGCGGCCCTTACTTGCTACTAGCTGGCAAAAAGCGAACCGTATATGTCAAAGCCGCCGATGGCGGCATGATTCTTTTTTGTGGGTTGACAGAATTACTGAAATGTCTTGCCGCAATTCTTGAAACATCTCGCTACAGTAAGTGAAATAGTCCTGCGGGTGCACATTGTGGCGGGTTGTGGTTTGGGTGCAAACCACCGCTTCTTCCGCGAGGGAGGGCTGCTGTTCAGGTTTCGCCGTGTGTACACTCCCAGCCGAAGCGCCGCGGGCGGATCTCCTTCCGATTGGGCGATGAAACATCCAATCGGCACGAACCTAAACGCTACGGCGTCTTCGGCGGGTTATTTGTTTGGACTCCCTCCACTGCGCTTCCTCAAACGCACGACCCAATGGCAACCGGTGTCTGTGGGTGTGTCTCGGATTTCCTCTAGTGGTGGAAAAGCCTCCCCGCGCGGGCTTGCGGATCACTATACCGATCAAGTCGCCTAGCTTGCCGCAAAGCAGTACAGGCAGTCCTACTGCCCTGGACCGCCAGGATGGCGCTGGCCTGCCGCAGGTGGCGGCAATGCAGGAGAGGTTGGTTCACCGATTTGCCGGATCAGCTATCTCGTTTCGTCTGATCTGCGCTATGGCCGCGCCGCGGCCATGCGCCTCACGGCCTCCGGTAGCTCGCGCTCGTTCAGCCAGCCGAAGCTGAATCGCCCAAACGGCTTGGGCTGGCCATCGAAGGCGTACCGCCGGCCGGTGTACCACGAGACGCCGTGCTGGACGCTGCGGCGCGCCCACTCGTCCACGTTGACGGACATGTGCAGGCGGACCCAAAGAGCCATTCCGCCAGGGGCGAGGGTGAACTCAACGCCGTCTCCAAACGCCCGCCGCAGACTGCTGGCGAGGATCTCGCGGCGGTTGGCGTACACGCGTCGCACGCGCGCGACGTGCCGCTGCAACTCGCCATCCTCGATCAACGCCGCCACAGCCGCCTCGGTTGCCTGGTCTCCCTGGATGTCGAGCAGCGAGCGGATCGCACTGGCACCCCGCAGCACCGCCGGCGGTGCGACTATGTAGCCGATGCGGAGACCGGGGGCGAGGATCTTCGAGAGCGTACCGATGTACACGACCAGTCCCGCATGGTCCGCGCTGGCAAGCGGAAGCACCGGACGGCCGTCGTAGTGGAACTCGTGGTCGTAGTCGTCCTCGATGATCGCGATCCGCCCGGCGCGCGCCAGCGCGAGGAGCGCAAGGCGGCGCGCCGCCTTCAAGGTCACTGTCGTCGGATACTGATGGTGGGGCGTGACGTAGACGGCGCGAATCGACGTACGGCTCGCGAGCCGCTTCAACGCGTCGACGTCAATTCCGTCGCAATCGACCGCGACAGGAACGACGGTTGCACCGGCTGCGCGGAATGCCTCCCACGCGGGCCGGTCCCCGAGTCCTTCGACGGCGACGGTGTCGCCGGGACGGAGCAGCGCCCGTGCAGCGAGTGTCAAAGCCATCTGACTGCCACGCGTGATGAGCACGTCGGCGGGGCCGGCCGGCAGCCCCCTTGTGCTCGTGAGCATTGACGCCAGCGCAGTGCGGAGCCCGGCGTGTCCCTCGGGCTCGCCAAAGGCAAGCAGATCGGCGCCTCGCAGCCCGAGCACGCGCCGGTAGGCGCGGCCAATCGCCCGCGCGTCGACGAGCCGGACGTCGGGCGCGCCGTTGCTCAAGTTCAACGTGCCCGGCGGAAGGTTCGGCGGCCGGTACGCTGCTGGCGGCTCGGGAAGCGCGAACGGCACATTTGCCGGCACGTGCGTGCGTAGGTCGAGCCGGCGTGAGAACGGCCTCCCCGAAGGCTTGACGATGGTGTGCGTGACGAAGGTCCCGCGCCCCGGCGCCGTCTCGATCCACCCTTCCGCCGTCAACTCGGCCAATGCCGCAAGGACGGTATTGCGATGAACCTGCAGACTCTCCGCGAGCCGACGGCTGCCGGGGAGTCGGTCCCCCGGACGCAGGCGTCCCCGCTGAATATCGGCGGCCAGCGAACGCGCGATTTGCAGAAACGGAGGAAGTGCCGCGTTGCGGTCGACGTCGATCGCGGGTTCCCAGGGACTTCGCGGCATCACCTTCATTCTATCGAGGCCGGAGCGGACTGGTCTAATTGAAATTTGAAGTATGGCCCTTGTGCCTGGACCAGCAGGCGGTAACCTGAGACAATGACACGCGGCCCGGTGACGGACAGATCCGTGGCGGGTGCCCACGGCTCTCGTGAGGAAAGAACATGAAGTATCGTTGGCTTGCGATCCTTGGCACAGTGCTTCCCACGCTCCTCGCCGCTCAAACCGGACGGGGTCCGGACGCACAAACCGGATGGGGTCCGTACGCACGCATCGCTATCTTGCGTCCCCATGACGGGCACACCGTCGATTTCGAAGCCGGGTACATCCGACACCTC
>JBGPKH010000599.1:0-5607 GCA_041485845.1 Bryobacteraceae bacterium
AAGCGGCGCCGGCCCCGGGCGCCGCGCTCCAGCGCCGCGAGCACTTCTCCGGCGCGCTGGTACCGCCGCGGGTCGGGATCGAGACATCGCAGAATGGCCGTCTCCCACGCAGCGGGCAGCGACGGCGCGAACTCCACCGGCGAGGGCGGCGCATGACGCACCTTCTGCAGCGCCAGCGCCACCGCCGAGGCCGCCGCGAACGGCCTCCGCCCCGTCACCATCTCGTACAGCAGCACGCCCAACGCGTAGTTGTCCGTCGCCGGTGTGGCCGGCTGGTCTTCATACTGCTCGGGCGCCATGTACGCCGGTGTGCCGGCCACCGTGACGGATTCCTCGGTAATCTCGGCGAGCGGCCGGGCCAGTCCGAAATCCGTGATCACCAGGCGCAAGCCGGCGCCATCGCCGGAGACCATGATGTTCGCCGGCTTGAGGTCACGGTGAATCACCTCGCAGGCGTGCGCCGCATCCAGACCGGCGCAGAGCTGCCTCACGATGGGTAGAGCCTCCTCCACCGGAAGCGGCCCGCGGCGTTCCAGGTATGCGGACAAGGTCTCGCCCGCGATGAGCTCCATGGTGAGGAACACCAGCGGTTTGCCGGTCCCGGTTTCGTGATGCCGCTCCAGGTCGAAAAGGCGGCAGACGTTCGGATGGGTCACCGTACGCGCCATGCGAACCTCGCGCTTGAAGCGCTCCAAACCGTTTCGAGAGGCCAGGCTCGCGCCAGTCAGGGTCTTGAGCGCGATGGTGGCGCCCAGATCGAGGTCTTGCGCCTCATAAACCTCTCCCATTCCGCCGGCGCCGATCGCCCGCACGATGCGATATCGCCCGGAGAGCACGGTGCCCGGTGCAAGCGATTCGGCCAGACCCGCCGCGACCAGCAGGCCCGATAAAGGGACTGCGGGTCCGGCCAGCGAACTTCCCGAATCGCTGGTGTGATCGAGCATGCGCAGTACCTCGTCACGCAACCCCTGGTCGCTGCCGGCTTCGGCCGCAACGTAGGCTTTGCGCTCCGCGGCCTGGCGAGCGAGTGCCCCTTCGAATATCTCCCGCACGCGCAGCCAGCGTTCCCGTTCCATAAGTCCTCACTCAAAGCGGAGGCGGAGTTTCACGTAGTCGACGGCCGTGTCGTCGTGGAGGATGATGTCCAGAAAATGCGGCGCGGAAGTAGTCAGGATAAAGCGATTCAATTCCACCGCCGGGAGCCATAGGCGCAGAGTCTTCTCCGGAATATCGGGACTCTCACCCATCCACGGCGAGACCACGAGCACCTGGCGATGTGGCCCCAGGGGCGCCATGGGGGCGAACCCCACCATCAGGGCGTCGTTGAATTCGAAGCTGCCCTGTGCGATGCTGCGCCGGATGCGCAGCTCCAGGCTGGCGGAGCAGATTTTCCGCGCCGGGAGGCCCAGCGAGGTAAGAAAGATGTGGTCCTCGCCGTCTTGATCGAAGCCGCGCGGCGCGTAGGGATAGCGCGCGGCGGGCGAGGCGAGCAGGGCCTTCGAGGGGTGCGCGGGCCTGGGACCGTGGTGGAAACCATCGACAGCGCCGTCGGCGACGATGTGCTCCGGCCCTACGCACTTCGCGCCCCAAATAGGCAGCACGGCAACGCACAGCAGCCAGGCAACGCGCATGCGACCGTTTCCTCCCGCACGGTACTGCATAGATTATACAGTGAATTCCGGATGGGAATATCTCATCCAGTTTTCGAAGGTACTGTCAATCATGGAGCGATGCGGGACCGCAACCAGGCGCGGGCGGTGGACCAGTCGCGCTTGACGGTCTTATCGGAGATTCCCAGGGCACTCGCCGTCTCTTCCACGCTCAGGCCGCAGAAGAAGCGCAACGCCACGATCTGCGCCTGGCGCGCGTCGCCTTCAGCCAGTTCTTTCAGCGCGGCATCGAGCGCCAGCATCTCCTCGGGACTGCTCTGCAGCGCGTCTTTCCAGTCACCGGCATCCACTTGGCCGTCGCGAGGCGGCCGTTTGGCTGCCAGGCGGGCGCGCGCGTAGCTGACCAGAATGCGCCGCATGGTCTTGGCCGCCGCCGCATAGAATTGGCCGCGGCTCTCCCAATCCGTGCGCTGGCTGGGGAAAAGCTTCAGATAGACCTCGTGGACCAGCGCGGAAGTCTGTAGGGTGTGATCCCTTCGCTCAAGGCGCAGATGGCGCCGGGCGAGCTTGCGCAGGTCCTCGTAGATGACTTCCAGCAACACCGCTTCGGCGCCTTTGCTTCCGCGGCGGGCGTCGTGAAGGAGTTGGGTGATGTCCGGATCCATGGGTTCACTTGTATAGTGCGCCAAGCGGAGAATCGCGGGTCAGGCAATGACCCCGTATTTCCGTTCTTCTGCCGAATGATTAACGGATTTTAATGACCCCGGTTAACCGGCCCCGGCGCACTCATTGTTGGAACAGGAGTTTAGGACCCGCATGGCTACCATTACGAAAAGCAGATCGAACACCAGGAACAACCTGGCCGTCAACTCGAATCCGCCATTTCATGAGCGGAATGTGGCGTACCTGGAGGCCCGTTTCCTTTCGGATCTGATTGCTCTACAGGCTGACGGGGAAATCACGAGCATTGTGCCCATTCAGATGCTGAAGGTGACCTTTGATGCCCAGAGTCCAGTGCTCCTCCAGGCGAACAGCGGGCGACAGACCCAGTCAACCTCGTTTGGAGACCGGGTACGGGCGCAGTCTGCCAAAGCAGTCACCAACAAAGGTGTTGGCGGATACTGAGTCTTCCCGCGGCGCCGCCCGCCGAATTGTGGCGAGGGCCGGAGCTATTGGATCGGGAGCGGGCTTCGCCGGGAAAATTCGCACGTGCTGCAAATGCGGCGCCGCAATACAGGCAACGGACGATCCAGTCGCCGGCGTCCGGCTCGGGCGATGTATTGAGGGTCTGGCCGCAGTGGGTGCGGTTGTAGGGAATGAGATTCGCGTTACGGGTCGATGCTTCTGAGGGAAGTATACAGGAATGGGGGGATTTGGCAAGGGCCGTATATCAGCCCAATCAGCCAACGGCGTTAATGGAATATGAGTTCCGATTAGCGCAATACGAGGATTGGAGCGCCGCCGGGCGGTCACTGACTTCCCCGGTCCGGCTTCATCACCGCCACGTAGCCCAAATTCCGGTAGAGCTGATTGTAGTCCAGTCCGAAACCGACCACGAAGCGGTCGGGGATTTCGAAGCAGCGGTAGTTCACCGGCACCTGCACGATGCGCCGCGAGTTGCGGTCCAGGAAGGTGCATACGGCGAGGGAATTGGGGGCGCGGCCGGAGAGAGTCTGGAGCAGGTAGCGGAGCGTGAAGCCGGTATCGACGATGTCTTCCACCAGCAGGACGTCTTCCCCTTCGATGCTTTCGTCGAGATCTTTGGCGATCCGTACCACGCCGGGAGCGCCGCTTTTGTTCGAGAAACTGGAGATGCCCAGAAAATCGATCTTGACGGGCACTTCGATGCGCCGCGCGAGGGCCGTGAGGAAGAAGATCGAGCCTTTCAGCACGCCTACCAGCTTCACCACTTTGCCCTCGTAATCGCGCGAAATTTCCGCGGCCAGCTCGCGGATGCGTTGGTCGATCTGCTCTTCGGTGAAGAGGACCCGTTCCAGACCGGGGATGGACGCGGTGCTCATGCCTCAACCGGCCGCCCCGCCAGGCCGTATTTGAAGATCAGGTTTTCGAAGTCTTTCTGGTAGAAGACCTGGATATTCACCCCGGGATACAGCTCGCGGAGGAGCCGCACTTTGCGGTTCTTGCGCGTCACGTGCGACTGTTTCATGGTGGTGAGCTCCACGTAAAGGTCGAACTCCGGCAGGTAGAAATCGGGCGTAAAGGCCTCCAGAGCGTTTCCGTTCGGGTCCAATTGAATGGGGAAGCTGCGCGGCTCGTATTCCCACGCGATGCGATAAAAGTCGAGCAGGTTGGCGAACATCTCCTCGCTCGGGTTGGCGAATATTTTCTTGCGGAGCGTGATCTTGTCGGGCGGCACGATGCCGAAGCGGGCCAGCTTGAGGCGCATCTGAAACTGGAGTTGCGCTTCGGCGGCCGGGGAAAGATAGCCGCGTTCCCGGAAACCCGAGGACTTGACCACGTTCTCGATGAGCTCGGCCATCTGCTCGCCGGTGAGCGATTCGGCATTGAGCACGAGGTCAAAGAGATCGGCGGTGGCGCGGGTCTTGCCGAACTTGGCTTTGCGGTCGGCGCGGTCGGCGGCTTCCAGTTGCAGCAGCAGTTGGCGCGCCGCGGGACGTTCGAGGCGCGAATCCAGCATCAGGTTGCCGATCCGGATATTCTCCGGCGCCACCACGTGTACGCGAAGCATGCCCGGGAAATGGCGCGACGGCACCTCGCCGCCGACGGCGCAGTAGACGATGTGGTGCTCGGTGGCGAGACGGCCGAGGATGGATGTTACCAGGCTGGGGTAAGCCTTGTCGGGAATCGCCGTCTCCGCGCCGAATTCCTCTCCGGCGAGAACGCGGATACGGGATTGCGTCAATAGTTCGAAACCGAGCCGCAGAGCGCTGAGACGCGCCACCTCTTCATAACGACACCCCGGATGCCCAGAAACCGCGATCAACGCCATGTCACATGCTCATCATAACGCGCCACGCTTTTTCGCGATGCCGCTGCGGTTTGCTGTCGGGGTGCAGGATCTCGGCCAGGACTTCGAAAGTTTCGACCACGCGCGGGCCCGGGCGATTGAAGTACTGATTACCGTCGGCCAGATAGACGCGATTGCCGCTGACAGCGCGCAGGTCGCGCCAGCCGGGGCGATCGGTGAGCCAGTACATTTCCTGTTCGGTGCGCGCGAGGTCGAATCCGCAGGGGGCGATGACGATGACGTCGGGATCGGCGGACCGCAGCTCGTCCCAGGTCATCCAGGGCGAGTGTTTGCCGGGTTCGCCGAAAAGGTTGATGCCGCCGGCGAGCGTGATCAACTCGGGGGTCCAGTTGCCGGCGGCCATGAGGGGCTCGATCCATTCGATGCAGGTGACGCGTGGCGAGGGCAATGCCGGCGGCACGACGGGCATGCGAGACTGCAACCCCGCGATGACGGCTTCGCCGGTGACCGGGATGCCGAGGGCGCAGGCCACACGGCGGAAATCGTCCCAAATGCCGGCCAGCGAATTCGGCTGCAATGAGACGATCTGCGGTTGGCCTTTCATGCCGCGGGCGATGGCCTGCTCCACATCGCGCAGGCTCACGGCGCAGACTTCGCATTGGATCTGCGTCAGGATGTGGGTGGGCTCCAGGCGCTCGATGACGTCCTCGAAAACGTCGTAGATGGAGACCGAAGTGCGCGCAGATTCCTTCACCAGCCGGTCGATCTCGCGGCTGTCGCCGTCCACCGGAATGCGCGGGCGGGTGCAGACGGGAAGCTGCTTCACCGACTCGGGGTAATCGCATTCGTGCGAGCGGCCGACGAGGTGGTCGATCTGGCCGAGGGCGTCGACGATCTCGGTAGCACTGGCGATCAGTGAGATGATGCGGGGCATGGGAGGCGATCAGAACCGTTTCACTTCCAAGCCGGGGATACGGCCAAAATCCCGCACATTGCGGGTTGCAACAGCGTAACCCAGTTCCATAGCGGACGCCCCGATGATGAGAT
>JBGPKH010000600.1:0-5606 GCA_041485845.1 Bryobacteraceae bacterium
CTAGTCTCGGACAGTCTCACGGCCGGCGTCGACCTCATCTCCTTCAGCGGCGATAAGCTGCTGGGCGGCCCACAAGCCGGAATCCTGGCGGGAAAACCGGAGATCGTGACGCGATTGCGGCGCAATCCCCTGTTCCGCGCGCTGCGCCTCGACAAGCTGATTTACCAGGCCCTCGAGAACACCCTGCGCTGCCTGCTGCTCGAAAATTGGGCGGGCGTGCCGGCGCTGGCCATGATCCGCCAGACCGCCGCCGAGATCCGCACGCGATCCGAAGCGCTGGCCGCGCGCATTCCCGGAATCCGCGCGGAGCTCGTGCCGGGCGCTTCCGTCATCGGGGGCGGCGCCACACCCGAGCAGACCATCCCCACCTGGCTGATCGCCATCGAGTGCGCCAATGTAGTTGCGGCCGAGCGGGCGCTGCGTGAGCGCGATCCGGCGGTCGTCGCGCGAATCGAAAACGACAGGCTGATTCTCGACTTGAGGACCGTCTTTGGCGAGGAGGAAGACGAGTTGGCGGCGGCCCTACAGGAAGCGGCTATGGGCTAAAATGCCGGCTCACGCCCGTTCCTGATACGTGCCTTCGGTCGTGTTCACGCGAATCTTCTCGCCTTCCGTGATGAACGGCGGCACCTGCACCACCAGGCCGGTTTCGGTCTTGGCCGGCTTGGTCACGTTGGACACTGTGGCGCCCTTGAGGCCGGGCTCGGTCTCCACCACCGTCAGGTCCACCGTGGCCGGCAGGTCCACGCTGATCGGCTTGCCCTCGTAAAACTCCACCTTCACCTTCAACTGCGGGATCAGGTACTGCGTGGCATCGCCGAGCAGATCTTTCATGAGGTGCATCTGCTCGTAGTTCTCGGTGTTCATGAAATAGTAGTACTCGCCGTCGTCGTACAGGTACTCCATCTCTTGCTCTTCCATCTGCGCCTTCTCCACGCGGTCTTCGGACGAGAAACGGTGCTCGGTCATGGTCCCGGTCCGCAGGCTGCGCATCTTGGCCTGGACGAACCCCCGCAGATTGCCGGGCGTCCGGTGATTTACGCTAAAGACGGTGTAGAGTTCGTTGTTGAACTTGATTACCATTCCCGGACGCAATTGTGTCGACGAAATCATGCAACTCCTCGATTTGGAACGTGAAGATCTAGTATAGCAAGCGACACTTCATGCCAGACTTTTCCCAACCTGGAAGCGGCGGCGCGCTTGCTCCCGGCTTCGTCGAACGCGCCGAAACTCGCGCCAGGATGCACACCGCAATCCCCTCTCGTCCGGCGGAAGTGGCAGCGGCCCGATTTTGGTTTCTTAGAACGGCAGGATCTCTTCCCGTACCGGATCGAAATCGATGCGCCGCTTCTGCATGTACGCGATGTTCCCCAGGTGCGAGGCCTGCGCCGACCGGTGCCCGATCAACACATCGCCATTCGGCAGCTTGCGCGATTTCACACATTCCAGGAAGTTCTGGATGTGGTCGAGGTCCAGATTGGTCGTTGCCCGCACCACCGTGGGCTCCGCGCCTCTTCCTACCGGCGTGAACTCGTAGCGGCTGCGGTCGATATACAGCTTGCCCTGCGTGCCGCAGAACTCGATGCCCGCGCCCGTGATTCCCGGAACCAGCGTGGCCTCGAACGTGGCGGTGTACGGCGCGGGATACTCCAGCAGCACATTGATGGTGTCCGGCGCGGTGCGGCCATCCTTATAGTTGTAGACCCCGCCAGAGGCCACCGCGGCAGTCGGGATGTCCGATCCCAGAAACATGTGGACCACGTCGATCCAGTGCGTGAACAGGTCGGTCACCTGCCCGCCGCCGAAATCCAGATAAGCGCGCCAGTTGTAATACTGCTGCGGATCCCAGTCGCGCCACTTCAGCGGACCCAGGTAATGCGCCCAGTCGAGGTTCGACGGCTGCGTCTGCAGTTCCGCCGGCGCCTTCCGCAGATGGTAGCCGTTGCCGTGCCACCACGTGCGCGCCAGCGTGATCTTCCCCAGCTTGCCGGTGTCGATGTACTCGCGCTTGGCCTCCAGGTAGTGTTTGCCCGAACGCTGCTGCATGCCCACCTGGCAGATGCGGTTGTTGATCCGCGCCGCCTTCACCACCGGGGGGCCTTCTTCGATTTTCAACGTCAAGGGCTTTTCTACGTAAACGTCTTTGCCCGCATTCAGGGCGTCGATGGCGATCACCGTGTGCCAGTGGTCCGGTACGCCGATCAGCGCGGCGTCCACCTGCTTGAGGTCGAGCAGCTTGCGGTGGTCGGTGAAGGATTGGGCATTGGGCGCCGTCGACTTCGCGCGGTCGATCTGGGCCGCGTAGACGTCGCACAGCGCGACCACATCCACATTGCCCGCCTTCACGAAATTGCCCATATCCCCGCGGCCGCGATCGCCGCAGCCGATAAGGCCAAGTTGGACCCGTTCGTTGGCTCCCATCACGCGGGAGTAGGAGAGTGCGGTCATGGCGGTGACACCGCCCAGGAAGGCCCGGCGGGGCACAGTATTTTCAGACATAAGAAGATTATACGGTGCCGCGGCCTTTCTTGCTTGTCACTCCGCCATGCTCCGCAAGCTCAGACGGAGGAGCCCGGCGTCCTCGGGTGTGAAGCGCAGCGGACTCGCGGCCATTGCGGCATAGTCCAGCTCGTCCCAGCGGGCCTTCAACAACCCTTGCGAGGAGTGATGGCTCACGCCTTCGAGCACGTGCGCAATCTCGTGGGCCAGCACGTGGCCCAGCAGCGTCGAGGTCAGGCTGCCTTCGTGAATGGAACGGATCCGATCGTAAAAAATGTGGATTCGGGGGCCCGCCCTCCCATGGAGCATCGCGTATGCCAGAGCCCGAGGGGATCGATCGGCCGGCGCGTCCGAATCCAGGCGGACCTCGATGGCCGCGACCGGGGCACAACCACGAGCGTGGAAGCTCCGGTGCGGCGCGCCGTTTTTGAATACGACGCGGACACCCACGCCTTCGAAGATGCGCGTAACTGTCATCTCGGCACGCGACAGCACGGAGGCCGGCACGATCACCGCGTTTTCCAGGTATACCTTGACGGCCGGTTCCGCGCCTCTGGAACAATCTCCGGCGTGCGCGCCCGGACCCGCGAACACAACTAACCCCAGCAGCAACAAGATTCTCATCCGCCCTCCTGCTGGAAGCCTTGCGCGAAGACACCTATTCCCGCAAAACCCGAGAAGTGGATCGAAATCCCCGCGCTTGTTCCTGTTGACGCGGACTGCGGCGATTGGTTAGGCTCCCGGCTGCACGAGCTGTGTGAACTTATCGAGATCGATGTTGCCGCCCGATACGATGGCCACCACCTTGCCCACGCCGGCGCGGCCCGCCAAGGCCGCTGCCACGGCGCACGCCGATGCGCCTTCGACGATCACGCGGTTGCGCTCGGCCACCAGCTTCATGGCCTGCGCCGCCTCTTTCAGCGTGACCACCAGGGAGCCGTCGAGCAGCTTCTGCGCCCGTTCAAACATGTTTCGGAACACCACCTTGCTGCCGATGCCGTCGACGAACGACGGCTGGTAGTCCACGCTGCGCGGCTCTCCGGCGGCCAGCGAGGCGGCCAGCGGCGCCGCTGTTTCGATCTCGGCGGCATAGATCCGCACCTGCGGGGCGAGCGCGCGCAATACGGCCGCGATGCCGCACGACAGGCCGCCGCCGCCCCACGGGATCACCACGGCTTCGAGCGCGGGCAGGTCCTCGAGAAGCTCCAGCGCGATCGTGCCGTTGCCCGCCATCACATCGAGATCGTCGAATGCGTGGATGAAGGTCGCGTCGACGCCCGGGTAGGCGCGCGTCTCGAAGGTCCGCCACCAATCCGCGAAGGGCGCCAGGATCACGCGGCCGCCCAGGCGCTCCACGGCGCGTATCTTGGTTTGCGGAGCGGTATCGGGCGAGACCACAGTGGCGGGCACGCCCATGCGCCGCGCGCAGAATGCCACGCCCTGCGCCATGTTGCCGGCCGAAGCGGTCAGCACGCCGCGCTCCAGCCGCTCGCGCGGCGTGCGCGCCATGACGTTCGCCGCGCCGCGAATCTTGAACGATCCGATGGGCTGAAGGTTCTCCAGCTTCAGGTAGAGCCCGGCGGGCCCGTCAGCGTTGCACGGGACCAGCGGCGTGCGGAAAGCCACGGGCGCAATGTTACGGCGCGCTTCTTCCACCTGCGCGAGCGTGATGGGCATCTCAATATCTTAACCTGGGTCATTTTAGCGTCGGTTTCACAGGTCGTCTGTTATACTGCCGCACATGGCACACATCGACCATCATGCGCCGGGATCCTTCTGCTGGATCGAGCTGGGCACCACCAACCAGAACGCTGCGAAACAGTTCTATCAACCTCTTTTCGGATGGACCTCCAACGACTTCCCGATGGGTCCGGGCGAGTTCTACACCATGTTTCAAATCGACGGGCGGGACGCCGCGGCGGCCTACACCCTGAACGCCGAGATGCGCGGGCGCGGCGTGCCTCCGCACTGGATGCCCTACATTGCCGTAACCAGCGCCGACGAAATTGCCGCCAAGGCGTCGCAGGGCGGCGGGACCGTGATCGCGGAGCCCTTCGACGTCGTGGATTTCGGCCGCATGGCGGTCATCCAGGACCCCACTGGCGCAGTCTTCTCTGTGTGGCAGCCGAAAACCCACAAGGGCACCCGCATTACCGCTGTGCCGGGCACCATCTGCTGGGCGGATCTCAGCACGCCCGATCCCGCGCGGGCCGGCGAGTTCTACAAGGGCCTGTTCGACTGGGAGCTGATGACGGGCAAGGACGACTACCTGCATATCAAGAACGGCGAGGCCTTCATCGGCGGGATTCCGCCGGCGGCCCATCGCGATCCCAACGTTCCGCCGCACTGGATGACGTACTTCACGGTGGAAGACTGCGACGCGTCCACCGCCAGGGCCAAGGCATCGGGCGCCAATGTTTACGTGGGTCCCATGACCATCGAAAAGGTGGGCCGCATGGCCGTGGTGGCGGACCCGCAGGGCGCGGTCTTCGCGTTCTTCCAACCGTTGCCCCACGAGTGAGGGCGCTATCGACAGACCCTTATTTTGCTTGACGGCCTCCGGCTTCTCGGATAAGATTTCAATATCGTTTTCTAAGAATTGCCGAATTCTTATACTTCACCCGTTGAGGGGACGCGCATCTCTCCCTGCCACTCGGAGGATGCGGAAGAGAGAGAACGGGAGAGGGGTGATGTCCGAACACGGTACGGACAGTCCTTCGGGAAGCTGTGTATGGAACTGGCAAAGACCATTGCGGATCTGCGCTCGGTAGTGGAACTGATCAGCCGGGCAATCCTTTCACTCGAACGAATCGCGGAGTCGGGCGCCAAGAAAAAGAAGTACCAGCCCCGATAGGGCCATCCGAAACACGCGCATTTTATACTGCGAGTCGCCAGGGGAATCGGAGCGTTTTATCCGGGTCGGAAGAAGGATCCGATGTTTTGGCAACTCATGGCGGCAGCCTGTTTTGAGTTACAGTATAAGACGGTATTCGTTCGTGTCTCGAACTAAAGGTGAAAGCCCGAGAAGTTGCGGAGGTTTCCATGACTCTACGCCGATTTCGCGCCCTTCCCTATTTCCTACTGGCGCTATGCGCCTTGGCCGCCAG
>JBGPKH010000601.1:0-5605 GCA_041485845.1 Bryobacteraceae bacterium
AACGCTCAACAGCCCCGTAAGCCGCGACTGCCCCAGCGCCGGAATCACCGTATCGCACGCCACTGCGAACTCCGTGCCCGGAATCGGTTCCGACTTCCGCCGCCCGCTCGAATCCGGCTCCGTCAGCCGCGTCTCCACAAACTTGACGGCTACCGCACACCCATCGCGCTCCACGATCTCCACCGGCCGCGCCAGCCAATGAAACTGCACGCCCTCCACCTTCGAATGGTCGTATTCGAAGGAGAACGCCGGCATCTCCTTTTCCGTGCGGCGATAAAACAGGTGGACCTCCGCGGCCCCCAGACGCACTGCCGCGTTGGCCGCGTCGATCGCGGTATTGCCGCCGCCGATGACCACCACCGACCGCCCCACCTGGAAATCCGGCAGTGTCTTATACCGCTCGATGAAGCGCAGCGCATCGATCACGCCCTGCAGGTGCTCGCCCGGGATTCCGAGCCGCTCCATCGCGCCCAGCCCGACCCCGATAAAGATGAAGGAGAACTCCTTCTCCAGACCCTCGATCGACACCGCCCCGCCGACTTCCTCCTGGCGGAACTCCACCCCCATCGACCGGATCAGCTCCACTTCGCGCAAGCTGTCGCTGGGCCGCAGCTTGTACTCCGCCACGCCGTAAGTATTCAGCCCGCCCGGCAGCGGCCGGTTGTCGAAGATCGTGACTCCGAACCCGTGCCGCCGCAGCTCCGCCGCGCAGGCCAGCGACGCAGGCCCCCCACCAATACACGCAACTGCTTTCCCTCCCGCCGAGCCGCGACCGTCAGGAAGCGGTCTTCCCGCCTCATAAAACCGATCCATCGCGAACCGCTGCAGCCGCCCGATCTCGATCGGCTTCTTGTTGTACTGCAGCAGCACGCACGACCCTTCGCACAGCACGTCCACCGGACAAACCCGCGAGCAGCTCAGCCCCAGAATGTTCGCGTCCAGAATCGTCACCGCCGAACCGCGCAAATTCCCGCTTCCGATCTTCTTGATAAATCGCGGCACGTCGATATGCGTCGGGCACGCCGCCGTACACGGCGCATCGAAACAAAACAGGCACCGGTTCGCCTCCGCCAGCGCCGATTGCGAATCGAGCGCCGGGTGCAACTCCGGGAACCGTTCCAAATTCCGCGGAACCGGCAGTGTACTCACCTGACCCCTCCAGCCGCCATAGCTCCGCACGCCGCCAGCGTCTTATCGAGCACTTCGATAAACTGATCCACATCCCCGCGGCCCACGTTCATCGGCGGCGTCACGCGCAGCACGTTGCCGAACGTCCCACCCTTGCCAATCAAGAGCCGGTGCTCACGCGCCACTTCCATCGCCATGGCGGTCTGTGCCGTGGCCGGCGCCTTCGTCTGACGGTCTTCCACCAGTTCCAGGGCCTGCATCATCCCCATGCCGCGTACGTCGCCCACGATCTCGTGCTTCTCCTTCAACTCCTCCAGCCGGCCGCGCAGATACGCGCCCGTCTCCGCGCAGTTGGTCAGCAAATCCTGCTCCTCGATGAAATCGATCACGGCCTTCGCCTGCGTCGTAGTCACGGGGTTGCCGCCGAAAGTCGAAATCGTGAGGCCCTTTACCGAATCGGCCACTTCCGGCCGGGCCACGGTCAGCCCGATCGGCGCGCCGTTGCCCAGACTCTTGGCCCCCGTGATGATGTCCGGCTGGACGCCCCACTGCTCGATGCCGAACCACTTGCCGCCAGTGCGGCCCCAGCCCGTCTGCACCTCGTCGCTGATGAAGATCCCGCCGTGGTTCCGTACGATCTTCTCCACGACCGGAAAATACTCCTTGGGCGGCGTGATGAATCCGCCCACGCCCTGAATCGGCTCCCCGATGAAGCCCGCGATCTGGCCGTGGGTGGTGGTCCGGATCAGGTCTTCCATATCCTGCGCGCACTTCACTTCGCAGCTCGGATACGTCAGGCCGAGCGGGCAGCGGTAGCAGTATGCGTTGTGCGCGTGTACGATCCCCGCCTGCGCGGGTCCCAGCCTCCACGCGCCCTGCCCGGTGAGCGTCATGGCCATCGAGGAGCGCCCGTGATACGAATGGCGCAGCGCCACGATCTCGGTGTTGCCGGTGTAGCAGCGCGCCGCCAGTATCGCCGTCTCATTGGCCTCCGTCCCGCTGTTGGTGAAGAACGATTTGGTCAGCCGCCCGCCCGGAGTCAGCGACGCGATCTTCTTCGCCAGCGCCGCCTGCGGCTCGTTGGCGAACACCGTTGACACGTGCTGCAGGGTGTCGATCTGCCGATGGACTTTGGCATTGACCTGGTCGTTGCAGTGGCCCACCCCTACCGTGACGATGCCGCCGAAGAAGTCCAGGTACTGATTGCCGTCGGCGTCCCAGACATATTGATCCTTGGCCCGCGCAATCACCAGCGGCTCTTTGTAGTAGTGAAAGACAGCCGGGAAAAGAAACTCCTTGTTCGCCAGAATGATTTCTTCTTTAGTCATAGTGCCTCATGCCTCCACGTTCCCGGCCCCCGGCCCCGGCCCCCGGCCCCGCCTTTCACGCCTTCACCAGCGCCTCATACATATCCGGACGCCGGTCGCGGAAGAACTGCCACGTGTTCCGCACCTCCGCAATCTTGTCGAGGTCGAGGTCCGCCGTCAGCACCTCGTCCGCATCGCGCGACGCCTGCGCGATAATCTGCCCCCGCGGATCGCAAAAATAGCTCGACCCGTAAAACTCGCCGATATTCCAGGGCGCTTCCACACCCACGCGATTGATCGCGGCCACGAAGTACCCGTTGGCCACCGCATGCGCCGGCTGTTCCAGCTTCCACAAGTACTCGCTCAGCCCCGCCACCGTGGCCGAAGGATTGAACACGATCTCCGCCCCATTCAGTCCCAGCGCCCGCGCTCCTTCCGGGAAATGCCGGTCGTAGCAAATGTACACCCCGATCTTGGCGAACCCCAGGTCGAACACCGGATACCCCAGATTCCCCGGCCGGAAATAGAACTTCTCCCAGAATCCCGGCGCCACGTGCGGAATGTGCGTCTTCCGGTACTTCCCGAGATACGTCCCGTCGTTGTGGATCACCGCCGCGGTGTTGTAGTAGATTCCCTGCTGCTCCACCTCGTAGATAGGAACAACGAGAGCGATATGGTGCTGCCGCGCCAGGTCCTGCATCAGCCGCACGGTGGGCCCGTCCGGAATCGGCTCGGTGAAGTCATACCATTTCGTAGTCTGCTCGGCGCAGAAGTACGGCCCGTAGAAAATCTCCTGCAGGCACACGATCTGGGCTCCGGCCTGCGCCGCTTGCCGGATATAGCCCAGGTGCTTGCCGATCATGGCCTTCTTGGTGGCTTCCAGCGAGGCATCCGGAGGGGCGGCATTGGTGGCCTGAATGAGCGAACACCGAACGACACGAGACATGAATTCTCTCCCGTCGAGAAGATGACGATGGCGCTAATTATACCGTGGCTCAGGCTTACCAGGCTTGACCGGGTTGAGCGCAACGCGCTCGGCCCCGCCACCGTGGCCGAAGGATTGAAAACGATCTCCGCCATTCAATTCCTGGACACGGTCCCGTCCGGGAAGTGGCGGTCGTTGCAGAGGTACACGCCGATTTTCGTGAACCCCCGCCATCTTGTTCTGACCGCGTGCTCCCCTTCCTGAGCACCCTGCGACATCGCAACGGCAGTCGGGACGTACGGAAAGGTAATGGGTGCGGATCCCGGCAGGACGGATTCAACCTGATACCATTTCGCCACTCGTGTTTCCGATGAGGGTGGCATTCTGTCGTGGGGCCAACCTGTCTCGTCGTGATTCGCAACAAAGAGGTCCTGATCAATCAGACACTTGCGCTTTTGGATCTACGGCATCATACTTGCAGCCGGCTACCTTGTTCCAGCTCGGGTTGTGGACAAGTGGAGAATGGAAATGAGACCGAACGCGGCGAAGTTCCTCCTTGGGATCGGAATTTTAGTGCTTTCTCTCTTGTCCTCGCGTCAATTGCCGGCGCAGGTCGCCGGCGCCGTGCTGTCTGGCACGATCAGCGCCCCCTCGGGAGCAATCGTTCCCAACGCCAAAATTTCCGTTAAGAACGTGGCCACGGGTCAGTTGACGGAGACTCAAACCGATTCGGCGGGGCTGTACCACGTACCCAATCTCATGCCGGGGGATTACGAGGTCTCCATCTCAGCGGAGGGATTTAGCAGCCAAACCGCCAACGTGACGCTGACGGAGGGTGCCCGGCGGACGATGGACCTGGCTCTACAGGCCTCCTCCGGCAATGCCGCGGCGCCTTCATTGGGGGACCTGGGTTTTACTCCGGAGCAGATCAAGGGAAATGCGCAGGAGCAGGCACGGCTCGATAAACGGTCGCACATGCTCAAGACCCATCAACGCCTTGGTTTGATTACGACCGCTCCTTTGCTCGCCACGCTCATCACCTCCAACCGGGCCGGTGGCAGGCATGGCACCGTGTCCGGCCGTGAGTTGCATGCCGCTTTGGGTGGGGTGGCGGCCGGTCTGTATTTCACCACCGCGTCCTTTGCCATCTTCGCGCCCAAGGTGCCGGGGACCACTGTGCACGGGCCGATCCGGCTGCACAAAGCTCTTGCCTGGATTCATGGTCCGGGGATGGTCCTGACCCCCGTCTTGGGTGCGCTCGCATACCAGCAACGAAACCGCGGGGAAAAGGTCCATGGCATCGCCAGTATGCACTCGGCCGTGGCCGCCGTGACCGGCGCGGCCTACGGCCTGGCTATTCTCTCCGTATCGATCAAATTCTAAGGTCGGTTATGAATAAGAAAGCGCTGATGGCATGTTTGCTTCTGGCGCCTTCCTGGTTGCTCCTGGCAGACAGCCAATGGGTTCTCCAACAATGCACTCTCACCTATCATGTATCCCACCCTTTGCACCAGATCGACGGCGTCAGCCATGCGGCGCGCGGCAAAGGAGTTTGCCAGGCGGGTCAGTGCGATTTTCTGATCGCCGTACCTGTGAGGTTGTTTGACTCGGGGGATAGCAACCGGGATCTTCACATGATCCAGGCGGCGCGTGGCGCTCAGTTCCCGATGGTCACAGTGCGGGTTCGTTTGCCGGCAGACGCAGCCTCATTGGCAACGATCCATGCCGACCTGGAAGTCGAGTTCGCCGGACAGATCGCGCACTACAAACAGGTACCCTTCCAACTCGTGACTCGAGGAAACGAGGCTCGGATATCAGGAACCATTCCGGCTACGCTATCCGATTTCAAGATCGAACCACCCACGCTCCTGGCGATCCCCACCAAGAACGAAATGCCTGTCCGCGTGGAAATGACTTGGCGTGCCGAAGGTGTCGCCCGCTAAGCCGGCCGGCGATTCGGACTCCTGGCTGCTGACTCCCATGCCGATGCTGTCGAAATTCGCGAGACCAGGCGTTACCGCGAAGTCGCGGACACGTGAGACGCCTTCTGCGAAAATCGCCTCGGCATCAGCCGGGCCACCGCAGACCGGCTGATCCGCCAATACCTGCAACTCGGCCCCGACTATTTCAAATTGACCAAGATGGGTATGTGCTTCACTCAGGTAGACACCATTCGGAGCGAAACGTGGGGCGGGCGCCCTCGCCCGCTGCCGGCCCCCTGGCCGGCCTACTGCCGGGCGGACGG
>JBGPKH010000602.1:0-5600 GCA_041485845.1 Bryobacteraceae bacterium
CGTTCAAGGAGAACTCGCAGTCGAGCTTGTTCCAGTGCGACTCGGCCAGCCACCGCGTCGAGTATTTGCCGCCCTCCTCGTCGGCCTCGGCGAGGAAAATGACGTCGCGCGCCAGCGGCGCCTTATTGCGTGCGAGCATCAACACGGCCTGCGCGAAAACCGCCAGACCGCCCTTGAAATCGATGGCGCCGCGGCCGTAGACGTAGCCGTCCTGAATCAATCCGGCAAACGGATCGACGGTCCACTTCTCCCGCTCCACCCCGACCACATCGGCGTGCGCCGCCAGCAAAACCGGCTTCTTCGATCCGTCGCCGCGGAGTCGCGCGATGAAGTGCGACTTGCCCGGCTGGGGCGTGGGTATGATATCCACCTCGAAGCCCGCGGCCCGGAAGCGGGGCGCCAGAAATTCGGCCAGTTTCGCTTCGTTCCCCGGCGGATTACCGGTGTTCACGCGGATGACTTCGGCCAGCAGCGCGGCCGTGGCTGCCGCGCCGGCCTGAGAATCGGCGGCGTGCAGCTTTGTCAGAAGAACCAGCACCAGCCCAAGACTCTTCATCAGTCCCTCCGGACGTCCGGCACGAGCCCAGTCCAACCGGGATCTCCATTTTGGCATCCCAGGTTTCAATCAGTATACGCCAGGCCGCAATCGCGGTCTGCGCCGCGCGACAACGTTGCTTCCCAAGGCGGGAAGGGCGCAAGCATGGGCACAATCGCCAAACCGGCTCTTATGGAGTTCCTAACCCTGTTGATTTTGGTGGTGCACGGCATCCAAGCGGGTTCTCGTTACAATGAATGCAGACATGAGCCAGACGGTCCAAGTGTGGATGCCCGCGATCCTCGCTCTGTTCGGCAGCCTCATGGTGATGGTCATCACCTCGTGGCTGAACACCAAGGCCCTGTCCGCGCAGATCGACGCGTTGCGCGCGGAGATGAAGCAGCACATCGCCGAGGCGGAGTTGCGCATCACCAAAGAGATCCTCGAAGTGAAGAGCCGCGTGGACCGCCTGGAGGAGCAGCGCGGCCTGATCCGCCAGCCGTAATCTCCCAGTGGAGCTACTCTCGGCCGTCTCTCTAAGCCAGTCGACGTCGCCGCGTCCGTACCGGCCTGGAACAAATAGGGCGTGACGGGAACACCCGGAGAAGCCGCTGATGGACTATTTTACGTCTCGTATAGTATACTTTGCGTATACGGTGATCGGCTGAGCATCGGCAGCGAAAAATGGCGGACCTATGATTCATTCTTGCCGGGACAAGGAAACACGGAAACTGCTGAGCCGTATGCCGAGCAGGAAGTTTCGAGCGATCGAGAGGGCCGCACGGATCAAATTGGAGCTGCTCGATAGCGCCGCTGGATTGCAGGATCTGAGGCTGCCCGGTTTAGGTCTTGGGAAATTGAAGGGTGACCGCAGAGGGCAGCACAGCATCAGAATCAACGATCAGTACCGGATCTGCTTTGAATGGACGGACAACGGAGCGGAGAACGTGGAAATCACCGATTACCACCACTAAAGACGAAAGGCGACAAGACATATGCCGAGAAAGCTATCACCCATACACCCCGGAGAGGTCCTGAAGAGCGTGTTGGAGGATGCCGGTTTGAACGCCAACCGAGCGGCCTTGGAGCTTCACGTGCCGGCAAACCGAATCAGCGACATCCTGCGCGGAAAGCGGCCCATCACGGCGGACACCGCCCTGCGGCTGGCACGGTTCTTCGGCACTTCTGCCGGGATGTGGATCAACCTTCAAGCGAAGTACGATCTGCAAATGGCCGAGGATCGGTTGGCGGAAAAGGTGGCCGAGGAAGTCCGGCCATTCAAGGCAGCGTAGCGGGGAGGAGACAAGGCCATGAGCGTCTACCGTCCCAGCTATCGCGATCCGAAAGGCCAGAAAAAAAAAGTCCCGCGTCTGGTGGTACCACTTCACGTTCGCGGGCCAGCCCTATCAGGAATCGTCGAAATCGACACGCAGAACCGTCGCCAAAGCGGCCGGGACGAATCGCCGTCTGGAACTGGAGAAGACCTTCGCGGGCATGCCGCTTGAGAAACGGGAGGACCGCATCAGTTCCGTGGCGGACCTCGTCGCGGCGTACCAGCAGCGATACAAGATCGACCGCTATGGCAGGGAACAATCGATCCTGTTCGTCAAAGGACGGCTCGCCCACGTCACGCGCCTCCTCGGCAAGCTTACCTTGCGGGATCTCACCGAAGACCGTATCCGGGGCTACATCGCGACCAGAATCGCGGAAGGCGTGAGCGGCCGGACGATCAACGCGGAAGTGGGCGAGCTCTCGCGCGCGATCGGCAGGCCGTTCTGTGGCCGAAGGTCCCCAATGAGGAAGAACGCAAGGACGTGGGGAAGGCCCTTTCACCCGAACAGGAACGGAACCTGCTCGACGCCGCGGCGAAGAAAATCCGCTGGTGGATCGCGTCGGTGATCATACGGGTGGCCCTGCTGACCGCGATGCGCAGCGGGGAAATCACCGGCCTCATGTGGAGCCAGGTGGACCTCGCCAAGCGGATCATCACCGTGGGGCGCGCCAAGACGTCGTCGGGGACCGGCCGGCAGATTCCGATGAACGAGGAATTGTTCCAGATCCTCACCGCCCACGCGCAGTGGTTCGCGAAAAAATTCGGCGAGACGAAGCCGGAATACTACCTGTTCCCGTTCGGCAAGCCGCAACCGACCGACCCCACACGACCCACCACGACGCTGAAGACCGTCTGGGGAAGCATCCGGGATGAAGCCAAGGTTAGCTGCCGTCTCCACGACTTGCGGCATTCGGCACTCACAAAAATGGCAGAGGCCGGAGTTCCGGAGAGCACGATGCTGGCGCTGGCGGGTCACATGAGCCGGGCGATGCTGGAGAGGTACAGCCACATCCGGATGGCCGCCAAACGTGAGGTGGGAGCGCTTCAGTTAACCCGGGAATCGACCGCACCTGCTAAAGAATCCGCTAAAGCAGCGTCGCGGCTGCCCGTTCAGTGACCTCTAAGTGCTTTAGTTTTGGTGAGCGCGGAAGGAATCGAACCTTCAACCTAGTGATTAAGAGTCACTTGCTCTGCCAATTGAGCTACGCGCCCGCTGCGGAAGTTTTCTGGAAGCGTCACGCGACCCGCGCCGCGCCACGAAAAGATTATAGCATGTCACGCGACCGATTTTGGCTGTTCCGCGGGAAGCGATGCCGCCGCCAGTTGCGCGATGTCCAGCAGCTTGGGCGGCGCCTGCGTCACCACTCCCAACGCGTCGCGGAACATCGTCTGGCAGAACGGACACGCCGTGCCGATCACCTCGGCGCCCGTGCCCACCAGCTCCTCGACCCGCGCCACATTGACGCGTTTGCCTTTCTCTTCCCCGAGGAACATCTGGCCGCCGCCGGCGCCGCAACAGAAGGACCGCTCTCGTGTACGGGGCGGCTCCAACACTTCGGCCGAGCGCGCGATCACGGTTCGCGGCTCCTCATAGATGTTGCGATACCGGCCGAGATAACAGGGATCGTGAAATACCGTCTTCGGGCGGGATGAGTCCGCCGCCGGCAATCGCGCCTCGATCCGCGCCAACAGCTCGCTGTGATGCTCGATCTCGAAAGCCGCCCCGAACTCCCGCCAGTCCGTGCCGATCGTGCGCACGCAGTGCGGGCAGATGGAAACCATCTTCCCAACCTTGGATGATCGCAGGGTCTCGATGTTGGCCTCCGCCACCTGCGAAAAGGCCAGATCGTTGCCCAGGCGGCGGGCCGGATCGCCCGTGCACTTCTCCTTGCGCAGGACTCCGAACGTTACGCCCACGTGCCGCAGGACGCGCGCCAGGGCCAGCACGATCTCGCGCCCCTGCGGGTCGTAGGAACCCATGCACCCGAGCCACAGGCAATACTCCTCGGTTCCGTCGTAGAGGGGCAGCGCGTTCTTCTCGATGAATTTCTGGCGATCGCTCGCGGCGAATCCGAGGGCGTTGCCGTGGCGCTCCAGGTTCAGGAACAGCTTGGCGCCGTATTCGTCCTCCCACTTGCCCGTGTTCACGGCGCCGCGCCGCAGCCCGATAATCATCGGCAGGTGCTGGATCCCCACCGGGCACTGAAATTCGCAGCCTCCGCACGTGGTGCACTGGAAGGCGGCTTCTTCGGAAATGTGTTTGCCCAGCAGCGGCGCTTGGTTGGCCGGCCCGAGATCGTTGAGATAGGCGCGCAGCCCCAGCACGATCTCCTTGGGGTTGAGAACTTTGCCCGTGTTGTACGCCGGGCAGTGCTCCGTGCATCGGCCGCATTCCACGCAACTGAACGCCTGCAGCGCATCGATGCGGGTCACGTCCTTGCCGGTATCGAGGCCGAAATCCTCGTCGCCTGCCAGCGGCGGAATGCGGCTGAAGCCCTGGCGCTTGAGGAACACGGTCACCGGGCTGAGCACCAGGTGGAGATGCTTGGTGTGGGGAATCAGCGGCAGAAAGGTGAGCAGCGCCAGCGTGTGCGTCCACCACATGGCCCTGCCCACGGCAGTGTCTTCCGGGACGCGCATGCCGGCCAGATACGTGACCATGAGCACGAAGATCAGCAGCGCGATCACACCCGATTCCGGGGATACCGGCCCGAGCCACTGGGGCCGCACCATGAAGCGCCGCACGAACAGACCGGCGATGGAGATCGCCACCGCTACGGCCCAGATTGCTGTGAAACCGAAGTAGAAGCTTCCGAAGCCGCTGGCCGGTGACAGAACGCGCGCGCCGAATGCAGAAGCCAGATGATTGCAGGTGATCAGGGCGAACGCGCAAAATCCCCAGAAGACGAAAGCGTGCGCGAGGCCGGGGAGCGGCCGCTGCCAGATCACTTTTCCCTGCGCCGCCACTTCCCAGAGAAAATCGCGAAGGCGCGGGCCGAGCGGCGTGACTGCGAAATCGGGAGTGCGCCGCGAACCCCGGATTACATCCCAGACCTTGCGAAAGCGCCACCAGAACAGCGCCAGCGACGCGGCGATCAGCACCAGCACAAGGGCCCGCTGCGTCCACGATGCGTCAGTCATATCACTATGACTGAATGTAGCATGTGAATGCCGCACAAGCTCCGCTAGAATGAATCTCTGGAGGCAATTTGCGTATAGTCGTTTCCGGCGCCGCCGGCTTCATCGGGTCGCACCTGTGCGATCGTCTGCTGGCGGAAGGCCACACTGTGGTAGCGCTCGACAACCTGTTGACGGGGAGCCGTGGAAATCTTGCGCATCTCGAAAGAGAGCCCCGCTTCCACTCAATGGAGCAGGACATCACGCGGCCGTTTGTCGTCGAAGGGCCCGTCGATTGCGTGGCCAACCTGGCCTCGCCGGCCAGTCCCAAGGACTACCTGGAGCACCCCATCGAAACCCTGGAAGTCGGTTCCTGCGGGACGCGCAACATGCTGCAACTGGCGCTCGAAAAGGGCGCGCGTTTTCTGTTGAGCTCCACGTCGGAGTGCTACGGCGACCCGCTGGTGCACCCGCAGGTGGAGACCTACTGGGGGAACGTGAACCCCGTGGGATTGCGTTCCTGCTACGACGAAAGCAAGCGGTTCGCGGAAGCGCTGACCATGGCGTTTCACCGCAAGCACGGCCTGCGCACCAACATCGCGCGTATCTTCAACA
>JBGPKH010000603.1:0-5594 GCA_041485845.1 Bryobacteraceae bacterium
CATAATGTTGATGGTGTTCTTCAGCTCCAGGATCTCGCCCTGCGCGTCCACCGTGATCTTCTTGGACAGATCGCCCGAGGCCACCGCCGTGGTCACCTGGGCGATATTGCGCACCTGCGCCGTCAGATTTCCCGCCATGAAGTTGACACTGTCGGTGAGGTCCTTCCAGGTGCCGGAAACGCCCTGCACCTGCGCCTGGCCGCCCAACTTGCCTTCCGTCGCCACCTCGCGCGCCACTCGGGTCACTTCCGAAGCGAACGAGCGGAGCTGGTCCACCATGGTGTTGATGGTCTCTTTCAATTCCAGGAACTCGCCGCGCACGTCCACCGAGATCTTCTTGGACAGATCGCCGGTGGCCACCGCCTTGGTGACGCCGGCAATATTCCTCACCTGATTGGTGAGATTGGCCGCCATGGAGTTCACGTTGTCGGTGAGATCCTTCCAGGTGCCGGCCATTCCCGCTACTTCCGCCTGCCCGCCCAGTTTGCCTTCCGTGCCCACTTCCCGCGCCACGCGGGTGACCTCGGAGGCGAACGAGCCCAGTTGCGACACCATGGTGTTGACGGTGTTGGCGGTTTGCAGAAAACTGCCCCGCAGCGGCTGCCCGCCGGATTCGAGCGACATGCTTTGCGACAGATCGCCCTTGGCCACCGACGCGATCACCCGCGCCGTCTCAGCCGCCGGGCGCGTCAGGTCTTCGAGCAAGGTGTTGATGGCGTCCGCGTTCCCCGCCCAGCCCCCGGTGACATCCCCCATGGAGATGCGCTGCCCCAGTTTTCCCTCCTTGCCGACCACTTGGCTGAGGCGGGCCAGCTCCTGGGACATCCGGTCGCTGGTTTCAATGATGCTGTTGAGCGTGTCGGCCACTTTGCCGGCCGTGCCCGTCCAATCGAGCGGCATCCGCGCGCTGAAATCCCCTTTCCGGAACGCCACCAGGGTAGAGAGGAGCAGGCTGACATTCAAGGAATCGTCGTTAATCGTGGCAATAGGCATAGAGTTCTCACTCGCCAGAGACGCGTCATCGAGAGAGTGCGTGTTTCCGGGTGTTGTTCTCAGGACAATGTCACGCCTGGTTATGTTAGGCTCGGCGGAGCGATTCGGCCGCCGGATCGCCGAAGGCGCAAACACGCCTCGAACAGGTCCGCCCGCCGCTGGGCCGCCAAGGTCTCCGGCGCACCCTCGGGCATGGCTTCGCTTTCTGGTCCCCCAAGCCCATTCCATCATCCGGACGATCCGCGGGTCCGGTCCCCAACTCCCGCACACCAGCAGGGCGAACACGCGCGGCGGGCCCCCGGTAAGGCGCCGCCGGGCCCTTCGTTTTTTGCGCGAAGGCGCTCGTGGTAAAAGAAATCCATGATCACCAGGTGCCCCTGGGCCAACGGCGAGAGTTACGTCGCGTACCACGATACCGAATGGGGCGTGCCGCTGCACGACGATTGCGCCCTCTTCGAGTTCGTGATTCTGGAAGGCGCGCAGGCCGGGCTGAGCTGGTCGACCATCCTCAACAAGCGCGACAACTACCGCAAGGCTTTCGATGGCTTCGATGCGCGGAAGATCGCGCGCTACGATCGGCGCAAAGTGGAGGCGCTGCTGGCCGATGCCGGCATCGTCCGCAACCGTCTCAAAATCGCCGCCGCCATCGACAATGCCAAAGCTTTTCTCGCGGTGCAGAAAGAGTTCGGGAGCTTCGACGCTTATGTGTGGCAGTTCACCGGCGGGCGGCCGATGCAGAACGCATTCCGCACGACGAAAGAAGTGCCGGCACGCACGGCGGAATCGGATGCCATGAGCAAGGATCTCCAGAAGCGGGGCTTCCGCTTCGTCGGCTCCACCATCTGCTATGCCTTTATGCAAGCAACCGGCATGGTCAACGACCATCTGGTGGATTGTTTCTGCTATCGCGAGGTGGCGGCGGGCAGGCCGAAGGCGTAAACGTTGGAATCGTGATCGACGGCGAACACCCGCCCGTCCGAGACGGCAAGTCCGCTGAAATGCACCCACGACTCGATGGCGGTCCCGCTGTTGAACAGCTCCTTGCCGGTTTTCAGATCCAGCGCCTTCAGCACCGATGGGTGATTGCTCTTGACGCGCACGGCCTCGCCGCCGCGCTGCACCTCGTTCGATCCGGTGGATTGCGCGAATACCACGCCGTTGGCGATCACCGCCGGGTCGGGCATATCGAAATCGCCCGACACCCAGGCCGGCTCGAGTACCGGATTGCCCTTCGAGTCGGCCACCACCTTGAGCGCCATCAGGCTGCCGTGCGGCGCAGCGCCGTTGGCGATCGGGAACTTGGGCCCGTCGGCCGCGGGCGGACCGCCCATCGGCACAATCAGCCACGTCTGCCCGTCGGTGTCGCGCGCCATCGAAATGCCGCCCCAGATGCCAAGGCCGTCGCAGCACACCTGCTTGTCATTGCCCAGACGCGGACTGGTGTAGAGCGTGGTCTGGTGATCGGCGCCTCCCAGGTTGCCGGCATCCATCAAATACACCACGGCCTCCTTGGCGCCGGCCGCCACCAGATTGCGATTGCGCCAGCCGAAGTAGACCGGGCTGGATGCGCCGAGGTCGAAATCCTTGCGCCGGATGAACTGCCAGTTCAAGGGCAGGAAGTAATCGAGCAGCGTCAGGTCTTTGGCCGACACCGCGATCTCGGTATCGGAGTAATCTCCGGCCGCGGGATCGAACACGCCGTCCGCGGTGCCGCCGTACACCCGGCCGTTGGTCCCGATGACCGCGCCGCCACGGCCCCAGATCCCCCCGGTGTCGGTGTTGGAAAGCAGCATCTGGTGAATCACCGTATGGTGGCGGTCGCGGACGTCGACCGAGTAGAATCCCGAGAGGCCCTGGCCGCACCCCTGCGCGAGGACCGTGTAGAGCACGCCGTCGACCAGGTTCAGGCTCGAGCTCTTGGAGAAGGGCGCGACCAGTTGCACCGGTCCATAGCGCACCGTGCCGCTTCCCAGGTCGAGCCCGTAGAGCGCGCCGTTTCCGGCAATCACGAAGAGCGTGTTGGTGGTCTTATCGATCACCGGCGTGGCGGTGATGCCGTTGGGACAGAGGAACGTCCCCTGGTAGCCTCCCTTGCCCGGCAGCACCACGTATTTGAACGGGTGGTTCCACAGTTCTTCGCCGGTGGCGGCATCGAGCGCGAACACCGTGCCCGTGATCCCGGCGGTATACATCACACTGCGCACGCCCTTGGCGGTCGAGATGCCGCTGGCGACTACGGGAGCGGTGAGGGCGGACAGGCTGTACGGCTCGTTCTTGAGCTTGGTCTTCCAGGCGAGGGTCATGGTGGAAACGTTCTCGGGAGTGAGTTTGGTCTCCTCGAACGCCCAACCGGTGCGTTGCGGATCGTGACTGAAGGTCAGCCAGTCGCCGGCTAACGCGGCGGGGCAGAGGGCGAGAAGCAGGGCGATTCGCGAGCGCATGGGGTGCCTCCAGGTGGAACATGGTCAATATATCAGAAGGGTGGCATGATTCACCGCCGAGACGCTGAGGCGCCGAGGAAAACCATGGGGCCGGTCGAGGCTTGGGGCTTCAGTGTCGTTGGCGTGGTTCGAGCGCCGAGGGAGCCGAGAAGAGTGTGGCCGAGGGGTTCGTGTGGCGTGCGGCCGCTTCTGACTCAACCTTTGCGCGCGCGAATCTTCCGGCCGCACTCCTCGGTATCCAGGCACTGGCAGCGGAGGGAGCGGGTGAGCATTCCCTTCATCGCGTTGGCGCGTTCGATGAAGCGGTCCACTTCTTCGATCTTGCGGGCGGCCAACTGGCGCATTTTGGCGGAGAGAGGCTTGGCCGGCCCTGTGCTTGATAACACTTTGATCTCGGCGATGGTGAAACCGGCTTCGCGGGCGAACTGGATGAACGCGAGACGGTCGAGCACGCCTTCGCCATAGGTGCGCCGGCCGCCGGTGCGCGGGGGCTTGGGGAGCAATCCGGATTGCTCGTAATAGCGGATGGCCGACGCGCGAAGTCCGAGCCGGCCGGCGACTTCTCCAATGGTCATAAGTTAACTTGACTTAAAGTTTACTTGAAGTGATACCGTCGGTGACTGGAGATCATCACATGTTTACCAAGTGCTGCCTGACCGTTTTGCTGTGCGCGGCCGCGGTTGCCGCGGAGAGTCCATTGGCCTGTAATCTGAAGGCGCTTACCCCGGCCGAGCGGGCGCGCCATTCGGCGCTGAGCCGGAAATTGTCCGCCGCCGCGGTGGAGAAGCGCGAGTTGCCGGACGGGTTGGGCTTTCGGTTGTCGCTCACCGGAGTGACGCTGCCGGAACTGGGCGAGTGGATCGACGCCGAAAGAAAGTGCTGCCCCTTTTTGGACTTCCGGTTTTCGCTCGAACAAGAGAGCGGCGCAGTGCAACTCGCGCTCACGGGGCGTCCGGGCGTGAAGGAGTTTCTGGTGGCGGACTTCGCGCATGTGGGAGCGCGTAACTAGAACCAGCCGTTGCATTTCCCCTCGGCGAAAACTCGGCGAAATTCTTAACTTGACATCGCCGGTCCTATAGGAGCATATTGTGAGTGGAGGCGGTTGGTTGCCGTTCTCCAGGCCTCTTTCTCCGAAAGGGCCTAACGCGATCCCCTTCACGGGGGAGCCACTGTAAAGGAGGAAGTGCATAGAACCAGTCCACTACAAGGGCGGCTTCCGGCTTACTCGGCTGACCGGTTGCGAGTCTTGACGCGCCGTAGAGCTATCGCGTAGAGCGAATTCATCTGGCGCCGCGGGTTTTCCCCGCAGTCTGTTCGGCTTGCAGCATTGAACTTACAGGAGGGGTCGGCGGCCGCCCTTTTCGTTTCTTTCTTCACGTCCACCCACCCCGCCCGCGAGTTTCGTTACACTGGTCTTTCTTCTTCCATCGTGAACGCAGTCGAGTTCGAAGGTGTTTCCAAGAGCTACGCGATGTACGAATCGCCGGGAGACCGGTTCAAGGAATTGGTGTCTCTCAACCGCCTCCATCGCCACAAAGATTTTTGGGCCTTGCACGACCTCACTTTCCAGGTTAAACGCGGAGAGACCTTCTGCATCGTGGGCGAAAACGGCTCGGGCAAGAGCACCCTGCTCCAGATGGTGGCCGGCATCTTGCATCCGACCCGCGGTGGCGTTGCGGTGAACGGCCGGGTTTCCGCGCTGCTGGAATTGGGCGCCGGCTTCAATCCGGAATTCACCGGCCGCGACAACGTCTACCTCAACGGCTCGATTCTGGGACTCACGACCCGCCAGATCGACGAGCGCTACCACGATATCGAGACCTTCGCCGAAATCGGCGAGTTCATCAACCAGCCGGTGAAGACTTACTCGAGCGGCATGGTGGTGCGGCTGGCGTTCGCGGTGGCCATCAACGTGGACCCCGAGATCCTGCTGGTGGACGAGGCCTTGGCGGTGGGCGACATCTACTTCCGCCAGCGCTGCATGCGCAAGGTGCACGAGCTGCGGTCGCGCGGCATCACGATCCTGTTTGTCTCGCACGCGGTTGCCGACGTCAAAGCCATCGGAGATCGCGTCCTGTGGCTGGAGCGGGGGCGGCTGGTGGAGATCGGCGAGCCCGAAAAGGTCATCTCCAAGTACCTGGCGGCCATGACGCAGAAGGA
>JBGPKH010000604.1:0-5577 GCA_041485845.1 Bryobacteraceae bacterium
CAGTCGGGCGTGCAGCCGAGGTGGGTACAAATGGCCGAGATTACGAAGATGCCCTCGGTGTTGCGCACGACCCAGATGCGGTACTGATTCTGGAATTTGGTATCGACGCCGAACCCGAAGTCCGACGGATAGCCGATCTTGAAGCGGGTTTTCGGCTCGTACAGGGCGCGCGGAAAGAAGAAGCGCAGAAACATCAAAAGGTTGACACCGAGAGTGCCCAGCACGGCGGCCATTACGAACCGGCGGCGGCGCGCGACGACCTTGCCTTCATCGGTCTCTTCGCTCTTGGAAAAAATCACCTTGCAAGCTTGCGCCAGGGACGGCTTAGACTTCGGCTTCGGCGCCGCCGTCCCGGCGGGCTCTAATGTTGGATTCGCCATCTTGTCCCCAAGGCCGGACTGCCGGCCCGATCTCTCTGAGTTCACCAACCGCAGACACGCTTCGCGACTGCCAGGACCGGGGGAGGAAAGGACCGAAAACTTAAGAATGATTGGCTCGTTGAAACCTGAAGCTGGAGCCTAACCCCACGCCACGTCCACAGTCAGCACCCGCATTTCCGGGTTAACATTTGTCCATTGGTTATATTACACCCTAACGGGGGGTTTGCAAGTGGCCCCCTGAATACTGAAAATGGGGATCGGACCACGGCCTGCCATGCGCTAGTATCGACATTCTCCGCGGCGTGGGTGGGAAGAAGGGCGGGTTGTTTTCCGGCGAAGCAACTGGGCTTCAAAGGAAAAGCCCGGGGTAAAGACCCGGGGCTTCCCATACTACGAAGCAGGAGGAGGTGAGGCCCCATGCTCACTCTGTGACGTCCATATTTTACCGCGAGTTGCGCCGGTTGCGTGGCGCTTTGTTGCGAACCGGGCTACTTGTGTAAATTCCGCATTCCTGTAAGGCCCCACGGGAGTAGAATCAGAGGCGATGAATCGCAGCGAGCCCGGCGGGCCACATTGAACCCGCTGACACGCTCGACGGACGTGTTTGTGGTTGGCGGCGGGCCGGCCGGTTTGGCCGCCGCGATCGCTGCCCGTTTGCGCGGCCTCCAAGTCACGGCGGCGGATGGTTGCGTGCCGCCCATCGACAAGGCGTGCGGCGAGGGAATCATGCCGGATGGTATCGCCGCCGCGCGATCGTTGGGCATGTGCCTGGAGAACACTGCCGGGCGCCCGTTCCGGGGCATCCGTTTCGAGGATCGCGGTGTTGCCGAGGAGGCCGTGTTTCCGACCGGATGCGGGCTGGGACTCAAACGGACGGAGTTGCACGGGATCATGGTGGATCGCGCCGCGGAACTCGGCGTCCGGTTGCTGTGGGGAGCGCACGTCACGGGCATCGGCGAGGAGGGCGTGGTCGTCGATGGACGCACCATGGGCGCGCGCTGGATTGTGGGTGCGGACGGCGTCGAATCGCGCGTGCGCGGATGGGCGGGCCTGGATTCACGCGTGCGCGATGGCCGGCGGTTCGGGTTTCGGCGCCACTACCACGTTGCGCCGTGGAGCGAATTCGTGGAGATTCACTGGGGCGACGGCTGCCAGCTCTACATCACGCCGGTTGCCCTGGAGGAAGTCTGCGTGGTCCTGATTTCCGGGAATCCGCGCTTGCGCCTGGACGAGGCGCTACGGCAGTTTCCCGACGTTGCACGGCGGATCGGCGCGGCGGCGGCGCTGGAGCGAGGCGGGATTACCGCGTCGCGCCGGCTGCGGTCCGTGTGCGGACGGCGGGTGGCGCTGGTGGGCGATGCCTCGGGCTCGGTGGACGCCATCACGGGTGAAGGCCTGTGTCTTGCGTTCCGGCAGGCTGTGGCCCTGGCTAACGCGATCGAAGCCGGAGATCTGGGGCGCTACGAGGCGGCGCACCGGCGCCTCGCGAGGCGTCCGCAGCTCATGGCGGACCTGATGCTCCTGCTCGATGGGCGCCCACGACTGCGACAGCGCGTTATGGGGGCGCTGGCTTCGCATCCGCGGCTGTTTGCGCAGATGCTGGCCATGCAGGTGGGCGAGCTTTCGGCGCCCGAGTTTTGCGGTACGGGGTTGGCGCTCGCGTGGCGGATGCTGGCTGCATGAGGGACGGTACCGTTGTCGTTCTGCTGAGCGCGGTGTTGGCGCCCGGCTGCGTTTTCCGCAAGGCGGCCATCGCTCCGCCGTCCGAAATACGGGTGGCCGCCACTCCCGAGAGGATCGCTCGCGGCCGCTACGTCTTCGAGAACCTGGCCGATTGCGACGGCTGCCACTCGCAACGCGATTACGGGCGATTGGGCGGGCCGGTGGTCGCGGGCGGGCCGCGGCAAAGGCGCGATCGTTCCGCGGGAGAAAGGGATCCCCGGCTTCATGGTGGCGTCGAATCTTACGCCGGACCCGGAGACGGGACTGGGGCGATAAACCGATGGCGAGAAGATCCGCGCTATTCGCGAGGGCATCGGACGCGACGGGCCGGTGTTGTTTCCGATGATGCCCTACACCAATTACCGGCGCATGGGCGATGAGGATGCCGAGTCGCTGGTGGCATAACCTGAACACCCTGCCGCCGGTGCGAAATGCGCTGCCGGGGAGCGTGAGCCATCGCAACGAAAGAACTTGCCAACACAACGAGAACAAAATTCTCGTGGCGCGCCGTATAACGGGAACCAGGCTTTTTCGGGGACTGTGCCCCGAAAAAGCGGCCCCTTCGGGGCAGCTCCAGGCGTGCGCTTTCGTCCTTGCGGTCAAGCGCGTGGATATTAGCGGGATTGGCGGGAGGGCGTTGAGACGCAAGTCGGCACATTGACCGGTCATATTAAGAAGTCCTCCATCAGCACCGTTCTTACGGGCGGGCTGGGGCCACGCGCAGTCAGCGTTCGGCGAAGCGGGACGCCTGGCCTTCCCGGCGATGTCCCGGCGCACACATAAGGCAATAAGGCATATAAGGCATATATAAGGCCGGCGGGTGGCCGGTTCTGTCATAATGTTGGGCAAGCCAAATGGAGGGGCGCACGTGGCCATCGTCAAACCGGCCGGCGGGTCGAGATCTTCGATCCTGGTCCTCGCGTTCTTGAGCGTAATTGCGACGGTTCCGGCTGCTCCGGACGGGTCGTCCGGACTGGTCTTGACCGCTCTATCGAGCCGGCCCGATATGGTCAGCGGCGGTGATGTTCTGGTTGAGATCAAACTGCCGTCCCCGGTCCCGGCGCAGAAGTTGGAAGTAACTCTGAACGGCCGCGATGTCAGCCAGGTCTTCCATGCCGATTTCGCGCGCGGGTCGCTGGTCGGATTGGTAGACGGGCTGAAGAACGGCCGGAACACGCTAGCGGCGAAGGCCGGTGGGTCTACGGCGACGCTGGAGCTTAACAACTATCCCATCACCGGTCCGATCGTTTCGGGCGAGCACCTGAAGCCATTCGTCTGCACTACCGTGGAATCGGGGCTGGGCCAACCTCTGGATGCGGACTGCTCGGCGCCAACCAAAGTCGAGTATTTCTACCGGTCCAACGCTGCGGCCGGGGGCAGCTTCAAACCGCTCGATGCTGCCGGCCCAAGACCATCCGATCTCGCGCAGACGACCACCAGCGACGGGAAGACCGTTCCCTATATGGTTCGGGTGGAGTCGGGAACCATCAACCGGGCCATCTATCGCATTGCGGTGCTCGACGATCCGGCGCGGGCGAACGCGGCGCGGGCGGGGCAATGGGCACCCGGCCCGGGATGGAACCGCCGGGTGGTATACAGTTTCGGCGGAGGATGCGGCACCAACTACAACCAGGGACGGAGCCAGGCGTCCAGCGGTCTCCTCGACCCGGCGCTGGCGCGCGGGTTTGCGCACATCACGTCCACGCAAAATGTGATGCAACAGCACTGCAACGACAATCTGTCGGGCGAGGCGCTGATGATGGTCAAGGAGCATTTCATCAAGCGCTACGGTGTGCCGGATTGGACCATGGGAATCGGCGGGTCGGGCGGCTCGATTCAGCAGCTCCTCATCGGCCAGAACTTTCCGGGATTGTTGGACGGCCTGCTGCCGAGCGCGACCTTTCCCGACAGTATGAGCGTGAATTCCGGCGTCACCGATTGCCGCCTGCTCCTAAAATTCTTCGAGCGCGATCCAAACATATGGACCCAGGAAAAGCGGACCGCGGTGGAAGGCTACACGTCCGTAACTTGCTCGGCCTGGAACCGCAGTTTCGTGGACATAATCGTCGCCGCGAACGCCAAAGGATGCGGCATCGCGCCGGAACTGGTCTACGATCCGGTGAAGAATCCGAAGGGCGCGCGCTGCACGATCTGGGATATGAACGTCGCGACCCTGGGGCGGGACCCCGCCACCGGATTCGCCCGGCCGGGCCTGGACAACATCGGAGTGCAGTACGGTCTCCAGGCGTTGAACCGCGGCGCGATCAACAAGCAGGATTTCCTGGATCTAAACCGGAACGTGGGCGGCTATGACCGCAATGGAAACGTCCGCAGCGAGCGCACGGCGGCCGATCCGGAAGCGCTGCGCATGGCGTACCGCGCAGGGCGAGTGGATTCCGGCGGCGGCGGGCTGGGCTCGATCCCGATCCTGCATTACCGAAGCTACAACGATGCGCTGGGCGATATACACGACCGCTTCCGGGACTTCGCCGTGCGCGAGCGGCTGCGGAAAGTGAACGGCAGGGCCGATAACCAGGTGATCTGGATATATCCGAACGGCAACCGGCCGCTGGCTGCCAAGGTGACCGGACTGGCCATCGAGACCATGAGCCGGTGGCTGGACGCGTTGGCGAAAGATCGGTCTTCGGCCAGCGCCCCGGACCCGGCGAAAGCCGCAGATAGAGTCGCCCGAACCAGGCCGGCGGCGGCGGTGGACGGCTGCTGGACCGCGGATGGCGCCAGGATCGACGAGCCGGCGACATTCGACGGTCCGGGCAAATGCAACGATTTGTACCCCTCGCATCGCGATCCGCGGCTAGTCGCGGGCGCGCCGCTGGCAGACGATATCCTGAAGTGCCGGCTCAAGCCGGTGAACGCTACGGATTATCGTGTCGAATTCACGACAGCGGAGATCCAGGAACTGCGGCGGGTTTTTCCAGACGGCGTGTGCGACTATTCGAAACCAGGCGTCAACCAGCTTCCGCTTGCAGGGACGTATCTGTCGCTGCCTTTGGAGCCGGCCGGTTCGACATCGAACTCGACCGGCCGGATCTTTTTCCTGGACCTGAAGGGCGGACGCGTACTCTCAGCCGGTCCGGACGGGTCGGACGTGCAGGTCTTGCTGCGGGACCACCGTAGCGGCGTGGATGGTATTGCGGTGGACGCGGAGGCGGGCCATATTTTCTGGACGAACATGGGCAAGGTGAGCGTCGACGACGGGTCGATTGAGCGATCCGACCTTGACGGCGGGAATTTGACCACCATTGTTCCGCCGGGCGGCGCGTTTACACCGAAGCAACTCAAAATCGACAAGAAGAACGGCAAGCTCTACTGGGCCGACCGCGAGGGGATGCGCATCATGCGTTCGAACCTGGATGGCTCGAAGGTGGAGACGCTGGTGGAGACGGGCAGGGGCGAAGAGGCGCGCCGCGACGCACGCAACTGGTGCGTGGGAATTGCGCTGGACATTGCCCGC
>JBGPKH010000605.1:0-5574 GCA_041485845.1 Bryobacteraceae bacterium
CAGCGGAATCCCCAGCCCGCGATCGTACACGTTGATCGCCACGCCTCCTTCGTACGGCTCCACATCGATCCAGATGGTGCGGCAGTCGGGCGAATACTTCACGGCATTGTCCAGCAGGTTCCACAGAACGCGGCCCAGGGCGTCCCGATCCGCCTTCACTGAAATGGGCTTCCCATCCTGGTGAAACTCGACGTTGTGCCGGGTGTCCGCCGCCGAGGTGGAAAAGTCCTCGATGAGGCCGCGGGCGAACTCGGCCAGGTCGATGGTCTGGAAGTGGTATTCGTATCTGCCGGACTCGAGTCTGCCGAAGTTCAGGAGTCCTTCGACGAGGCTGTGTAGCCGGCGGCTTTCCCTCAACAGCATCTCATAGAAGCTCTGGCGCTTCTCCTCGCCGGGGATGCGTCCGCGGACGAGAAGCTCGGAAAGCTGCATGATGGTCGTCAGCGGGCTGCGGAATTCGTGAGACACGGCTGCCACGAAGTCCGTCTGCAGGCGGGCAACGGCGAGCTCGCGCGAAATGGAGCGTACCACGAATACCGTGGCGACCAAGGTGAAGATGCCCATCAGGGTCAGCGCGGCCAGCAGCAGGCGGGCTTGTCCGGAGAGGGTCTGAGAGAGTGCGCCTGGGCCGGCCGGAGCCGCGTAGACGGTCCAGGGCAATCCGGTGCCCGAGGCCGTCTTCACCGCGCGCAAGGAAGGTGCGGCGTCGGGGGCTCCCAGGACACGGTGACCTTCGGGATCCTCCAGCGAGATCTCGACGCGAAGCCCCGCCTCACTGGACAACTGACCGATGGCCGCTTTCAGCAAATCCGGACCGGCGGCGAGAAGCACCAGGCGGCCCGGCCGGCTCTCCCAGAGTGCGAGAACCGCGCGGTCGCGCGTCCAGAAACTTCTCCGATGCGGCGGCGAGGCGGCATCCAGCAACCCATCTTTCCACTGCCGCCAGACCGTCTCTGCTGTGTCAGCCAGGGCCAGCGTCTCGGGGGAGGGCTCGGTAGGGAGGGGGCCTGAGAGCCATGCACGGGTCTGCTCCGCGAGCGACTCGTAGGAACCGCGCCGGAGCAACCAGCGGCCTTCGGCCAGCGCACGGCCGATTTCCGCAGCCTCCTTCCGGAGCGCGGGGCCGTCGTTCGTTTTGGCGTAGACCTCGGACTTTCCGAGGCGCGCCATCATCTCGGCCGGTTCCCCTGCGATGGGCACGGCGCCCATTCGCTCCAGCGCCGCGTACGATTCGAGCGCCTTCGCCGGCCGATCCGCTCTGCGGTACGCGCGAGCCAACCGGATCAATGCGCCGGCGCGCGTTTCCGGCTCCTGGCTTCGAGCGAGGCTCGCGTACAACTCAGCCGCCTTGAGGGGCTGATTTCCCTGGAACTCGAGGGCCTCCGCTTCACGGAAGTGCCCGGTGGCGCGGTCGCTCGCATCCGGGACCGATGGGCAATACGGCAGCTTTGGCCCGTAGGCGGCGTCCAGGAATTCACCCCGGAAGGCGAGGATCGTGACGCCTCCGGCGGGGACGCCGGGATTGTGCCCGTCCAGGGCTACACCGAGCAGGCGCTGGAGATCCGCCAACTGCCGCGTAAGCATTGCCGCGGCATTGCCCGCGGCAAGTTCGCAACGGTCGAGCCACCTTTGGCGCTCCACCGCCCGGTCCTGGGCGAGGACACGCCAGCTCAGCCAGGCGAGTCCCGCGACCGACAGCAGAGTGACGCCGGCAAACAGAACCAGCGGGCGCGGGGAGTCTCGGAGGCGCCTTGGCGTAAGCATCGAGGCTTGGACCTATCTACAGTCTACGGCAGGGTTGTCAAGACTCTGTCCGGGAAATGTCAGGGAGTCTGGACGGTCCGAGGGCGACCTACGGGCAGCGGTAGCGCCGGGACGCTACAATGAAATCCGAGAGGCGGTCGTGATGCAACGGGAATACGTTGAAGTGCGCGCCGGCGCGTATTACGTAGCGGGGAGTCGCGTTTCTTTTGCGTCCATCATCTACGAGTATCGGGACGGGGCCGCTCCGGAAACGATCCGGCAGAACTATCCCACCTTGTCTTTGGAGCAGATTCATGGCGCTATCGCGTTCTATCTCGGACACCAGAAAGAGGCCGAGGCATATCTCACGGAACTCGAGAAGAAATGGGATGAGTTGGAGCGGTCGTCCGGACCTGGCAGCCCGGAACTCCAGCAACGGATCGTGGAAGCGCGAAAGCGGCTGTTGACGAAGCAGGCGTGAGAATCCGTGACCCCGGTGGCGGACGCATTGACGATCATCCTAGAAAATATTAGAATTATTTAGGGAAAAATATATATGCAAAGAGACGCCCAGGTTTCGACAGTGGTTTCCTCCGCGACTCGCATGTTGCTGGAGAAGCACGTCCGCGCCACCGGAGTCAAGAAGGGCTACCTGATCGAGGAAGCCCTGCTCCATCACCTGAGTGCTCTCGAAGCGCTTCCGCGGGACATCATTGTACCCCCGCGGCTGGTGGTCTCACGGCGCTCCGGCGACGAGATTACGAAGCGCGTGACGGCGACGGCAAGACCCACGAAGGAGCTTCGGACACTCCTGAGCGGCAATGGAGATTAGGGCGCTCCGGGAATCGGACAGCCGCTCGGTTTTCAGCTCCGGCGATCCGGACCTGGACCGCTTCTTCCTCAAATACGCCGGTCAAATCCAGTTTCGTCATCACATAGGCGCTACCTACGTGGCGGCCGAAGGAGAGCGAATGGCTGGCCGCGCCGCGAAAATCACGCGCGGCCAGCGCCTGGCGCCAGGATTGAACTTCCGCCGCCAGAGCGTGTACCGAACGGTCCAGGTCCGCCTGACGCAGTTCGGCGATTCGCTGCCCGAGCAGCACCCGGTCCTGCGACGCCAGCCTCAGCCCGAGCACGATCAGCGCCCCGGCCGGGACCAGGGTCACAAGCAGGAACAGGAGCAGCAAGCGTCCCGCGAGAATCGACCGCCATGCGTATTGCAGCTTGAGCATGCCCGTGGATTCTAATGCAACACTACCACTTGAGCGGTCTGTCAGCGCAATGTCAAGATTCCGTCAAGCAAGGGCGCCGCAATGCGAGTCTACTTCGCGCCTTTTGCGGCGGGCAGGAGCGCCGCCGCGGGAGGAAATCAGCAGGCTGTCCTCGGGGACCGTCCGGACTGTCGCGAACAGGCCGGGCACTTGCTCCGGAAGGACGCGCAGGCGCCCCTGCAGCGTGGCGGCCAACAGATCAGCCGAGCGTTGTAGCCGCTCCTCGGTCCGGTGCCGCTCCAACGCGCGGTCCTGATCGAGCGTGCGCCATGCGAGCCATCCCAGCGCGACGGCCGGGACCAGGATCACGCCGGCAAACATCGCCAGCAGCCGGCGCGAGGGCAGAAACCAATCCGGGAGCCGCATCGAAGTGCCAGCCAAGGACTGTCCATTATAGCTTGGCCCCCGCGCCTTCGCGTCACGATTACGTCACGAAAGGGTCATGAGAACCGAAGGCGGGACGCGACTGTGCATAACGGAAGCTCCGTGACGACGCAGGATGAATAACTTGTGGCGCGTTTGGAAGGGATGGGGACCGACGAGGGGACTGCGGAGAAGACCACTACTGCTGGGAAGCATGCCGAGGGATTAGCCGAGACGATGAACGGCGGCGCGAGAGGACCAGCTTCTTGCGCTGCCCAAACGCCAACCTTGTGTTCTACTGACGTCGCGCCAACTTTGCAAGAGCACACACGGCGTCAGCAGGCCGATTGACAATCGGCCGCAGGTTGACAACCTGCCCCACATGTGGCTGCGAAGTGAGAGAGTGTTGAAACTTAGATCCGCACTTCCACGGGCCGGCCTTCGAACACCGCTGTCCGCGTGGTGTCTCCCAACTTCACGGTGAGGTTGCGGCGGGCGGGCGGGAGCATCCGCGAGCCGTTGGCCAGGCGCATCGTCAGCACCCGCCGCCCGTCGTTCCAGGCCATTTGAATCCCCATCCACTCGCCCTTGCGGTAGTTGAACGACGCGCCATCGTCCTCATACAGAAGAAACCAAGCGTCCGCTCCGGGATAGATCGAGACTTCGAGCGGCCCGTCCACTCGCTCGCCGGTGTACTGTTTCACCGGGCCGAGCGGCAGAATCGATCCGGCGCGAACGTAGAGCGGCATGGTTTCGAGATCGACCTTGCGGCTGACCTCGCGGCCCCCCTCCAGGCGCTCGCCGGTCCAGAAGTCGAACCACGCGCCGCGCGGGAGATACACCTGCCGCGACGTGGCTCCCTTCTCGACCACCGGCGCCACCAGCACGTCCTTGCCCCACAGATATTGGTCGCCGCGCACGACCGCCACGGGATCGTCGGGATGGTGCAGCCACAGCGCGCGCATCACCGGCATGCCGGTGACCGTGGATTCGCGCACCGCGCTGTAGAGATACGGCAGCATGCGGTAGCGGAGCTCCAGGTACTTGCGGCAGATCGGCTCGACCTGGGCGTTATGCAGCTCCGCCGGATCGAGCGGCACGTTGGGGGTCTCGACGGGGCCGGTCTCACCGGTGTTCCAGCCCCACGGCAAGCGCAGCTTCCACGTGCGGCCGTGGGAACGAAACAGCGGGCAGAACGCGGCGAACTGAAACCAGCGCACGTAGAGCTCGCCGGTGAACTCCCTGGTGGGGATGAAGCCGCCGATGTCCGTTCCCCAATAGGGAATGCCAGTGAGCCCGACGTTCACGGCGACCGGCAGGTGCGTCCTGAGCGTCTCCCACTCCGAGTTCACGTCGCCCGACCAGAGGAACGACCCGTACCGCTGCATGCCCGCCGCGCCGTTACGGTGGAGCGCGAAGGGCCGCTCATTCGGACGGTCGAGCTGCGGCGCTTCCCAGTACATGCGATTGCGCACCAGGCGCGACGGGAGGTTGAGCGCATCGCCCTCGTCCGGCCACCAGCCGTCCACGCCCAGCGCCAAGATCGGGCGGTGCATCTCCCAATAGCACAGCGGCTGTAGCTCCGCGCGCCGCTGGGGATCGCAGGGGTCCTTGACCGTGCCGTGCATGTCGGGAATGCGGGTGGGATACGCCACGTGCAGCACGACCTTGAAGTGGTCCTGATGGAACTGGTCGAAGATTGCCTTGGGGTCGGGGAAGACCTTCTGGTTGAAGCTGAACTCGGTGTTGTTGGTGTTCCAGCCGGAGGGACAGAACCCGGTGCCGAGATAGATCATGGTGTCGCAGGGCAGCTTCTTTTCGCGGAAGGTCTTGACCTCCTGAAGGATCTCCTCGCGGCTCGCCAGGGTGCGGTGCGATTGATGGTAGCCGAAGCTCCACAGCGGCGCCAGCTCGGGGTGGCCGGTGAGGCGGGCGTACTCGGCCATGATCGTGGCCGGTTCCTTCGAGGCGACGAAGAACAGGTCGAGCGGCAGCGCGCCTGCGGCGGACGCAGGCAGGAACTTGCTTTCGGGCCCGGTGAAATCGAAGGTGCCGAGCGGCTGGGGAATGTACAGTGCCCACCCGCCCGTGCCGATGAGCCACGGAATCGGCACGCGGCCACCGTGGGTGCGAAGCTGGTAGCCGCCCTGTCCGCTGCGCATGCGGTCGGTCGAACCGCGGCGGTCGAACTGAGGGC
>JBGPKH010000606.1:0-5569 GCA_041485845.1 Bryobacteraceae bacterium
CAGGTTGGGCGCCGATTCGAGGGCTTTGTTCAGGTTGGTGACGTACGCGTTGTGGTGTTTCCCGTGGTGGATCTCCATGGTCGTCTTGTCGATGTGGGGCTCCAGCGTCTCGGGGGCATAGGGCAGCGGCGGTAATGTGAATGGCATAGCGATCTCCTTTTTATCTCCTCAAACGGGGTGGGGCAAAGCTGTCAAGAAAAACCCCTTTAGCCACAAATGAACACAAATGAACACAAATAAGACTGGGTTCTCTTGCTTTATTTGTGTGCATTTGTGTTCATTTGTGGCTAAAAAAAAACAGACTCAAAGCTTTCCTGCTCCCGTAGCTTTCTCAAATGCATCGGCGAGCCGTAACATAGTGGTCTCGTCGAAATGCCGCGTCAGAATCTGCATCCCCACCGGCAGGCCTTCGGCGGTGGTTCCGCACGGTACGCTCATGCACGGAATGCCCGCCAGGCTGCCGGTGATGGTGTAGATATCCGAGAGGTACATATTGATCGGGTCGTCCACCTTCTCTCCCAGTTTGAAAGCCGGGAAGGGCGAAACCGGCGCCACGATCGCATCCACCTCCTGAAACGCGTTGGCAAAGTCGCGCGCGATGAGCGAGCGCACCTTCTGCGCCTTCAGATAGTAGGCGTCGTAATACCCGTGACTGAGCACGTAGGTGCCCAACATGATGCGGCGCTTGCATTCGGCGCCGAAGCCTTCGCCACGCGTGTTGCGATACATATCCGAAAGCGTCTCCGAGCCGGACGAGCGCATCGTGTAGCGCACGCCATCGTACCGCGCCAGGTTGGAGCTGGCTTCCGCGGTGGCGATGATGTAGTACGAGGCGATGGCGTATTCGGTGGCCGGCATACCGATCTCGCGGACTTCGCATCCCAGACTCTTGAGCACCTCCACGCCACCGTAGATCAGGTCGCCGGTTTCGCTCGTCAAGTCCTTTAGATACTCGCGGGGGAGTCCAAGCTTCAAGCCTTTTACGTTGCCGTCGAGAAGTGCGGGATAGTCCGGAACGGGGGCGTCGGCGGACGTCGAGTCGGATGGGTCGCGCCCGGCGATGACGTGCAGCACGGTGGCGGCATCCTTCACGGTGCGGGCGAAGGGGCCGATGTGGTCGAGCGAGCTGGCGAACGCGGTGAGGCCGTAGCGGGAGACACGTCCATACGTGGGGGTCACGCCGACCACGCCGCAAAACGAAGCCGGCTGGCGGACCGAGCCGCCGGTGTCGGAGCCGAGCGCCACCACGGCAGTGCCCTGGGCGACCGCGGCGGCCGACCCGCCACTCGAACCGCCCGGAACGCGGCTGGGATCCACGGGATTGCGCACCGGCCCGAAGGCCGAATTCTCGTTGGAAGAGCCCATGGCGAACTCGTCGCAGTTGGTCTTGCCGAGGATGACGCCGCCGGCGCGCTCCAGGCGCACGATGGCAGTGGCGTCGTACGGCGGAATGTAGTTGGCCAGGAGTTTGGAACCGCAGGTGGTCTTGACGCCTTTGGTGAGGATGACGTCTTTGACCGCCACGGGCACGCCTGCCAGGGGTCCAAGGTCCTCGCCGCGGGCGATCTGTCCGTCCACGCGCCGGGCAGTTGCGAGGGCGCGCTCGGGCGAGAAATGCAGGTAGGCGTTGGTGCGCGGATTCTCCTGTTCACCGAAGCGCAGGGCCTCGGCCGTCAATTCCACGGCGCTGTAGCGGCGGGAAAGGAGGCCCTGCCGGACGTCCTGTATGGTAAAGGTCGCGATTTCTTGAGAATACCGGTTATGTGGCACAACTACTTCACTCTATGTCCTGCTTCGAGCCCCATTCCGGCGATTGGCACTCCGGGAACGACGCGCTTTTTCTCACCTGGCGTCTTCACGGCACGCTGGCGTTCCTGGCCAAACCCACTCAGCCAAGGATAGCCGGCCAGGCGTTCTTGGCATTCGATCGGGCGCTGGACACCGCCGCGTCCGGGCCGCGGTGGCTCGAGGAGTCCGCCATCGCACAGTGCCTGGTGACCGCCATTGAATTCGGCGAACGTCAACTGGATCTTTACGACCTGCTGGCGTTCTGCGTGATGCCGAATCACGTTCACCTGGTCCTGGAACCGCTCACTCCGCTTGCCCGGATCGACAGGACGATCAAAGAGCTCACGGCGCGTTCCGCCAACGAAATCCTGGGCCGCGCGGGCGAACGATTCTGGCATGACGATTCCTGCCATCACTGGATTCGCGACGTCGCGGAACGGGATCGCATTGTGGAATATACGGAGTACAATCCGGTGGCCGCCGGACTGATCCCGACGCGCGAGGAATGGCCGTGGTCCAGTGCTTCGCACGCGCTTACCGCTCAATCACTTTTGGCACTTTGAAATATCCCGCGCCGGCCTGAGGCGCATTCGCCAGCCCAGTCTGGCTTCCCAGAGGCGGCACGGGGACGTCCGCGCGCAAGACGGCGGTCTCCTCCGCTTCGTAGAGCACCTGCGCCATGGGCTCCACGCCGGTGGTGTCGATCTCCTTGAGCTTGTCCATATGTTCGAGGATGCCGTCCAGGTCCGCCTGAAGCCTGGCGACTTCGAGGTCGCTGAGCTTCAGATTGCAGAGAGCGGCGACGTAGCGAACCTCCTTTTCCGTGATCTTCACGCCAGTGCCTTTTTTCTGGATGCGCGGTAGATGCTGCGCATGACCGGGTCGGCGATGCCCTCGGCGTCATCCCCCAGCCGTGCGGGGAGGGGCATCGCCTGAGCGGCGCGCTGCGGCTCGCGCCGGCGGGGGACGACGCGGAATTCCAGGTCTTCGACGAAGCCGGCTCCCAGGCTCTTTTCCAGGTTGCGCAGGACGTGCGCAGTGAGAGCGAACAACTGGCGCTGCCAGATGTTATCTTCCACCTCGACGACCAGACGGGTCCTCACCATGCGGGCGGCACGAGTGTGGGCGGCGATTTTCTTGCCTACCGCCTGCGGCCACGCGGCGCACGCCAGTTCCCCGGCGCTGATCGTGTCGCCGGGCAGTCTCAATCCCCGGATGAGCTTGCTGGCGCGTTCCATGTCGTTCGGATGGGCCTATTCTAGCATGGGCGGAGTGGCGCGTTTTGGGTGGGGCATGCGCTTTCGTCTGCCAACCAATTTTTCCCGCCTTCTGACGCTTACGGAGCTGCGACCGAGCGGTCGGCCGCCCCGCCACATACATCACGCGATTTCCCGCGAACGCCCCCTTGAACGCGATGTTCACAGTCAGCGTCATCGTGTTCGGCGAGTACCCCACCACCGACCCGTCCCGCTCACCTGGCACTGCCCGGATCACAGGCCTGGAAAGGGACAGCGGAAAGCCTCTCTACCGCATGGGTGGATACTGCACCTGTTTGCGCGCCATCCGCGGCAAAACACCCACTGACATGGAAGCTCCTCTCGGCTTCGCCCCGGGCTACTTCTAATCGGGCGCGTCGATGTGGAAGTTCACCTGCCTGCCCACCGCCAATCAATTCGAGTCTCCGCGGCTACACGCAACTGCCCAGCGGGAATCCATTCGACGGGATCGTCGTCCGCGTCCCCAATGCGGACCGCCCACAGTTCTTCACGGCTGTCGGCGACCCGGTGCAGTACCCTCCCGGCCTCGCCGTCGAACAATGGAAATTGCGCCCCGGCCAGCCTGCTCCCGGCAATCGAACGGAGTCGCCTCACCCCCGGCCAAAGATTCCTGAATTGGCGAGACCTGCGGCCGCCAAAGGTCGCATCGCGCCGCGCCGCGATGAGCGCGAGAACCAGGCATCCCTTCCACGAATTGCCATGGTCGCCCCGCGTAATCAGCCGGACCAATCGTGTCTCCGGTGCGCGTCCCGCATGCATCGCCCGATTCCGTCCTCAACCGTGTCTAATCCGAGCGCACAAGCCGATCATAGTCGGAGTGGCTGCCGATCCAAACCCACGTCATCGTGCCCGAACTCAAGCGCCCGAGCGCGCGATAGTGATCCCCGATCCGCACCGTGAATCGATCCTCAGCGCCCTTCAGTCGCCGAAAGAAAAGAGAGGGATGATTGGCCTCACCGCCACAAATGGTAGTTCTTCACCGCTAATGCCTGGATTTCGCGTGGAAGAGCATGGTAGAGATCCCAGAACCGTCGCGTGCCGACCGAGTTCATTTCGCCGGCGGCCACTCGCGAAGAAGCCCCCGTTTGGATTCGTCTTCGGCCTCCTCAAACAGGAAATCGAGCTTGCCCGAAACGGAGTCGCGATCCAACTGTTCGTCCCACCGCTCCCGATCGCGAAGCCGAAGCCACTCGGCAATGCGGCGGAATTCTTCCGGCGGCAAGCCTTCAATTGCGGCTTCGATCTCCTCTACCCGGTCCATGCTTCGAGTCTACACGGTAATTCGCCGGCGCGCCCCGGCAGAGGACTGGCCCTTCCCGGCACCTCTTCGGAGGCTCCCTGCCTGCTGCCTCTGAATCTCACCATGGGTGGTCAGCTATGGCTGTGAAGCTCACCATTGAGCTCGACCCCGAAGTCGATGGCCGTCGGATTGTCGAGATTCCGGAATTGAACGTCCTCCTGTCCGGGGATTCGAACAGCACGCGATTCAACGAGCCCAGTCAGCCGCGCGGAAGATTGTTCTCGACCGGATCCCCCCACGGCGAGTTGCCCCCTGATTCGGCGAACGCCACATTCGGACATTGCCGCATGATCTCTTGGCCCGCGGCTCTAAGACACGTCGCGCGTTCACCGGCCTGAAGCGCATCGGGTGGCGTCGTGACCGCATCCGATTGTGGCGGATTTTCACCGGCCTTCGGCGTGCGTGTTAACGTGAGAGCATGAGCGATGCGACCGCTTCACGTGTGCTGGACAGTCTTTTGGACCCGTTGAGCCGGTGTCTGGATGCCGAGCCGGCTCGGCGTGTGGCTGAGTTCCGCGTCGCTGCCAACGTTCAGGAGAGGGTGGATGGGCTCGCCGAGCGCGCGAACGAAGGTCTTCTCAGCGGCGACGAGCGGGCCGAATATGAGGCATTTGTAAGCGCGTCAGACTTCATCGCAATCCTCCAGCTGAAGGCCCTACGTAACTTGGAGTCGAACCAAGGCACGTGATGGATGCCTACGAGGTGCGCGCGCGAACCCCCGACCGCGGCGAACAGGTGCTGGCCGCCCGCGAGTCGGGGGAGTCGATCAAGTTTGCCATCGATCGCGGCCTGCTGATTCCCGGGCGGTACGAATTCGAAGTCTTCGCGGTGGATGGCACGGCCCGCCGGCTCCTCGCATTTGTTCCGGCCGATTTGAAATAGAGTACGTAAGCCGGCCGGGAGGCCTACTTCGGCCCAGTTACCAGACCTTAGCGATCACGCAAAAATAACTTGGTTTGAAAACGAGATCTCACCGGAGAGCCGCGGAGTCGCAGAGACAAGCGCGGAGGAAGACGGATTTGCGCGGATTGGCGGGCTCAACTTCGCGGTCGGGATCGAGAACGGGGAGATAGCGGAGAAGCGCGATCCCGGGTTCGGTAGCGTTGCGCCCAAGGCTGCTACACGATCAAGTTATTTGTGCGGGGCGCCTTATCCTAAACGCTGCGGCGTTACCGCGAGTGTATCGTCCATGAGCCCGTTGAGC
>JBGPKH010000607.1:0-5563 GCA_041485845.1 Bryobacteraceae bacterium
CTCCGTTTCTCCGCGGTGAGATCTGGTTACTGTCCAGGTTATTCTTCCGTGACGCCTTACTACGGTCCGAGGTCGCTATCCTTGATGTTGTATTTACCGGTCAAGGCGGTCACGGCCTCGGCCAGCGCATCGCCCGGCTCCCTGTAACTTTGCAGAAGTTGAGTGAGTTTGTCGATGCCGGCGGGATAGGTGTCTCCCTTGTAACCGCGGCTCTGCCGGAATCCTTCGAAAGCCGCGGCCGAATCCTGCAACGCCGCGCGGAGTTCCTGAAGGAACCGCTGGCGCCGGGTGAGCTCACCGATCAGCGTGCTGCGAACGCCCTTGGCGAACTCCTTCTGGATCGGCCGATCGTAGACTGCCTGCCGTATCTGCCCCACTTGGGCGCTGATCGCGGCAGACGATTTGGCCAGGTCCTGCGCCACGGACGCGTTCTGATCCAGTTGCGCGGCAACTCCGGCTCCATTGGCCGTTATCGCGGCACACCACCCACGAACGCTATCCACGAAGCCCTTCTCAAGAGCGTTGCTCTCCGCAAAAGCGGCGCGCTTCTCCACCAGGACTTTGTAAAATCCGACAGCTTCCCGGCGCTCTTCCTTGCCGCATCCGGAGACGAACAGCATGGCGGCCGCCAGCCAGCAATAGCAGATTTTCATACACACATCTCCCGAACTATGACTTTGCCTCACTATAGTCCCTTTCACCAACGGCGTCTATCCGGGTTGGCGGCGCAAGCGACGCAACGGCTTACCGGTTGGCACTTGATCAACGACCACAGCCCGGGCAAGCTGCATGTTTCGTGCTACACGTGCCATTGCGGCGAGGCCGAGCCCAAAACGGCGCCGGAGCCGAAGGCCGGGCAGTAGGCTAGTACCGCTCCCTTTGGTCGCGGCTCAGTAACGCGCGTTCCCATACTGAGCCGCAACCAAAGGGAGCGGTTGCCGTCGCAGGTCTACGCGCGATTGACCTCTCCGGCCGCCCGGCAGCCGGATTCGAGCGCGCCCTGCATCCAGCGAAGCCACGGAGAAGTGTGGTCGCCGGCGAAGTGCACGCGGCCCTCCGGCGGCGCCATGTGCGGATACAACTCCAGGAACTGGCCAGGGCGGTACCAGGAGGATGCGCCGCGCTCCCACGGGTCTTCGTCCCAGGCGATCGAGGTGCCGCCTTCATAGTAAGTGCGCGCGGCCGGGTAGACCTTCGTCAAGTTCTTCAGCCCGAATTCCAGACGCTCCGCGGGAGCCATGTGCATCACCGACCGCGCCGCCGGTCCGCCCATGTAGTTGTCGAGTATGCCGCGCATGCCCAACTGGTTGAAGGTCAGGTTCCAGAGAACCTCGGTGGTGAGATCGGTGTGGGCGTTGCCTGACAGGTGTTGCTCGAGCCAGAAACGCTGGTGCATCTGGTAGTACAGCCGCGTGGCCGAGAAATAAGGAAGATCGTGAATCGCCTTGCGTTTGGGCACCGGGAACGGCGGTGAAATCTCGATGTGGCGCAGCACGGAGAAGGGAATGGCGCACACCAGGTACTCGGCGTTGAGAGTCTCGGCGCGATCCCCGCGGTCGTAATGCACGCGCACGCCTTGCGCATCATGCTCGATTTTGGTCACGGGGCAGCCGTAGCGGATCAGGGCGCTGATGCGCGAAGCGAAGGCGTATGGCAGCCGGTCGTTGCCATCGCGGATGTGGTACGAGACGTTGCTCTTGTTGAGCAGACTGCTGTCGCGCAGGACGACGAGAGCCGACACGGTGTCGATACCGTCGCCCCACAGGCCGTAGTCGATGGTCAGCAGCGAGATGGCGCCGGGGGACGCGCCGCGGTGCTCCAGGAACTCGTGGTAGTTCATGCGGTCGTACTTCTTGAGCCAGTCGGGTGGCCAGCCGGGAGCCGCGGCGTCGCCCATTTCATTGAGGAAGTCGATGACGTACTTCTGGCGCATGCCTGCGAGGCCCAGCTTTTCTTCTTCCGGAGTGAGCTTGACGGGCCACTTCACATCGGGGTCGCGCGGCGCGATGCGCTTGCCGTCGATGTAGTATTCGTCAGGGTACGGGCTGGTGGCGTTGATCTCGAGCGGCAGGTCGAAGAGGTTGATGTAGCCGAGCGTGAAGTCGTGGACGTCGGCGATCCAGGTAGCGCCCGCTTCGGCATGCAAACCGTCGGCGAAGGGCTCGCGCAACGTGTGGACGCGTCCACCCGGGTGCGTCTGGGCTTCGAGCAGGGTGACATGGTGGCCGGCCAGCGAGAGTTCATAGGCGGCGCAGAGGCCGGACGGGCCGGCGCCGATCACGGCCACTTTCTTCGGTGGACCGCTGCGAACCAGTGGGCGGGCGGTGGCGAAGGCTGGTGCGGCGGAGGATGGCGCGACTTTGGCGGACGGCTGTTTCTTCATAAGCTCGCATTATTGATTTCGATACTCTGAATTGGCCCCTTTCGATGCTCTGATTTGGCCCCACCTGTAAACCATTAAACCATAAACCGTGCATCTTATTTTTGGGCTTTCGAGCCCGGAGGGAGGCATGGTTTTGGAGAACAGGAGAGCCAAAGTGGAACTGTACGAGCAGATCCGGCGGGAGTACGAGCATGGAGCCGGAACGATTCGGGCGGTGGCCCGAAAGATGGGGGTGCATCGGCGGGACGTGCGGAAGGCGCTGGCGAGCGCGATGCCGCCGGAACGGAAGATTCCCGAACGGGAACGGCCGAAATTGGCGGCGGCGATTCCATTTATCGATGAGATTCTGGAGTCGGACCGCAAGGCGCCCAGAAAGCAGCGGCATACGGCGCACCGGATCTGGACGCGATTGCGCCGGGAGATGCCGGCGGTGGAAGTGTCGGAATCGACGGTGCGGGAGTACGTGCGGGAAAGGAAAGCGGTGATGGGTTTGCTGGGACAGGAAACCTTCATAGCGCAGTCGTACACGTGGGGTGGCGAGGGGCAAGTGGACTGGTATGAGGGTTGGGCGGAGTTGGACGGCGAACCGCGCAAGATGTGCCTGTTCTGCATGCGCAGCATGGCGAGTGGAGGCGCGTTTCATCGGGCCTACCCACACGCCAACCAGCAAGCGTTTCTGGAAGCACACGAACTGGCGTTTGCCCGTTTTGGCGGGGTGTTCCGCGTACTGCGATACGACAATCTGAAGAGCGCGGTAAAGAAAATCCTGCGCGGTCATCAACGCGAGGAGACGACGCGGTTCATAGCATTCCGATCGCACTGGGGATTCGAGTCGGAGTTCTGCACGCCGGGTGAAGGGCACGAGAAGGGCGGGGTGGAAGGCGAAGGAGGGCAGTTCCGGCGGAATCATCTGGTGCCGGTGCCGAAAGTCCGGAACCTGGAAGAGTTGAATCTGCTGCTGGCAGCGAGTTCGAAGGAAGAGGAGAGCCGGGTCATTGAGGGCCGTGGGCAGTCGATCGGTGCCGGGATGATCATGGAGCGAGAGCATCTTTTGCCATTGGCCCAAGAAGGATTTGATCTGGCCTCACTGCACTTTCCGGCGGTCAACGGCAGCGGTTGCGTGAGGGTCTTGACGAACTTCTATTCGGTCCCGTTGGCGGTGGGCCGCGAGGTGGAAGCCAAGGTTTACTCGGCTTATGTGGAGATCTGGCATCAGGGAAAGTGTGTGGCCCGGCATGAGCGGAGTTATGAGCGGCATAAGAAGGTGCTGGAGTTGGAGCATTACCTGGATGCGCTCATGAAGAAGCCGGGCGCGTTGGCGGGCTCGACGGCGCTGGAGCAGTGCCGCGCCCAGGGGCGATGGCCCGCCAGTTACGACCAGTTCTGGAGCGTGCTTCGGGAACGGCAGGGGAAGCAGGAAGGCACGCGCGCCATGATCGAGGTTCTGCTGCTGGCTCGAGAGCATGGGCCGGCGCGAGTGCGCCAGGCCGTGGAAGAAGCACTGGAGTTAGGGTGTTCCGATGTAGGTACGGTTCGTTATCTGCTGAACGTCGGCAATCGGGAGCAGCAGCCATTAGCGGCGCCGGCGAACATCGGAGCCCTGAATCGTTATGACCGGCCGCAGCCGCGTCTGGATGATTATGACCAGTTACGGCCGAACTGGGCAGCGACGGAGGTGATCCAATGAACGCCGCTGTCCAACCCATGCACGAGGCCGCGATCCGACAGTATGCCAAACAACTGCGACTGCCGACGATGGGCAGCCAGTTTGCGCGCCTGGCCGAACAGGCCGTCCAAGAGCAGCAATCGCACCTGAGCTATCTGGAAGCATTGCTGGAAGGAGAAGTGGAGGAACGAAGCCGCAAGGCGATGGCGCGGCGGATTCAGGAGGCACGATTTCCAGGGGTGAAAACTCTGGAGGAGTTCGACTTTCAGTGTGCGTCGCACATTCCGGCGGCGCTGCTGCGGAATCTGAGTGAGGGCGGCTACCTGGCACGCAAGGAGCCGATCATCTTTCTGGGTGAAACGGGAACAGGAAAAACTCACTTGGCAACCGGATTGGCGGTGGCGGCTTGCCGCCAGCGCAAGCGGGTGCGGTTCACGACAGCGGAAATGGTGACCGAACTGATGGAAGCCCAGGACCACGCCGAGCTGACGCGGGTGAGGAATCGGTGGACCCGATACGACCTGATTGTGATTGACGAACTGGGTTACGTGGTGATGCCGGACACGGCGGCGGAACTGCTGTTTCAAGTCATCGCCGGACGCGCCGAGCGGGCGGCGGTGATCGTGACGACGAATCTGCCATTTTCGGAGTGGGCCACGAAGTTCCCCAATGCGCGGTTATGTAAGGCGATGCTGGACCGATTGACGGACCAGGCCCCCATCATCGAGACCGGAAACGAGTCGTACCGATTCCGTCGAACGTTGGAGAGGAAACAAGGAAAAGGAGCGAAAGCATGAAGACGCGGCCATGGGGGAATTCCGGCATTCGAGTGGAAGCATGGACTTACGGGGAACGGCCCCGGCGGCGGGTCCCGGTCTGCCACCCTCCAGCCGGTGCCGTCGGCCAAGCCCTCTCTGGAGCCAAAAGGAAGCAAAGAAACACGGGCGGGGGCGTCATGGATGGCCGACAGGCAACCCCGCGATCACCCGGCCATCTCACTGATGGCGAGAGGGATAGAGAACCAAAAAGGGCAATAGAGAAAAAATATGTTCACGGCGATGGCAGCGCGGCAACCCTGGCGCGCAGGAGGACGACCAAGGGCTATCCAACGCGGTCTACTCCCACCGCGCCCGGCTGGACCTTGGCCCGCCACCCACTGGAAACCCGGAAGAGCCGGCAATGGTATCAGGCGCGGATTCGCTGGGCGGAGATGGTGGAAGGGCACGGGATTCGCAACTGGGAAGAGGGGCTCTCCCTGGCGGTCTGGATTTTTTGGAGGAGCCCGCCCTCCGCTTCGCCCTAAACGCTCGGCCTACGGCCTCGCAGGGCTTCGCTGCGGGCGGGCTCCTCCAAAAAATGGCAGGGGCAGTATTTGGGAATCAGATCCCTCAGTATTAATAAGGAAGCCAACAGAAAAAGGCGTCTGCGCGAGCAGGCTAAACAAGGACCAGGTGGGGCCAAATGAGAGCATCAAAAGGGGCCAAATCAAGTTGACAAACGCAGATGAAGCCTGA
>JBGPKH010000608.1:0-5553 GCA_041485845.1 Bryobacteraceae bacterium
TCGAGCCTTTCCGCTACTACCAATATGGTCAGCGCACGGTAAATCTGGATGGCTGCGTGGAAGTCGATGCCGCCTATTACGGGGCGCCGCCGGGCTGGATCGGCCGGCAAGTACAGGTGGAATGGGATCTCCGGCACGTCCGGCTGCTGCACCCGGAGACCGGCGAACGGTTACGGGAACACCTGCCCCAGGTGCGCGGGAAGCATCGGATCAAGGACGAGGACCGCCCCAAACAAACGCCGCCGGGGACGCAACAACTGCTGCTGCGCGCCGGCCGGGCCGGCCAGCAGATTGGAGCCTTGTGCCGCAGGATGCATGAGGAGCAGGGGCAAATTGCAGTGCGCCGCATTCAAGGTATCCTGTCACTGGCCAAGAAGCACGGCCCAGCGGTGGTTGAGGAGGCCTGCGCCGTGGCCCTGAAGATTGGCGTTTCGAACTACCGTTTTGTCCGCCGCTATCTGGAACGAGGTCCGCAACTGCCGCTGAGCCTGCGCCAAGTCGATCCGCTCATCCGCCAACTCACCGAATACCGCGACTTCATTCAAAGCAAAACCAAGGAGAGCCAACCATGAACCTGACGGAATTACAACGTGCCTTACGACAGCTCCGGCTCGGCGGCATGGCCACTGTGCTGGAAATCCGATTGCGCCAAGCCCAGAGCGAAACCATGGCGCCGGTCGATCTGATCTCGTGTCTGGTCAGCGACGAGCTGAGCCGGCGGAGCGAGCGACTCCTCGACCGACGGCGCAAACAGGCCGAGTTCCGCGACCCGCTCAAGACCCTTGACCAGTTCGACTTCACCTTCAATCCGAAGATGAATCGCAGTCTGGTCTTCGACCTGGCCACCTGCGCCTTCATCGGCAAACGGGAGGACGCCTTGTTTCTCGGCCCGGGCGGCACGGGCAAGAGTCACTTGGCCCAGGCCATCGGCCAAGCCGCCATTCAGCAGAACTACCGGGTGATGTACCGGGAAACACACGTGCTGCTGGACAACCTGGCCGAAGCCGTAGCCGAGGGTACGCGCAAATCGTTCATGGAGTTGGTGGCCAGCGTACCGCTGCTCATCATCGACGACTTCGGCATGCGTAAACTGCCGCATACGGCGGCCGAGGATCTGCTGGAAATCATCATGCGGCGCTACGAGCGGGCCAGCACGCTGCTGACTTCCAATCGTTTATGCGGTGCACCGCATAAACGATTTAATGCGGAGTCCGTTTTTGTGCCGAGAGAAGCGGCCTAGCAACGACGAAACCTCCATCAGTTCAAGTCGGATTGACCTGCCCGGTGAACGTTTAACTTCGCATAATCGTGACGTCTTAAGGGATGTGGAGGGAATCATGTTGACAGAGTTTTTCGAGTCACCCTTGCGTATCCAGGAACTGCGCGACGGTCCAGATGGCCGTCTGCTTGAAGGTTTTGCTCAAGAGTTACGCCAGGCGGGCTATGCAGAGATCACGGCGCGGAGGCACATTCGAGCAGCCGAGCATCTTATCCATTGGGCAGGTCGTAGAGGCAAGGTGATCGCCGCCTTGGACGAACCGATGATCGAGGAGTTTGTCCAGCACCTGAATCGATGTCGATGCCCACGATATGGCCGCACACACCGGAGGGACCTCCGGAAGGGCGCGCGTCTGTTCCGGCATCGGGTAGAGTTGCTTGAACTGTGGATTTCGGCTGATGGTGCCGACAAAAACTGCGTAGGGGCTGCCAGTAGTTGGTGTTGCGAAGAAGTACAGCAGCCGAATTTTCGGGACTACATTTCAGTATTTGAGGATGAAGGCTCTAGTGATGACTCCGCCCATACTATGAGAAACGAAGGTCAGTTCATTATTGCTGAGTACGCCGTCCGTGGTCAGGACGAGGCGCATGTTGTCAGCGATTTCATCGATCGAGAAGGTCCGATTAAGCAGTGGTGATGGATAGCGGTAAACGTAGATGTTTTGACCATTGAACGTCAAGTCGTGTATGAGCATTTCCGGCCAGTACTGGCCCCCCGAAGTCCAGGTGCTGCGTTCATCGCCCATGACACCATGCACAAAGACGATCGCTGCGTGGTTGCTCGGGAGATTTCGCACCCACGGTATCGTCGGTGGTGTTTTTGTTTGAGCCGTGCTCAGTGCAACGGTAGCGAGCGCGATGAGGAACGACCGGACGAGTCCTCGGTATTGACGTGACAAACCCATAATCCAAGTCTATTAATATCATAGAGTAGGAAGTGGCCCGCGCGCGGGCTGCTCATAAACCTACTCTGCCGGCGGCGTTATTGCGGAAGAGATTGGCGTCACGAATGTACCGGCGGACCATCATGACGGAGCGATGCCCGGTCTGATTCATGATCGCGCGCTCCGGAACATCGGCGATTCCCGCGGAGGTGGCAAGCCCGGCGCGCAGGCTGTGGCCAGCGTACTTCGTTTGATCCAGCCCAGCAGCGGCGGCGTACCGTTTGACCACCAGTGCAACTGCTCTATCACATAGGTGGCCCGGCTGAATCTGCCCACGCTGATTCACGGACCGAAAGAGCGGTCCCGTGATGATATCGGACAATTCGAGCCACGCCTGAAGGGACCGTACCGGGTCGGTTTCTGGAGGACGCGAAGGCCCCGGCCGTGGTCGAGGACATCCGGGCGATGATGGCCACAATTCCGGACAGGCCCCGCGGCATCCGGGATAGAGCCCTGCTCCTGGTGGGGTTCGCGGGCGCTTTCCGCCGATCGGAATTGGTCGGCCTCAACCGCGAAGATATCGAGTTCACGCGAGAAGGCCTGGTTATAGCCCTTCGACGCTCCAAAACCGACCAGGAAGGCCAGGGCCGGAAAGTCGCTATTCCCTACGGGGCCAATCGGCGCCGTTCCCTTGGCCCGGCGAATGCCTGCCATGCAGGAGCATACCGGGCTGGATTTCGTCGGTGATTCCAGGCCTGCTACTTGATGCGCCTGGCTGATCGCAGAGACGCGCCGGGTAAGCGTTGAGGCCTTGCATGTCGCGGCCAGGTTCGACAAGTACAGCGTGACCGTTGCCGGCGTTGCTAGGAGCGAGGCCAAGCGGTGCGTGCTACACCAGGCGGTGAAGTGCTCCCAGTCAGACCGGTAGGCTCGAAGGGTATTCTCGGCTTTCGCATAGCGGATGAAATCTCGCGCGGCTTCCGCAATGGGCGCAAGCGGCCCAAGTTCGCGGGCTTCCGTTTCGACCCTAATGAGTTCGCTTTCCATTTTGTGTTTCCTCGTTGAGCGGTGTTACTGATACCGTTCCGTTATCGGAACCTCCGCAGGCAGCCTTTACTCCGCCTCCAGTTCTTCCCAGGGTTGGATAACGCCCAGTTTGCGGCCCAGTTTTTCCAGGTCCTGGTGTGGGAACGTAACGGCATTGAGGTTCAAATCGACGATAAAGTACCGCCCCACGGACGTTTCCACACTTTGATTGCGGGCCGTCCTTAATTGTTCGCCATCCTGCTTCAGTTTGCGGTTGATACGCTGGAAAAGCGCTCGCTCTGTAATCTTCAGTCGGGTGCTGCGTTTCTTTGTATCCATACATCTCCAGTTTAAAGCAAGCGAGTACATGAGTCAATGAGTTTATGAGCCAATGAGCGCGCGGGGCCGTGATTATCGGCGGCCTGCTGGTTCGGAGATTCGCCACGGCCGAGGTTATGCGATCGACAATACCGGCGCCTTCCGCGGCCGGCCGGCCGGGCGCGCGGGTATCGTCCAGTGGCTTCACGATCCCCTGTTTGATCCATGATTCCATGACGGATTGGTTCAAGTTCGTTTGCCGCGCACGGACCCATGGCATGTAGTGGCGTTCGGTGATCTTGACTGACGAATGGCCCAGGATGATCGACACCTCTTCGAGCCGCATCCCGGAGAGCAGGGCTTCCACGGCGAATGTGTCCCGGAACATGTGTGGGTGGCATAGCGTCGCGGCGCCGTCCGGTTCTTTCAAGGCGGCCAGCTTGAACAGCTTTCCATAGCTCCGTTGCCAGTTCGTGACAACCGTCTTGGGATTGCCCTGGCCCGTCCAAAAGAAGTACATCTCGTTCGTGTTCCCCTTTTGGCTGGTCGGGACGTTGAGGAGCGTGTCCGCCACATGCGGCGGGATAGGGCAGTAGACGGGATCTCCGGTCTTCTTCTGGTAAACCATCACGCTCGATAAACCGTTGTTCGGATCGCAGGAGAGGCGGTTCTTTTCCAGCGTGACGGCATCGCGGATGCGGAGTCCGGTCCATCGCATCAACTCCGTGAGGGCTCGAATCCGATGGCCCCCAATGGTAAACGAGTTGTGCTTGTCCACGCTCGGGCGATCACTGTAAACGTACGTGGCATCCAGGCTTCGGCACTCGCGAGAAATTACCCGGGGTTGCTCTCCAAAAGTGACCCACTATCGTGTTGCGCCAACAACGGCCGGGGCGTAGCGCCAAAGGCCAATCGTGTAACTTGATTTAAGACGACTTGCCCAGAGTGGGGTGATCACCTTAAGGCAGCCGAGAGATCGCTAACGCGCTCCGCGACGGGATGACGGAAAATCACCCCGCACGCCTGCGGCGTGGATGAATGTCTGTCCCCTGTCTTGCACCAAATCCACGCCTGCGGCGTGGATGATGACGGTCTGCTGCTTCTCTTCGCGTTCCCAATCCTGTTCTCAGCACGGGTCACTCTAAACGAGCGCAAGTGGATCATTCTTGCCGAGCGCCGAAGCATCCAGGATGGCTTTGTACTCGGAAGGCATGAAGTACCCCGTCTGACGGGCCTTCACCTGGATCTTTCCGAGACCCTTTGTCATGTCGGCGGCGAAATTCCGTGGCAGCCATCCGGAGCGCTCGCAAAACCGCAGGAAGCCGAATACCTGCCCTTGCCGCTTGTATCGCGAGAGGGAATCCACCTTCCAGGTGCTTCGCCACTCGCGAAGGATGTTCAAATCCAGCTCTGAGAGAAACCGAATTCCTTTGTCCGCGCAAAACCGCTTCAGCAGCTTTTCGAACACGACGTGCTTTTTGTAGATCGTGGCTTCGGAGTTTCCGCGATCTTTGGCATCCGCCATGAAGGTGTCTACGGCCATCTCGACGGTTGGCCGCGGCGGCGCCGGTTCGGCTGGAGCCTCGGCCGGCGCGGGGGAATACTCCTCGGGCCGAATGGCGGCGCCCGCCTTTCCCCACAACACGGCGAGATCGCGGGCGGCTTCGAGATCCCGCGCCCTCTCAGGCGGCAGGAACTTCGAGGTGGAGAGACGGACCCGATTCCCGTTCAACGTTCCGATGATGACAATCGGGCAGTTCGCACCCTTACCGCTGCATGATCGCTGATCCCATTCATCGCGTGTGCAGGGTGCCTGGTGGCGCTTCTGAGCCTTCAGCATGTTCGGCTTTTTCGAACAGCACTATAGCACCATTGTCACGATTTGTCACGGTGAAAGCGGCTGATTCAGCGATTCCGCAACCAAGTGGGCAAACATGTTCAAAAGGTCGTGGAAGCTTGGAGATGCCAGCATTGCGGGCGGAAGGGGAGATTCGTGATGAGCGTTTCTGGCCGGAGAGAGGCAAGAATCAAGGAATTGGGCACACCA
>JBGPKH010000609.1:0-5513 GCA_041485845.1 Bryobacteraceae bacterium
CCGCGCGCTGCAAAAGTACATCGAGGATCCGCTGTCCGAGGCGCTGATTCAGGGCACGCTTCCGCGGCCCTCCGAGCTCGAGGTCTACCTCGGCGACACCGGCATCTACTATCGGCAGCTCAACGCCGAGGGTGAAGCCGCTGCGGTCACCGCCGGCGGTCCCGCGGAGATCGTGCCCGGCACGCTGCTGTATACGTTTTGAAGGCACAGGACCGCTCCCTTAGGAGCTGTGAGAGAATCGGTGAGGTCGCCGGGTTGACAGACGAAAGCGTCCGTCCCTTAACTGGCTAATCCGCCCTCATCTATGGATAGCCGCCGGGCGCGCCCAGCGTTCGACGCTATGTTGATGCCGACTCGATTATCGGCTTCACCCAAGAAACTGACAACAATTGCTCAAGGTTCTCCTTCGTCATCGTCAGACCCAGTCGGAGCGGCGGGCCTGTCGTTGTGTCCACTTGCATTGAGGTATCGCATCCGCGCGTTGTTCTGGACGCGTTTCCTAGCCACAGGATTATCAATGTAACCACGGGATACCTTGATGCGGCTGATCTCTGGACTATCATAGGTTCTCACCCGGGCACGATACTTGAGCCACCGAATGAGCATGGCGATATTGGCGCCGAGTATGCACGCCAAGATGGGGTAGGCATCCTCAAGAATAAGCCGCCGGTCCGTGATCACGATATTGCACGGCAAAGGCCATAACAGCCGCTTCTCCGCAGCCGACCACATCCCTTGCTCCGACTCAAACTTGACGACCTCATTTTGAAGGAGAACGACTGCGTCCGACCTATTCATGTGAAGCTCCCGAGTTGGCCAAGCTCACTCCGGCTGTCCCTCGACCCACTATACGCATGGCCTCGTGCGCCCGCCGTTCCTTTCGGCGACACGTTCATTATATTATGAAGAACTCAACGTCGAGCTGCACTATTCGGGGTTGCCCGGGGTTGCCCGGCCGGAGCGGCCGGAAACCGCACCAGTTCGACGTCGGCTGGTAAGATCCTCTCGCCCAAGTGCTGCTTGTAAGAGTAGCAAGCCGTACGAGGTCCCGAGTTAGATGCCTTTGCTCCCCGACAGTTGGTACTGCCGAACGCGCTTACCGGACTGCTGGTTCAGCGAGCTTTGCACCACCGAAATCGCGCGCACTGCCCTTGCTGGACGTCTTCGTCGGTGGGTCGTTCGAGCGGCAGCCAGCGGTACAACACCTCTTTCGACATGCCGGAGTTCACCGGCCAGACCTTCACGCCGCGCTTGATCTTGGCACCGAGGGGTCCGATTTCAATCGGCGCGGGGTTGCCCAAGAGTGCCGCCGCGCGCGAGTCGCCCTTGATCACGACCACGCGATGGCCCTGTTTCCTGGCCCACTGGTAAACCTCCGTCGCGGCGTATCCGGAATCCACCGCGAGTTGTGTGATCGGTACTTCGAGACCACTGGCGCTCGTGAACGTTTCGTTCAGGAGCTCGGTGAGTTTGTCCCACACTTGCGGGCGGGAGGTGTCACCTTCGAGCACGCGGTAATCGACGGACCAGGACTCCTTCCCGCGCCCCCATGCAACGATCTCGACCTCGATGCGGTCCTTCTGGATGTCCGCGCCCGCCGTAAGGAAGAGACCGCTGCGTGGAATAATGCCTGTCTTGAACTCCTCGCGCCGGTCGTACAGCGGCTTCCAATCCGGCGCCTCGCCCAGCATCGTCCACGTCTCACCCAGCACGGTGTTGACGAAGACCTGGAGCAACGAGGAATTCTTCTGGGCCTGCTCGAACTGCTTGGCGGCGTCGCCCCACGAGAACCAGCCAACCGGACTGTAGAGGCTGGAGATGTGGAAGCCGCCGCCTGCCGTCGCCGTTCGCTCCGGCGCGCCACTCGCCGCGCGCCACATCGACTGCTTCTGGTGGTTGTGAATCTCCTGGCCGCAGTGCTCGCAGACATAGACCGCGCTCTGCGGATCGCCCTTGGGCCACCGGAGTTGGGCGAACTTCAGGATCTGGAACTCACGGCACGTCGGGCAGGGCACCCAGTACTTCCGCTGGTCGCTCTCCTCATACGCCGCCTCTATCCGGCTCATGCCGGTGATCTTCGGCGTCGACACCAGAAACACCTTGCGGCGCGCGAATGTCCGCGTGCGCGCCATCGCCAGTGTGATCGGATCGCCCTCGCCCTCCACGTCGCCGGGGTAAGCGTCAACCTCGTCGAGGAACAGATACCGAGCAGCCACCGACCGGAGGCCGACCGCGCTGTTCGCGCCGGTCACCACCAGCACGCCGCCCGGAGAATCCTTCGACAGAACCGTGTTGCCCGAATCACGCGACCGGCGGTCCCTCCGAGCCGGTGACAGGTACGCCGCTGTACACCTTCTAGGTAACGGAAGGTAACGGCGGCAGTTTGATTCCGGGCAGTCTGCGCATGCTACGCTGAGTGCAGGAGAACCGTGAAACGTCCACCGTCTCGCCCTCGACTTCATCGAAAATCTCTGATTCGAATGCCCGTTGAGCAACTCGCGGCCGCCGCCGCTCGGGCAACCTACATAGGCAGCCCGGAGCACAAAGTTCCTCACGCGAGAAGCGATGCGACGCGGTGTCCCGCCGAGTTGGGGGCTGGGCAGGAGAATCTGACAACTTGGCTCAGAGAGGCGATCGGGGATGGCAATATTGGAGGATTGATTGAAGGCGGCTTCCCCCGCTATGTCTGGTATCGTGACGGTGATCGTATGTTTGAAGGAAGGCTCACCAATCAGGCCAACGGGGAATACAAAGGCTATCCCATCGATCGGGACGAGGTCCCCCGGGAGCTTCAACGTCAGGATGCCTGAGTTCCACATTGACCTGGAATGGGAGGAATCTCCTCATGCCCGAGCGCAAGAGTTGAGCGCCACTTGGGCTCGTCTGGCGATTTACGCCGATGAATTGGCTGTCACGAAAGTGGAGGATCACCGCTCCCACAGCGTCCGCAACGGGATCTACGTGCCTCTCTACCCGATCGCGGAATGGCTGGTTACCAATTGGTGGTTTCTATGGCACGAGTGGCGGATGGACGGTCCCGATGCGCGTCACAATCTGCTGGCGGCGAGGGAAGGCTTTGCGCTTCCGGATTTGAGTTTCTTGCCGAGTGAAACGCAGATACACCTGGTCTGGCGGTCAAAACCGGCCACTGAGTTCGGTCGCGTCTCGTTTCTGGTGGAAGGTTCCCGGGTTTTTCCCAAGGAGGTGGTTTGCCAGGAACTCCGCAGTCTGGTGGATGCGGTCGTCCAAAGGTTAGACGATAGAGGTGTCGCTAATACGTTCCTCGCGAACGAGTGGCAGGCCATTCTCGAGGCTGAGAAAGATCCCGATCAGAGAAGGTTTTGCGAACAAGCCGCCCGCTTGGGGTGCGATCCGTTCAACCCGGAGGGCTCTATCGTTGGCTTCCTGGAAGAGTTGGACAGCCTGTTGCCCCACACGGTGATAGATGATTTCTGCGATGCCGTCACTCTCGTCCAGATTCCCTCGGGTGTAAGAGCAGTGAAGGACTTTCTCGCATCTTTGGACGATCACCCCGCGGTAAGAGGCGATTGGCCGAATCTCCATGATACGCTCAAGATCTCGAGGAGTCTTGCGCCGTGGCAGTATGGGTATACACAAGCGCAACTGCTGAGGTCCTGTCTCGGAATCAGCGGCCCCATCGACCAAGATCTTGTTTCGTTTCTGCGCGAGGCGCTCGGTTTCTTTGAGGTACACCCATTTGAGGCACCGGATGGCATTGAGGCGATCACTGCGGCGAGTCACATTGAAGCACCTCGGTTAGGCATCCCGAGCCGGGTAGTTCGTAGTGAGGGTCGCCGCTTCGTCTTGTGCCGGGCGCTGTCGGATTTCCTTGCGCTAGGTGAACCGGCTCTCGTTACGCGAACCCAAACGGAGCATCAGCAGCGCAACCGCGCCTTCGCCGCGGAATTTTTGGCGCCGGCAGCATCGATCCAGACTCGACTTCCCGCCGATCGCTTGTCGGAAGAGGATCTCGAAGACCTCGCGCAGGAATTCGGTGTCTCCGGGTTTGTGATTCGTCACCAGATTGAAAATCACAAGTTGGCTACGATCGTCTCAGACAGGCTTTCGTGACCAGGCAATTTCAAGGCCGACGCCGTCAAAATCCTGTTCGGCATCAAGGACCGCTACGAGAAATTCCACGCCGTGGCCTACACCGACGACGCGGTCGAAACGGCCGTATACACCTCCAGCCGCTACATCCCCGACCGCTACCTCCCCGACAAGGCGATCGACCTCATCGACGAAGCCGGCGCCCGCGTGAAACTGCGCCAGACGACGCTTCCCGCCGATCTCGCCGACATCCAGAAGCGTATCAAGTTCATCGTCCACCGCATGGAGAACGCCATCGCGAACCACGAGTTCGAGAAGGCCCGCTTCTACTCCGACGAGGAGCGCAAGGAGCGCGAGAACATGCGCCAGCTCCGCGAGAAGTACAACCTCGACGACTCCTCCACCGGTTGCGTCACCAAGGACGATATCGAGGACGTGGTGGCCCGCTGGACGGGCGTGCCCATGACCTCGATTAAAGAGGAAGAGATCACCAAGCTGCTGCGCATTGAGGAAGAGCTGCACAAGCGCGTGATCAGCCAGGAAAAAGCCATCTCGGCGCTGGCCCGCGCGATCCGCCGCTCGCGCGCCGGATTGAAATCCAGCAACCGGCCCGCCGGTTCGTTCCTGTTCCTGGGCCCTACGGGCGTCGGCAAGACCGAAGTCGCCCGCGCGCTGGCCGGCTTCCTGTTCGGCAGCGAAAAGAGCCTCGTCCGCTTCGACATGTCCGAGTACATGGAGAAGCACTCCGTTTCCAAGCTCATCGGCTCGCCCCCGGGCTACGTGGGCTACGAAGAGGGCGGCCAGCTCACCGAGCGCGTGAAGCGCAATCCGTACTCCATCATCCTGCTGGATGAAATCGAGAAGGCCCACCCCGACATCTACAACATCCTGTTGCAGGTGTTTGAAGACGGCCAGTTGACCGACGGCCTCGGCAACCAGGTGGACTTCAAGAACACCATCATCATCATGACCTCCAACCTGGGCGCCCGCTTCCTCGAAAAGCGCGGCCACCTGGGCTTCTCCGCTCCCGTGGGCGAAGGCTTCCCCTCCAAGATCGAGGACATGGTGCGCAGCGAGGTCAAGAAGGCGTTCAACCCCGAGTTCCTCAACCGCCTGGACGAAGTGATCCTTTTCACTTCGCTGACCGACGCCGACCTCCTTCTGATCATGGACCTGCTGGTAGACCAGGTGAACGTGAACCTGGTGGCCAAGCAGATCAAGCTCCGGCTCGCGCCCGACGCCGCCAAGTACATCCTCGAAAAGACCTGCGGCGACCGCAGCTATGGCGCCCGCCCCCTGCGCCGCGCGCTGCAAAAGTACATCGAGGATCCGCTGTCCGAGGCGCTGATTCAGGGCACGCTTCCGCGGCCCTCCGAGCTCGAGGTCTACCTCGGCGACACCGGCATCTACTATCGGCAGCTCAACGCCGAGGGTGAAGCCGC
>JBGPKH010000610.1:0-5505 GCA_041485845.1 Bryobacteraceae bacterium
CGGGGCCCTCGCCGGGCTTGATGTCGAGGGAAACGGTCAGAAGCGGCTGCGCCAGCAGGATCGCCGTGGACGCATCGGTGAAGGAAGCGCCAAACGCCACAGCGCCGCCGTTGTTGATGACGGGACTGGAAAAACTCGCCAGTGTCTTTCCGGCAATCGTGTCCCCGGCCTTCGCCAGGAGGAAGGATTGCGTGAAAATGCCGATTCCGCCGGTGGAAGAAGCGAGAAACGCGACCGTACCGCTGTCGTTGATGACCGGGGCTTCGAAGCCGGTCAGTGTCGTACCGGCGATGGTGTCCCCGGACTTGACCAGCAGGGCGGATTGCGTGAAGATGCCCTGCCCGCCAGTGAAGGAAGCGCCAAACGCGATGGCGCCGCTATTGTTGATGCCCCCCGGCGTGGGCGGCCCTATGGTCTTTCCGGCAACCGTATCCCCGGTCTGAACCACCAAGGCCGGGGGCAGGAGCGTAAAGATGTCAGTCTCGCCCGCAGCGATCCTCTGAAACGCGACGGTGCCGCTGTTGTTGATGAATGGAGAGCCTAAGAAGCCTGTCAGTGTCTTTCCGGCGACCGTATCCCCATCCTTTACCAGCAGGGTCGAGGGCTTGAAAATGCCAATCCCGGCCGGTAGGTTTGCGCCAAATGCCACGGTTCCGCCGGCGTTGATCACAGGAAACGGCTCAAAGCTCGAGATAGTTTGTCCGCCAATGCTATCTCCCGACTTGACCAGCAGGGCCGTTGGCGAAAGGGTGAAGAGGCCGGTTCCGCCCGCGAAGAAGCCAACAAACAAGACCGTGCCGCTGTCGTTGATAGCCGCGTTGCTGGCGCCCGTCAGCAACTTTCCTGCGACCGTATCGCCGCTCTTGGCCAGCGGCCCGGCGGGGGTGAAAAGGCCCCCTCCGACCGGGAATAGAGCGAAAAACACGACGGTCCCGCTGCTGTTGATGGCCGGGGGGCCGGCCACGAAGGTGATGGTTTGGCCGCCAATCGTGTCTCCAGTTTTGGCTAACACGATGAGCGTGTAGCTGAGCGACGCTGCCTGGGCCACAGCGGCGGCGCCGCATGCCAGAATAGCGCCTAGCGCCAGCGTTAGCAGTCGCCTGCTGTTTCCCGCGAAGAAAGTTCCGTATGTGCGTGTCGGTATTTTCATTGGTTTTCTCCTGGTCTTGCCCAGCGCTCATCCCGGCGGCGTGGCGCCGACCTCCGAATCGAGCCGTCTATGCTACCTCGCGGAATTCGCGGCCAAACCGGACCAAAATTTCAGTCTGGACCTGGCGGCCCGCTCTGGCGCACAATAATCTGGTTTCCACCATGGAGAGTCGCTGGCACGAAGTCGAACAGGTGATGGGAGAGTTACTGGAGCTGTCCACGAACGAGTACCAGCAGTACCTGGACGAGAGCGGCCTGAAGTCGACTGAATCGAAATCGAGCGAATCCAAGTCGGCACAGTCCAAGTCTTCTGAATCCAAGACTGAAACCAAGCCCGCCGGCAGTACTACAAAGAGCGACTAGCCTTCAGTAGTATCAGAAAATCCGGTCGGCACGCGCCGGGCGGCGGTGTCACCAGGATCTGTGCCCACAACGGCTCCGGGCGTGGTTAACAGAGCCTAGTGAAACCAGATATTGTCCAGGTAGATTATCTCACTCGCCCCCCCCGACGCGTCGTCCCCCTGCTCAAAGTAGACCTCCATAGTCTGGCCGGCGAAGGCCGAGATATCGATGGTGCGGTGACTGAACTGCGGGGGCATGGATTTCGGAGTCTGGTTTCCAAGGATGGTCGTCCAATCGAGCACGATATGGAACACTCCATTTCGATCCAAGAAGCGAATTCGCATCTCGGAACTTGAAGTTGGTACACCGTGGCCAGCCACGTCGAACTCCAGAGTGGTCGCCTGAGAAGGCAACGAAATGTCCCTAAAAATAAACGAATTCGGCACGTGATCATCCACACCCCGAATCGGATTGCATAAGATGGGGTGGCCCGGAGGGGGCAGCGGTTGAAAATCGGTCCCGTCGAGCACGACCACCCCGCCACCACCGGCGATATCCACGTCGGCCGCGAGCCTCCACTGTGCCAGGTCGAAACAGCCGTCTTGCGTGGCCGGTACCGGTGTCCAACCTTCGAGACCGGTGTCGAACGTGAACAATAGAGGCGGGGCTGTGATAACGGTCACGGTGGCCTCGTCGAAGGCGTCTGGATTTTCTACGCTGGTCGCACGCACCTTAAACGAACCCGCCGTAGTCCCCGCGGTGAACAAACCGGTGGCGGTGATGGCGCCGCCGGTCGCCGACCAATTCACTCCTGTGTTGGTCGTGCCTTTTACGGTGGCGGTAAACTGCTGCGTGGCATTCGGCGCCAGCGTCACGGTCTTCGGAGACACCGTGACCTTGATGCCGCAGTGCCCGGCGAGCAGCGAGGTCCGCGCGGTGGGGCTCCCGGTATACAGCGGCGAATAGGCGTAGTAGCAGAGGACGCCCATGTCTGTGACGGCGTTCGAATTGAAGAAGGCCACGTGCCCTTCGATCTGTTGCGTGACGCCGACGCGATAAACAGTCTTGCCGAACTGGGTGGAACTGGCGCGATCGAGATCGAAGGATTCCGTGCGCGTGCCGCCGGTGAAGCCATCGCCGTTCAAATCGAAACGGCTGTAGTCCGGTGTAGCAGGTTCCACCGGATGGTCGCCGCTGTCCAGGAAATGGCTCAGAAACAAGTTGATGTCATTCTCGTCGAACTGGAAGTTGTTATTGACGTCCAGGATGGCCAACCGTACGGGTGCGCCGGCGGGGGTGGGAGGCGCCGCGGCGTCCAGCGACAGCACAGAGGCATAGGCGTCGATCACCGTCAGCGAGGGGGACTCCTGACGGGAGTTTTGCAGGATTGCCGCCCGTGTGTCCGATGCCGGATGGTTCAGCCGGAGATCGTTGGAGAGGAGCCACAGGTAGGAGGCGAGACCCGCTACCTGCGGCGCCGCAAAGCTGGTCCCCTGCTGATCACAACAGAACGTGTGAACGGCGCCCACGGCGCTGGCGTCTGCGCCTATATTCGAGTAGTCGGCCGTGAAGAGATCGACGAACGTGTTCCCTGCGGTCGTGGCGCCCGTGATTAGCACATTGTTTGCCGGATCGACTTTGTCCATGCCATCGAAGATGATCTTGGCCTTGAGCAGAAATGCTTGAACGGCGCTCGCGGTCAAATCGGGCCGGTCGGGAAAAACTGGTTTCCACAGGAGGGTGTCCTGGATGAACTCCCAGAACGTATCGGGATCGGTCACAACTGCGAGCGGGCTGGTGTATAGCGCCAGGCGAAATCCCGTGTAGTCGAGTTCGTGTCTGTCGTTCCCGGCAGACGGCGCGGCGAAGAATTCGTTCCACCTCTTGAACGTCATCTCTTTCCATTGCAGAGCCGCGTTCGCTCGATTGTAGGCGCCGACACCTTCTGTGAAGCCCTGGGAAAAGTTGAGAATAAAGCGCCCACTCGGAAAAGATCTCACGATGCGGTGCAGGATATCGTCCCAGGTTAACCCTGACACATGCACCAGGGTCACCTGGAGGCACTGCGTAAACGGGTTCGCTCCGGTCGGCGCCTGCGCGTCGAAGAGCGCGGCTAGCACCCCTGTCACATCGTAGCCATGGGTTTCATCACCGTTGTCATTATCCGCGAACGTATAGCCCGGGACTTGGGCGGAAAACCCATTGTAGGCTGCAGGCAGCGTGTTGAAGTCTTGGAAATCGTCGGGGACCAGAACCGGGACCTTGCGGTTGGCGCAGTCGTCGGTCGCTCCACCAGTGCCCTTTAGAGCTAAATGCATGGCGTTCCACGCCGCGGGGAACCGGGTGGGCAGGAGATGCTTGTCTTGAAACTGCGACGGGTCCACCGGTAGCGCTTGTAATGCGGGCTCCCGGCCCACGAATGCGGCAAGGATACCGGGGGCGAAGGACAGGGTTTGAGCGATCCTCTCGAGTGCGGCCGCGGGCTGTTGAGGTACGGCGACGGTCACGAATGCAAACCCCTTGGTCATGGTAACGATGCCGCCTTCCACCTGCACCAGCGCTTGATTGACCTGGTCAACAGTGGCGTCTGGCGCCAACGTGACGTCGATCCGGGTGAGGAAGACCCCGTTTTGGATCAGGCTTCGGCCTACCCCGACCGGCAGAATATCAAAGGTCGCAGCCAGCGCTTTGCTGGACGGAGATCCCGGTAGCAGGATTCCCTCGAGCACCCGAAATCCGATACTCCCGGTTTGTCCGCCCGGATTGACGGCGGGATTGGCAGCGGTGACCGTAGTGGCGCCCGGAGGGGCCGCGTCGGGGACGCGGAACGTCACCTGATTCCCGTTTGCCGCCAAAAGGGCCGCGGGAATACCGCCGACCGCGATCCGCACATTCAGCGCCGCAAAGCCTCTGCCCTTGATCGTGACAGTCTCGCCGTGCCTCGCCGCCGCCGGCGTGATGCTATCTATGTTGACGCCCTGAGCCGAGACATGCTGCGCCAGTGCCAGTGCCATCATGATCGGTACCAGCACCGCCGGCCTACGCGTCCCAGGGAGGGTACCCGGCTGAGTTCCCTCAGCCGTGTGGACGCGCCGCTTCGCAGTTCGGGTATGATCGCGCCTCCAAGTGTTTTTGAGTCTCATCAGAGAGGGCGTATTCATGTCAGCATCCGCGCTTCCCGTCTGTAATACCTCGCGGAAATCGCGGCTAAACCGGACCATACGAATTTGTGACTGGACTTCGCGGCGCAATTCGCGCACAATGATTTGGTTTCGATGATGGAGAGTTGCTGGCTGGACGTCGAACAAGCACTGGGAGATCTACTGGAGCTTTCCCCGAACGAGTACCAGCAGTACCTGGACCAGAGCAGCCTAACGCTCGACGTTCGCCGCCGCGTGGAAGAATTGCTCCGCGCCTGGCAGGAGTCCGATGGATTTCTTGATCGGCCGCCGCTCGCGTGCCCGCTGCCGGAGCCCGACCGGCTGATCGGCAGCCGTCTGGGTCCCTGGTGCGTGACTTCGGTCATCGGCACGGGAGGCATGGGCACCGTCTACGGCGCCCAACGGGACGATCGCGATTTCCGGCAGCACGCCGCCCTCAAGGTAATCGCCGCCGGCCGGCTGAGCCGGTCGACCGAGCGGCGCTTCCGCGAAGAGCGTCGAATCCTGGCGTGTCTCGAACATCCCCATGTGGCGCGTCTGATCGATGGCGGGGTTGCGCCGGACGGGTCGCCGTACCTGGTGATGGAATACGTGGTGGGGACGCCCATCTTGGCCGGGTGCCGCGAGCGCGGTCTGGAACCGCGCGAGCGGCTGCGGCTGTTGCGCCAGGTATGCGAAGCGGTGCAGTTCGCGCATGAAAACCTGGTGGTGCATTGCGACCTGAAGCCCGCCACTATCCTGGTGACGCGGGACGGCACGCCCAAGCTGCTGGATTTCGGCATCGCCCGGTTTCTGGCGCAGGAGGGCGAAGCCACCACCACCCTGCTCCACCCCATGACCCCGGACTATGCCA
>JBGPKH010000611.1:0-5501 GCA_041485845.1 Bryobacteraceae bacterium
AGCTGGCCGCGCTGATCACGCAGGAAAACGGCAAGACGCTGCGCGAATCCGCGGGGGCGGATGTGGGTTCGGCGGCCGACTGTTTCCGCTACTACGCCGGCTGGGTGCGCAAGATCTACGGCGAGACCATTCCGGTGGATGGTCCGTTTTTCAACTACACGCTACGTGAGCCGGTGGGCGTGGTGGGGGCCATCGTGCCGTGGAATTTTCCGCTCCAGATCGCGGCGTGGAAGGTGGCGCCCGCGCTGGCGTGCGGCTGCTCGGTGGTGCTGAAGCCGTCGGAACTGACGCCGCTGAACGCGCTCCGGTTTGCCGAGATCGCGATGGAGGCGGGTTTGCCGGAGGGCGTGCTCAACGTGGTGACGGGCTATGGCCCGACCACCGGCGAGGCGCTCGCGCTGCACGAGGACGTGGACAAAATCAGCTTCACGGGCAGCGTGGCCACCGCGCGCAAGCTGCTGCACGCGTCGTCGGTGTCGAACCTCAAGCGGCTGAGCCTGGAACTGGGCGGCAAATCGCCGAACATCGTGTTTCCGGATGCCGATCTGGATGCCGCCATGAAGGCGGCGTTCTGGGGCATCTTCGGCGGCAAGGGCGAGGTTTGCAGCGCGGGGTCGCGGCTGCTGTTGCACGCCGATGTACACGACCGCTTCCTGGAGGACCTGACCGCGCGGGCGCGCAAGCTGCGAGTGGGGGATCCGCTCGACCCGGCGACCCAAATGGGCTCGCAGATTTCGGCGCGGCAGATGGACCGCATCCTGGATTACATCGAGAGCGGCAAGCAGGAAGGCGCGACCCTGATGACCGGCGGCGAGCGCGATATCGAGGGGCAAAAGGCCAAGGGCTTCTTCGTCAAGCCGACCGTATTCTCGGAGGTGAAGCCCGAGATGCGCATCGCGCGCGAGGAGATCTTCGGGCCGGTGGTGAGCGCCATCCGCTTCGGCGATGCGGAGGAAGCGGTGCGAATCGCCAACGGCACGGTCTACGGGCTGGCGGCGGCGGTGTGGACTCGGGATGTGCGGCTGGCGCACCGGCTGGCGGGCGAGATCCAGGCGGGGTCGGTGTGGATCAACACGTACAACGGGTTCGATTCGGGGTCGCCGTTCGGGGGGTACAAGCAGAGCGGTTTCGGGCGCGATCTGGGGTCGTACGCGCTGGAGCAGTATACCAACGTCAAGTCGGTGTGGGTGGCTTTGTAGGGGGAGGGGGAGGCCGGAGTGGCGAACAGCGCGAGAATGTATTTTTTCGTGGGCAAGGACGGCATTTCGCGTGCGATCTATGTGACGGCTTCGCGCCGGCGTGTCGTGGTGGTCCGCGTCTTCGTCAAAAAGACTCAGAAGACGCCGAAGGGCGAAATTGCGCTGGCGTTGAAACGCGCCAGGGAGGTCGTGCAATGACCAAGGTGAGCGAGCTTCATCGGAGGTGGTCGAAAGACCCGAAGTACCGGAAGGCCCACGCGGAGCTTGCGCCGGAGTTCGAACTGGCGCGTGCGGTTATGCGGGCGCGCACGCATGCGGGACTTACCCAGGAGCAACTCGCGCGGCGCATGGAGACAACCCAGTCCGTCATCGCGAGGTTGGAGAGCGGCCGCGTGCGGCCGTCTACACAGACCCTCTCGCGCCTCGCCGCCGCGACGGGAACCCGGCTTCGGATCAGCTTCGAGTCCGTTGGCGCGGACCGCTGAGCGGAGGGCGCCGGCGGAGAAGAATTCTTCCTCCGCTCGTCTCGAAGCGCGACTACGACATTGACCGACGCTTGCCAGAGTGCTTTTTTTGTAGACGGCGTCCCCAAGTCGAGGAAGTCGCCAACCAAATACTCCACGTACGAAAATCAAAATCCGGCAGGCGCCGCGGTGTGCCGGGTTTGTTCGGATTTACCCGCCCATCGTGTAATTCGTTGCCGGATCGATATCCGCGGTCCACGGTCTCATGCCGCATCCTGAATTGCAATCGTAATCTGTTTTCCTAAACTAACGCGGCAAAGGCGGCTTCCAGTTGCTCGACCCGCGCGGGGCGCGACAGATCCAAGAGCCGGTCCACATCATCTCTGGAAATCCCGATCCGGCGCGCAAGCTGCGCCCTTTTCATTCCGGAGGACCGCAAAGCCAGATACAGTTCGGCTTTCATGCCCTGGCTGGCCGGCAGCCGGATTCGGCGATATTTTTGGCCATGGTGCTTGCCGGGCTTGGGCAGTTTCTTGCCCGTTCGGATGTGCTCCTGAACCATGGTGGTCAAGAGGTCGGTGGCCGTACGGCGGCCGTCTTGTTCATCGTCTCCCTGGGAAACGCCCCAGCCGAAATCGGGGAACTCAATCACGAACCCGCCATCCGGGTCCGGCGCGAATTTTGCAGAATACTCCATGCCGTCTGCCTCGGTTTTCTCAGCTCCAGCTTCCGAAGGATCGAATGATATGTGCCAGTTCTGATTTCCTTCGTGGCGTGGCGTGGGACCGTGGTTATTTTGTCGCCAGAGCGAACGATCCAGTGGTTGGCTGCCTTCTTCGAAAGTATCCCTGCGATTCCAGCCACCGCTTCAGCTCGCCTGCCTTCATGGGCAGCCAATGGAGGCGAGGTGCTCGCTCACCGGGTTCTTGCGGGCCATAACCCCATACTATAAAGCCGCTCAAGAGATTTCAAGCCCTCCGCTGGAAATCCCGATTGGAGAGCCGCCACAGCGTTGGGAATCCTGGCATCTTCCGCGACATGGTGAAATGCACCGTATACTCGGAGAAGAGTTCCGTTGATGAAAGGATCTGAAAATGGCAAAACTCGAGTTTTATTCAGTGGTCGTGCGCAACAAGCCGGGCAAGGGCGCGCGGTTGCTCAGCGCCTTCAAAGAAGCCGGCGTGAATTTCGTTGGCATTTGGGGCTACCCGGTTGGCCGAAGCAAGTCCAGGATCGATCTGGTTGCGGAAGACGCGGCGCTCCTCAAGAAAGTCGCAAAGCAACTCAAGATCGATCTCGGAAAGAAGCTGACGGCATTCCACATCACCGGTGAAGACCATCCGGGTGCGGTGGCTGAAGTCTTGGCCAAACTGGCGGCAAAGAAGATCAACGTCTACGCGGTCCAGGCCCTCTGCGCCGGCGCCGGCCGTTTTGGCGCGCTCGTTCAGGTAGACCAGGACGCCGTCAAGAAGGCTGCAAAAGCCTTGGCATAATGGGGCACTGGTGATGACCAGGATTCACGACACGGCCGGACATTCCGCCCTGATATCATCTTTCCGGAGAGCAAACATGCAACTCAACCGGCGTCAACTCATGGCTGGCGCGATGGCGGCAGGCGTTCGCCCCGCCTTCGCGGCCAAATCGTCTTACAAGGCCAAGCCTCGCACCGGACCCTCCATGGACGACCTCGCGCACGCCGCAGCGGCGCCCGTGCTGAAGCGTGACGGACTCAACACGCCGGTCATCGTTGATTCGATCGACCTGCTGAAAGCCGGCAAGGAGTACTTCGTGCGCGTCCGCTCGCAGGACGGCGCGACTGGCATATCGGTCTGCAACCCGCCGCGCGCCGATTACCTGGACCGCATTTTCAAGAACCTGGTGGTCCCCCCGTTTCTGAAAAAGGATGCCCGCGATCTCGACAACCTGCTGTGGGAAGCGTACCGTCACAACGACAACTACAAGCTCTACGGGATCGCCCTGTGGAGCCCGCTGGCTTGGGTGGAGATGGCGATTCTGGACATGCTTGGCCGCATCAATGGCAGGTCCATCGGCCAGTTGCTGGGCGATGTGCGCCGCAAGGAGATCGCGGTCTACGTCGCCAGCGGCCGCCGCGATACCAAGCCGCCGCAGGAGATCGAATACCTGCAGTCGCTGGTGGAAAAATCCCACGCAAAGGCCCTGAAGTTCCGCCTCGGGGGCCGCATGAGCCGCAATGCCGACGCTATGCCCGGCCGGACCGAAACGCTAATCCCGCTGGTCCGCAAAACCTTCGGTGACGATTTCGATCTGCACGGCGATGCCAACTCCAGCTACGATCCCGCGCACGCCATCCCCGTCGGCCGCCTGATGGAGGAACACAACTACGTCTACTACGAGGAGCCCTGCGAGTTCGACGCTCTCGAGGACGCCAAGAAGGTACGGGATGCGCTTTCGATCCCGATCGCCCTCGGCGAGCAGGAGTACAGCGAGTGGCGCTTCCGCTGGTCCATCGCCAACCGCGTCTGCGATATCGTGCAGCCCGATCTGTACTACTACGGCGGCCTGATCCGCTCGCTACGCGTGGCGCGCATGGCGCAACTGGCCAGGATGCCGGCCACGGTCCACATCTCCGGCGGCTTCGGATTCGTGTACATGCTGCACTTCGCCAGTATCGTGGAGGACATCGGCAAGTACCAGGAGTACAAGTTGGGAATGGAAGAGTATGGAGCCTGGTTCGACCCGCCGATCACGGTGAAGAACGGGCTGATGAGCGTCCCAACGGGCCCGGGCGTCGGGATCAAAGACCCGGAAGCCCTGCTGAAAGGCGCCAGGCCGGCCTAATCGGGAGGCGCGGTCATGGCGCGGGCGCCGCACCGAAGGGACTCGGCAGGAGACCGGCACATGAATTCCGGGCGCGGTGAAACGGCGTTCGCCGCCAGTTTGGAACTTCCACTTGAGCTTGCCGGTCTCCGCATCGACGGCGAACTTCCACTTCACGGAAAGGCCGGAAGGAGCGCCGGAGAAAAGGTCTCACCAGTCACGAATGCCTGTGACACTATAGAACCATATGAGGCTATTTTGGTGCGCCGCTCTCGCCGCCGCCACTCTCACCGCGCAGACGTTTCCGGGGGCCCGCGCGCTCGACGACGCCATCAATCAGGGCATCGAGCAGGGCAAACTGCCGGGCGCGGTGGTGATCGTCGGACACAGCGGCCAGATTGTTTATCGCAAGGCCTATGGGAAGCGGGCGCTGGTACCGCAGCCCGAAGCCATGACCGTGGACACGGTCTTCGACTGCGCCTCGCTCACCAAGGTGGTCGCCACCACTTCGTCTTTGATGAAGCTGTTCGAGCAGGGGAAATTCCGGTTGAACGATAAGGTCACGGAGTACATTCCCGAATTTCAGGGCGGCAAGAGCGACGTCACCATCCGCAACCTGATGACGCATTTCTCCGGTCTTGCGCCGGACGTGCCGCTCAACAATCCGTGGACCGGCTACGACACCGGCATCCGGCTAGCCTGCAACGACAAGCCGGCCGGCCCGCCCGGCACGCGAATGGTTTACAGCGACATCAACTTCATTCTTCTTGGTGAGATGGTGCATCGCCTGAGCGGGCAGATGGTTTCGGAATACGCGCGGCAGAATATTTTCTCGCCGCTGGGGATGAAGGACACCATGTTCCAGCCTCCGGCATCGCTCGGGCCGCGCATCGCGCCCACCGAGCGCCTCAACAAGACCGGGGCTCCGCTGCGCGGCGTGGTACACGATCCGACGGCGCGCAACATGGGGGGAGTGGCCGGCCACGCGGGCATGTTCTCGACGGCCGACGACCTGGCGCGCTTCTCCCAGATGATGATC
>JBGPKH010000612.1:0-5497 GCA_041485845.1 Bryobacteraceae bacterium
CAGAAAATCGTCGCGGCGCGCGAAGAATTCAACGCATAGGAGTACATCGAGTCCGCCCTACCGCTTCCCGAAGATCCCCCCCATCTCCCCCGCAATCGTGCCGACGATTTTCATATCCGCCGCAATCCCCATGCGGTAACACTCCTTCGCCACACGGTCCGCCAACGTCAGCAAGGGCCGTGCGGTCCGCACTTCCCACGCGAAGTCCATGATCTCCTTGGCATACCGCGAAGCCCGGAACTCGCTCTCCGCGAACCGCAGCGCCGCGGCGCCCAGCACCGCCCGCCTGCCGGGATCCTGCACCAGCCCCGCCAGAACGCCGGCCAACTCCTCCTCGTGCCGCGGATCGATCTTCACCACGCAATCGTCCGGCAACTCGCTGTAACAACCGGTGTCCGTTACGATCACCGGCTTGCCGAATAGCATCTCCTCGATCAGCGACGCCGAGGCGCCCTCGGTCGCGGGATACCGCAGGTTGATGCAAATGTCGGCGTGCGAAAGATAGGCCCGCAGAACCTCGTCCGGCGCCTCTCCCGGAAACCGCACCACCCCTTCCAGATGGTGCCGCCGCACTGCGCCATCGAGCACCCGCCGGTACTCCGCAGAACAAGGACCCAGCACCGCGTACACCACACGCTGTGCCGCGGGTCCCAGCCGGCTGATCGCCTCGATCACCGCCTCGATCCGCTTGTTGGGATTGACGTGTCCCACTGTCACCATCAGCAGCCGGCCGTCCTCCACACCCAGGTGCCCGCGCGGCGCCACCGGCGTCATCCGGTCCGCATCGTAAGTCAGCGGAATGCGTCTCGTCGGCCCTGTAAAGTTTTCCGCCACGCGTTTGCGGAAAAACTCGGAGTGAGCGACTACTCCCAACGCGCCCTGCAACACCTCCTCGAACAGCGGAAACCGGCTCACCTCCTCCGACTCCCATACGGGCCGCCCGGCCAGGCTCCGGCCCGCCGCCGCGGCTCCCTCTTCCCCGTAGAGCCGTTCCATCAGCAGCGTGTATGCCGCGGGACTCCGCAGATCCTCCAGGTAATACGCGGCGAAGAAATGGTGCATCACAATGTCGTGCAGGATACAGACCCCCGGCCACCGGCGGGATAACAGAAATATCTCCCGATGAAAGGGAAAATAGTTGCCGAAATTGTAAATCGTCAGGTCGTAGCTTTCGAGAGTCCGCTCATCCACCGCGGAAGCCGATGCAAAGCGCTTGACGGGAACGCGCGTTTCCCGTATGTCCCCCGCATCGAAATGACAAACGTGTACTTCCGCGAGCCTGGCCAACTCCTCGACCACTCCCGCACTGGCGCGGCCAATCGCGCTCTTCCTGGAAAACGGAGTGAACCAGGCGATCTTCACTTAGTAAGTTTCTCCATCACGTTGTCCCAGTTGATTCGCAGGCTCTGCACCAGATCATAGCCCGCTTCACCCATGCGGCGCGCCTTCTGCCGGTCCGCGAACAACCCGTCCATGGCCGCCGCCAGGGCCCTTGGCTCGGGAGCGGCCAGGCGTCCCGTTACGTCCTCTTTCACCAGCGCGCCGGTTCCGCCCGAGTCGGTGCACGTGATCACCGGCTTCCGCGAAAGGTAAGACTCCATCGTCACATAGCCATAGGAGTCTTCATCGTAAGGAATGTACGCGCATCCAAGCGACTTGCTGAACCATTCCACTTTTTCCGATTCGCTAATGAATCGATTGATGAAGCGGACCCGCTTCTCCATTCCGCTCTTTTTCATCAGAGTCTGGATCGCCTCGGCGTCCTCCGCGGTCTCCGTGCTTCCGGCCACTAACAACTGCACCGGGGTCCGGCAGTACTGCATGCTCTCCACCAGCAGGCGCTGCCGCTTAGTCGCATTGATTCTTCCCGGCGAGAAGACATAGTCTCCGTACTCGCCGCAGGAGAACTGACTGTGACTTAGCAGCGGCGGGTAGAGCGCCTCGGAGTCCAGGCCGTTGAACTTCTTAAGCCGGTCCGACGTCACCTTCGAGTTTGTGTAGATCTTTTTCGCTTCCGGCAGGTACGAATTGTCCGCCTGAATGACGACCTCGCGGATCGCGCGGCCCTCGTCGGAATCCGGCAGCCCCTGGAATTCCGTACCCCAGAGATCGTAGGCCTGCCGGAACTGGTGCAGCAGCCAGAAAACCTTGTTGGGATGCGGCACATAAAACGCCGGAAACTTCAGCGCGATGGCGCGATCCACATTGGGCAGGCGCATCAGCCGGCAAGCCAGCATGTGGTCCACGATCTTCTCCGGAGGCTCCCAGCGGAATGGCACCCGCACCAGCAGTGCCTGGTGCCCGTATTCCGATAGCTTCGAGACCAGGGCATCGGCCAGGTGTTCGGCCCCACCCCGCAGAAACGGGACACAGTTGTTGAGCACGGCAATTTTCATGCCAGCAGCCGCGCCATCACGCGCTCCCAGTTGATTCCCAATTCGTCGATTCGCTCGCCCCCTGCCTCCCCCATGCGCCGCGCCCTATCCTGATCACCGTAAAGATCGTCCATGGCCCGCGCGATCAGCTCCGGATCCGCCGGCGTCACAAAGCCGTTCCTCCCATTGACAATCAACTCCACCGTTCCGCCCGAATCGGTGGTGGCCAGCACTGGCTTGCGCGCGGCATGGGCTTCCAGCGAAGGGTAGCCGTACGAGTCTTCGTCAAAGGGGAAGTAGATCGCCCCCAGGCACTTGGCGAACAGTTCCACCTTCTCCGCCTCGGGCACCCACCGCGAGATCAGCGATACGCGCTTCCCCAGCCCGTGCTTTTCGATCGCGCGGCGCATGTCGTCCACATACGGCTCCTCTCCCGGATCCGGGCAGCCCGCGATCACCAGTCTCACCGCGCTGTGGGTGTATCGCATGCTTTCGATCGCCAGCCACTGCCGCTTGTGATGCGTCAACCGCGCGAAGTAGAGCAGGTAGTCTCCCGTTCCCGCGGAGTAGAAGCGGTGCGGATCGGCAAGCGGCGGATACAGCACCTCGGCCGTGACGCCGTTGAACTTCTTGAGCCGGTCCCGCACCACTCCGGAATTGCAGAAGAGCTTGGCCTCGCGCAGCCCCACGTTGTCCGCGGCGACGATCGCGTCGCGGTAGGCCACGCCCTCCGGCGTATTCGGGATCCCCTGGTATTTCGTTCCCCACAGGTCGTAGGCGCCGCGGAAATGATGGATGAACCATACCACCTTGTTCGGGTGTTTCAGCAAATGCGCCGGCGTGCGAATGGCGATCAGCCGGTCGCCGTGCTGCGTCAGGTCCATCAGCCGAAAGGCCAGCAACTGGTCCAGCAGCTCCCCGTACCTTTCGCTCAAGGGGAATCGCAGAATCTCCACCTCGTGCCCCCGCGCTTCCAACTGCTGGCCCAGCGAATCCACGATGTAAGTGGCTCCACCTTCCACAAAGGGCGTCACGCTGGTCGCGATGATGATCTTCATTCAGACGCCCGCGGATTGGCACCAGTGGCCGACGCGTTCGGCAATGTACGAGACATCTTCCTCGTTCAGAAGCCCGTGCATCGGCAGGCAGATGCCCCGCCCGGAAATCCGGTCTGCCACCGGATAGCGAGCGCCCTCCTCGAGATAGGGCGGCATCGCGTGCATCGGGTAAAAAACCGGACGCGTTTCGATCCCGTCGCCATCCAGCCGCTTCATGAAATCGTCGCGCTTCAGCTTCACCGATTCCCGCAGCACGATCACGTACGACCAGAAAGCGTGCCGCGCCCACGACTGCTCCGACGGCAGCTCGATGAGACCCGCAAACCGCTCCAACATCCGGCGGTAACACCCCGCGATCTCCAGCCGCCGCTCCACGAACCGGTCGATCTGCTCCAGTTGCGCGAGGCCGATCGCCGCCGCGATGTTCGTCATGCGGTAGTTGTACCCCACCACTGGAAACCAGTAGCGGCGTTGCGGATCCATGCCCTGCCCGCGCAGAATCCGAATCCGCTCGCTCAGGTCCGCATCGCTGGTGGTGACCATCCCGCCTTCGCCCGTGGTGATGATCTTGTTGCCGTAGAAGCTGAAAGTCGCGGCATTGCCCAGCGATCCGGCTTTCCGCCCGCGATACAGCGCGCCGTGCGCTTCCGCCGCATCCTCCACCACGAACAGCCCGCGTCTCCGTGCGAGCTCCAGGATCGGATCCATGTCCGCCGGGTGCCCGTATAGATGCACCACCATGATCCCCTTGGTCCGCGGCGTGACGCGCTCTTCGATCCGCGCGGCGTCGACCGTCATGGTGCACGGCTCGGAATCCACGAACACGGGCCGCGCGCCGCAGTACCGCACCGCGTTGGCCGTCGCCACGTAAGTCAGCGTGGGCACGATCACTTCGTCCCCCGGACCGGCCCCCAAGGCTTCCAGGGCCAGGTGAAGCGCCGTGGTTCCGTTGCAGCACGCCACGGCGTGGCCGGCCTCGCAGTACTTCGCAAAGCCCTCTTCGAAAAGGCGAATGAACTTTCCTATGGAGGAGATCCAGCCGGTCTCCAGGCATTCCAGCACGTAGCGCTTCTCATTGCCGCTCAGCACCGGATGCGAGACCGGGATCGTCTTGCGGTCAGTCACGCCGTCCCTCAATCTGGTTGGATCTCCGGATCGTGGCCGGCACTCCCGCCGCCACTACGTGGTCCGGAAGGTCGGTCAGCACTACAGCCCCGGCTCCCACCGTGGTCCAGCAGCCGATCGTAATCCCCGGAATCACGCTGCTTCCCGTACCCAAAAATACTCCGTCGCCGAGCCGTACACACCCCGCCAGGGCCGCGCCCGGGGCCACGTGCGCGCAGGCCCCGATGACACAGTCGTGGTCCACCGACGCATGGGTGTTGACGATCGCGCCGTCCTCGATCCGCGCTCCGGCATTAATCACCGCACCCGGCATCACGGCGATTCCCTGGGCCAGCATCGCGTGCCGCGAAACGATGGCTCCCCGGCTGATCGCGTTGATCAGGGTGAATCCCTGCCGCCTTACCGACCCGATGCAGTCCCGCCGCCGCTGGTTGTCCCCGATGGCCACAAACGCGGATTGCACGCCCGCCCGCAGCGTCTCGTCCAAGACATTGTCGGGGCCGAGCCGTGGATACCCACAGATGGCATCCGGTGCTTCGGAGGGGCTCACGAACCCGGCGATATCCACCTCGCCCGCCTCCTCCAGGATGTCGATCACCACTTTGGCGTGGCCGCCACCCCCGAGAATCACGACACGGGCTTTCAAGCATGCCCTCCCGGATGGCAAGCATGTGCTCCCGAAGCGGGCGCCACCCGGGCCAGCTCCCCTTGCAGTTGAACCAGAAGAAGGTTGGCCGAGAATGCCGCGATCAGCTCATCGCGGGTGCTCTCCATGGGCTCGCCGGTCTCGTCGTGAATGCGCCGCACCGCGAATCCCAGCGATGCGATCTCGTCCAGGAAGCAGCCCGGCTCCACCCCGGCCTGCCGCAGATGCACGGGAGCGAACTCCATGAGAATCCGAATGCCCGGACTGCGCTCGATGATCTCCCGCATGCCGCG
>JBGPKH010000613.1:0-5492 GCA_041485845.1 Bryobacteraceae bacterium
CAGGTCGCCTTCCTTCGAGACGCCCTCGCCGTAGATGATATCGAACTCGGCGCCATCTGCAGGATCGAGCTGAGCGGCTGGTTAGAGTGGCACCTGGGCCTCTCGCCGCGTGAAGGGTCTACTGAACCGTCCAGGAGCCCAGCGGCTGCCAGCCGGAGGTGTCGTGGTCTCCGTTATCTCGGGCCGCCAGGTAAATCGCGTGATTGCCGCCGAACGCCGCCGCAAAAGCCAGGTTCACTACCAACGTCAAAGTGCTGCCGGTCGCCACTACCGACGAGCCCGCGGCGTAGACCGCGCACTGGCTGTTGCTCACGCTTGCCGAACCTCCCAGCGCGAGCGCGGGCAGCAGGGCCGTGCCGGCATCGTTCACCAGGTAGAGCACCTGGAGCGGACGGCTGTATGCCAGGTAGCACGCGTGCCGGCCATCGAGCGTGGAGTTGATCAGGATGTTGACCACGCCCAGGTCCTGCGAGCCCTTCGTATCCGTGAAGGTAAAGGTCAGAGTCGCGCTGGAACCGGCGCCGGACGCGGGAATCGCACTCACTGCAGCCAAGGGACCGGCGGCGGCGCCAGGCACTCCCCACGTTCCGGAAGCCTGCCACCCCGAGTTGTTCCGCGTCATGTCGCGAGCGGCCATGTAGACGACTTTGTTACCCGCGAAACCGGGGCTGAAACTCACATTCAATGTCAGGCTCAACGTGTTCCCACTGCCCGCCGCGCCGCTTGTCGCGCTCACCATGCACTGCCGGTTGGCAATACCCCCGGGAGCATTGAGGTCCAGCCCCTGCGATAGCCCCGCGCCGTCGTCGTTTACCAGATACAGAGTGTTCAACGGCCGGCTGTAGGCCAGGTAGCAGGCCTTGCGCCCATCGAGTACGTTGTTGATCAGGATGTTGACCACGTCCAGATCCTGCCAGCCGCGAGGGTCGCTGAACGTGAAGGTCATCGTCTGGGTGAGTCCGCTCCCCGAGGCCGGGATGGCCGACACCGGTGCAGGGGCGGGCACGGTAGATGCTTCCGGAGAGAGCACGTAGACCCCGATACTGCTGATGACGATCTGGCCGCGATCATTGATTCCCACCGCGCCGGCACCGCTCACCAAGTTACTTAGCATGCTCAAGTCGTACACCGTTCCGCCGGTGTACAGGAAAGGCACGGCTGGCCCGCTCGCCTGCGTCATCCGGCCCACGATTTGTCCGCTGGCGTTTAACGCCGCGGGAAACATCGACCCAAACCCGGCAGGCACCGGGATTTCGGCGACGGTCCCAGCCGTGCCGTTCGGCGACGCGGGCGTCCACAGGAACATGTGATTGTTGCATTGACCTGCAAGCCCGGATGGTATGCAACTCGATCCCAAAATTGTGCCGCTGGCGTTGATGTCATGCACTTGCGTCGTGGTGGCCCCGGCCAGTCCGGCTACGGTCGTGAAAGTCCCGCTGCTCCCGTTGGCCGTCGAGGGAGTGAACAGAGCCGAGTCCTGCATGATCGCCTGGCCGAAATCGTTGATCGCGGTTGCCATGTTGAAGCGATCGTCCCTGATGGTTGTTCCCGTGGTCCCATTCGCCGCGGAGGGTGTCCACAGAAAACCGGACTCGCCCGCTCGACCCAGGATCTGCCCGAAGCTGTTGAGGTCGACAGCACCGGAACCGCCGGCTGCACCGCCTCCCAGAAAGGCGACGGCGCTACCGGTTGAGCTGTTCGGCGAATTGGGCGACCACAGGAAGGGCTGCCCGCCAGTGCCCATTCGCGTAAAACCGGCCACCTGCCCCCGGTCGTTGATTCCGACGGGCGAATCCCCCGTGCCCGGCAAACCGAAGATCTGGGTCAGGTTTCCGGAATCGGAATTGGGAGCCACGGGCGTCCACAGGAATACTCGTGAAGAGTAATCGGAGAACGCCACCTGTCCGAAACGATTGATCGGTTTTACCGGACGGGCAAACGTTAAGCCTGAGAACATCTGCGTAAGCCGATAGTCTCCCGGCGGCACTGCGGCTGCCGGCACAAACCGGGCAGTTACGGATTGCTGTTGATCCATGGTCAGCGTCGCTGACGTGGTCCCCGCCACGGCAAACACCGGCGGGACCCACTCCACGAATCGGTATCCGGCGGCCGGCGTCGCGATAACCGTCGCCGTGCTGCCGGCTGTGTACCAACCTCCGCCCGAGACGGTCCCGCCCTCCGGCGGGTTCGCCTTCACCACCAGGAGATTTTGCTGCGAGAAGGTTGCCGCATAGCTCGCCGCCTGCGCCGGCGCTACGAAAACGCGGGGATTGGCGTTTACCCCGCCCTGCCAGCCCGCAAACACATAGCGTGTCCCCGTGCTGTTGCTGTGCGGCGACACGAAGGTCACGGTGCAACTGGATCCCGGTGTCCAGTACAGCGTCTGCGGCGTGACGTACCCGCCCGACACGCATCCGCTGCCGCCCACTGTGAACGTCTGCAGCGGCACATTGGCCGTAATCGTCACCGCAACGGAGCCGGAAGCCGGCGGTGGCGGCGCCGCACCCGGCGTGAGCAGGTAAGCCATTCCAAGGTTAGTGCCCACAATCTGCCCGCGATCGTTGATACCGGTCGGGGTCATCTCTTTCAACTGCGCCCCGAGCGTGCTCAGGTCGTAAATCGTTCCGCCCGAGTACAGGAACGGGAACCGGACTCCGTCGGCTCTCGGCATAGTCCCGACGAATTGGCCCGCGTCATTCATCGCCGTCGGAGTCATCGACACGTAACCCGGGAGCGGCAAAATCTCCGCTGCCGTCCCGCTTGTGCCGTTGGGGGTTGTGGGAGTCCACACGAAGATGTGCCCACCGCTCACTCCCAGAATCGTGCCGTGGTTGTCGATTGCCGTGAACTGCGGGTTATTCCCCGGCAGCCCCGCGATCGCGACGAAACTCCCGGTGCTGCTATTCGGTGTGGACGGTGTGAACAGAGCCGGCGGCTGAGCGTTGACGATCGCCTGGCCGAAGTCGTTGATCCCGGCAACGCCGGTCAAGTGGCTATCCAGTTGGAGGGTACCGATAGCTCCGTTGGGCGATGACGGCGTCCATAGAAATCCCAACCCATTTTTCTGATTCCCGGCGATCTGCCCATAGTGGTTGATACCCACGAGGGACGTAAAGCTGAAGGCCGGGTCTCCCAGAAACGGCACGAACGTTCCGGAAATCCCATTCGCGGAATCGGGTGACCACAGGAACGGCCGCGACGAAAACACGTCGCCAAACCAATTCGTTTGCGTAGTCACCCCGATCACCTGCCCCCGTTCGTTGATGTCAGTGGCGCCACTGTTTCCGACCGGAAGCGCTCCAAGATTCGTCATACTGCCGGCGGGCGAATTGGCTGCCACCGGTGTCCAGAGAAAGGCTCCATTGGGCAGGCCGGAACTGTAGCCTACTACTTGGCCGAAGTCGTTGATCCCTCGGGACGTGGCATTCGACGCAATCTGGGTCACCAGGTAGTTCGGCGCTACTGACGTCAGCGGTCCGAAATTCACCTCGATAGTCTGTGCAGCGAAGACGGTTACGCTGGCAGAGGTGGAACCTGCGGCAACCAGCGGTGGAGACCAGTCCGAGATACGATACCCGCTCGATGGCGTCGCCATCAGCGTTGCTGTACTGCGACCGGTATACCAACCCCCACCCGAAAGGGTCCCGCCCCCAGGCGGGTTCGCGACCGCAGTGACGAGATACTGCGGCGCGAATACCGCAGTGTAAGTGGTGGCCGATGCCGGCGCCACAATGATGCGGGTACTGGTGGCCGCCCCATCCTGCCAGGACTGGAACAGCGAGCGTGTACCGATCCGCATGCTCTGCGGCGAAAGAAAAGTCACCGTGCAAGTAGAGCCCGGCGCCCAATAGAGTGTCTGGGGCGTGTTGTACCCGCCCGCGCTGCACCCCGTGCCGCTCACTGTGAACGGCGGAGGATAGGCTAGCTGAGATAACTGGGGGTTGATCAGGCCCGCCGGCGGGTTAAACGCCACCGCGATGGTAATCGCAATCGTGCCCGGACTGGGAGCGGGAGAGGCAATCCCCGGCGTGGCCAGAAAGACCTGATCGCCGTTGTGCAACAGGATCTGTCCCCGATCGTTGATCGCCGCCGGAGCGCCGCCCAGCCCGCTCAGATCGTATACCGTTCCGCCCGAATAGAGAACCGGAACGCTGCCGCTTTCTGCCGTTCTGATCGTTCCCACTACTTGTCCCGCGGCATTCAAGGCCGTCGGATACATGGCCATGTACCCCGGCGGCAGCGGAATTTCCACGGCCGTTCCCGTCGTGCCATTGGCGTTAGTGGGAGTCCAAAGGAAACCATGGTCGCAGCCGGCATTCGTGCAACCCACGCCCAGGATCGTGCCGCCCCTATTGATCGCGATCAGATAAGCGTCGCGGTCTCCGGGCAATCCCGAAAGCGGCGTGAAACTGCCGGTAGCGCCATTCGCCACGGAGGGAGTGAACAGTGTAGCGGGGTAGTTGAGGGTCGCCTGTCCAAAGTCGTTGATCGCGTTGATCCCGTGCGGGCCGCCTAAGCGGCTGTCCGGATTGATCGTTCCGGTGGCGCCGTTGGGCGTGGAGGGCGTCCAGAAAAATCCTGCGCCGCCTTGGCCGCCGGCAATCTGTCCAAAACTGTTGATGGCGACAGCGTACGAGGCGTCCGGCGCGGTGCTCCCCAGGAATGCGGTTACCGCGCCGCTGGTTCCGTTCGGCGTTTCAGGCGACCACAAGAACGCGTGTGCCGGAACCGCCGTAGTCCCCACCACCTGTCCGCGATCATTGATGGCGACCGCGGTGTAAGTTTGAACAGGCACCCCGCCCGTATCCACGAGGTTTCCCACAGGCCCATTGGGGGTCACGGGCGTCCACAGAAATGCCCAGCCGTTGCTGGTTCCGGCAACCTGGCCGGCGCTATTGAGCGAGTGCCCGTTGTCCACGTTGCCGATGGCGATCTGGGTCACCGCATAACTGTCCGGCGGCTTTGGCGGGCTCGACGCCGCCGGTAAGCAACTCGCGGCCAGGAGAGGGAACACAACGACGCGCCACACCAAGCGCAGGCTCGACACGATAATTCAAGAGTAACATGTCCCCATATTCGGAGATCCATGGTGTTCCATGGTGTCCATGGTGTAGGGCACATCGCGTAGGGCACAGTGTCCTGTCCCGCAGATAGGCTCAGAGCACATAACCGACGTCGAAGGAAGCTCTGGTCCTCCGCGGCGACCTGTCCCACTCACGCGGCGCCGCATGGTCCGTTTCCGGGCGCTTGGCCTTCAGGCGTTGCCGAGGCCCGTCCCCCTACCGCCGCGCGGGGACCGGCTTCGCCGCGGTGGGAGCGGGCGCTTCCGCTGCTGCCGCGGCCGCCGCAGGCGGATCCGGTTTGACCAACCCCAACGCCTTGCGCAGCTCCGTGTCGATGGCTTGCCCTATATCCGGGTTGTCCTTCAGGAACTGGCGGGCGTTCTCGCGGCCCTGACCGATGCGCTTGCCCTTGTAGCTGAACCACGATCC
>JBGPKH010000614.1:0-5483 GCA_041485845.1 Bryobacteraceae bacterium
CCTGGCCCCTGGCCCCTGGCCCCTGGCCCCTGGCCCCTGGCCCCTGGCCCCTGGCCCCTGGCCCCAGTCCCCTGGCCCCTGGCCCCTGGCCCCTGGCCCTAAGGCAGCAACTCCCGCAAGTACTCCAACAACTGCGAGGGGAAGAACGGCTTCCGCAGGAACTTCACCTGGCCCGATTTGGCCGCCGCCGGCGGGTCTTTGAAATACCCCGATATCAGCAACACCGCGGCCGCCGGGTGGATCTTCAACACGCGCTCCGCCAGTTTGCTGCCGTCCATCTCCGGCATCGCCAGATCCGAAATCAGCAGATCCACGGGCTGGCTCTGGCAGATCGCCAGGGCCTCGGAGGGCCTGGGCGCCGTCAGCACGTTGATGCTCCGCGGCCGGAGCATCTTCTCCACCAGGCGAAGGATTTGCGGATCGTCATCCACGATCAGGACGGTGCGGGTGCGGTCGTTCATCCCAGTCTTCCGATTCTACCCCGGCAGGGGGAGTGATTACTCAAGTTAACCCCGATGCTCCCGCTCCGCCGATATTACATAAGTCTTACACAGCACGCGGAAGAGTCCTGTTAGCGTGGAATTAGATCCATCCTTTGGAGCGGACTTGCACAACAACGACTACCTGATCGTCAAGAGCCAGGGCATGAACTGGTTCACCACCCTGGTCCTGGTGCTTCTTCACATCGGCGCCGCAGCCGCCCTGTTCATGTTCAGTTGGCGCGCCTTCGCCGTCGCCGTAGTGACCTATTACATCACCACCGGCCTGGGCATCAGCATGGGCTACCACCGGCTGCACACGCACCGGTCGTATCGCGTTCCTCTGTGGCTCGAGTACTTCTTCGCGTTTTGCGGCGCCCTGACGCTGGAAGGCGGCCCGATCTTCTGGGTGGCCGTGCATCGGCTCCACCATCAGAATTCCGACCTCCCCGGCGATCCGCACTCGCCGCGCGACGGCGCCTGGTGGTCGCACGTCGGCTGGATTATCTTCGGAGAGACCAGTCACAACAACACCCGCATCATGTCGAAGTACGCGCCCGATCTGGCCAGGCACCGCTTCTACGTCTGGCTGAACAACTACCACTGGGTGCCCTCGGTGATCCTCGCCGTGCTGATGCTCGTAATCGGCGGCTTGCCCATCCTGTTGTGGGGCATGTTCGCACGCATCGTCTTCGGCCTCCACGCCACCTGGCTGGTCAACTCCGCCACGCACATGTGGGGCGCCCGCCGCTTCGCCACCCGCGACGACTCGCGCAACAACTGGTGGGTCGCGCTCATCTCGTTCGGCGAGGGCTGGCACAACAACCATCACGCCCATCCCACCTCCGCGCGCCATGGGCTCGCCTGGTACGAGTTCGATCCGTCCTGGCTTCTCGTCAAGGTTCTGCGAGCGCTCGGCATCGCCAAGTCCGTCCAGGTGGCCTCCGTCAACAGCCGCCTCGCCGACCGTCAGGCCGCCTGACGTCCCTGCCACGCCTCTCCGCGCCAGGCCCACAGGAAAGCGCTGCGGCGACTGCGGCGGATCCCGAGGACCGGCACGCGCCCTTTGAAGAACTGCCGATGGCGGCACATTTGGATCCTGCGAGCATACAGCCGATGCGCCAGTCTCCGCACCATCTGGTGGCTGCCGGCCGCCGTACGCAAGGATGGTCTGGCGGCTGGACCGCTGGGGCCGGTCAGTAACGGACCTGCCGCAACGAGAGGCCTGCGAGAGGACCACGCGAGCGTCGCCATCTTCGTAAGCGGGAGTGCCGCCGTTCCAGCGGCGCAAACTGGTCGTGGAACTACCGAGCCCTCTCCATAACCGTACGCAGGATGCTGTTGATCCTTGTCGAGTAACCTTTGCCATACTGCATGAGCCAATCGTAAACTTCCCGGTCGATGCGAGCGGCCACTAGCACCTTCGGAGTGCGGCGGAATTGCGCCAGTTGCTCATCGGTCAGGGGAGGGATGTCCGAGTAATCAATGCCGGAATCGTCTCCGGCAGCCTGCCGCTTCGCCATCCGGGACAGAACGGCCTTCTGCTTCTTACCCACCGGCTTGCTGAATATAGATTCGGCGCTCACGCTTATTAGCTTCGCGGGCCGAGATGATGCGGATGGCTTCTTCTTCGTCATTTTCATTCTCCATGCGGTACACGTGGACAACCAGCAGCACCGCCCCCTCTACGCCTCCTATGGCGTGCCACCGCCGTTCGCCGGTCACGATGCGATCTTTGCGGAAGATTACGTGGGGATCGTCGAAAACGAGTGCCGCACTCTCGAACGCGATGCCATCGTGCTTCTGTTGGTTGATCCGGTTCTTTTCACTGTCCCATTCAAACCGCATCGCTATACAAAATGTATAACGGTCACTGTGGGAAGTCAACGGTGCCGTTCCCACCACCGCCAGGCCCAGCGGGTCATGAACCTCGAGCAGGTCGCCCTCTTGCGCGGCTTCATCCAGGACTTCGGCCGCCACCTCGAGCTCGTCTCCAAGGAGCTCGACAACAGCGAACGCATCATCAAGGAAAATGATTACCCCACCCGGCCGCAAGCTCGCTGAATCCGTGGAGTCAGTGGTGGGACAGACGATCGGTTTTTGTCGTCTGTCACCCGCCGGCAGGCGCCAGTGCCTATCAGCCCCGCGCGGCGCGAGGTCCGGAGGGCAGCAGGTATGCGCGCAACGCCGGATCGCTGGGAGCGGCGGTGCGGGAAGTGAACCGCATCCGGTACCTGGTGCGGCTGGCGAAGGATCTGCGCGCGATGGATCTGGGCGGTCACGAATTCGCCGCCAAGGCGATGGACGAAGTGGGCCGGATGGCGGGAGGCTGGCTTGAAAAGCACGAGGCAAAGGCATGAAACGGACCGGTAATCTGTGGACGCAGGTGACCAGTTGGAAAAACCTCACGGAAGCCACGCGCGCCGCGGCGCGGGGAAAGCGTAAGCGGCCCGATGTGGCCCGTTTTCTGCACGAGCTCGAACCGAACCTATGCAGGCTCCAGCGGGAACTGGAGGAGGGAACTTATCGGCCGGGCGCTTACCGTACGTTCTGGATACACGATCCGAAATCCCGGCAGATTTCGGCGGCCGCATTCCGGGACCGGGTGGTCCATCACGCACTGACCCGCGTGCTGGAGCCCATCTTCGAGCCGCGCTTCACCGCCTACTCGTTCGCATCGCGCAAGGGATTCGGGCAGCATCGGGCCTTGCGCCTGGCGCGGGACGCGTGCCGGCGGTACCGCTACGTGCTCAAGTGCGAAATCCGGAAGTATTTCCCTTCGATCGATCACTCGATTCTGAAGGACTTGATCGCGCGCGCGATCAAGTGCCGCAAGACGCTGGAACTGGCGGGGCGGATCATCGACGGCTCGAACGAACAGGAGGAGGTGATCGAGTACTTTCCGGGTGATTCTCTATTCACGCCGTTCGAGAGGAGGCGCGGATTGCCGATCGGAAATCAAACCTCCCAGTTTTTTGCGAACGTTTATCTGAATCCTCTCGATCATTTCGCGGTGCGGGAGTTACGGCCAGCGTTATATCTCCGGTACGTGGATGATTTCGTTCTCTTCGGCGACGACAAGCGGGAGCTGGGTTCCATGGCGGAACGGATTCGGGTGTTCCTTCATCGCTTGCGTCTGAGCCCCCACGAGCGCAAATTCCGCATCTATCGTTGCCCCAATGATACGGCCTGCCGGCCGAGGCGACGAGGGGCTGACGCTGCTCGGCTGGCGGCTCCTGCCGGGACAGGTGCGACTGGCGCGCGCCAACGTCGTCAGGATGAGGCGGCGTCTGAAGAAAATGGCGGCCCTGTATCACGCGGGGCGATTGCGGTTTGAGGAAGTGCAGCGCCGGGTGCAGGCTTGGATTGGCCATGCGGCCTTCGGCGATACGTGGCGGCTCCGGCAGAATCTGTTCGAACAGGTTATCCTGAGGGCAGCGGAACACGGCCGAAATGCGCGGGGGCTCGTGGAACAACAATCCTCACAACGTCCGCGTGTCGAACCGTAACAGGAACGAGCCAACGAACCGGAACAACAATATCGGGTTTCGTTGTGCCGGGTATGCGGAGCGCGGCCTCGGCGGTCTTGAGGCCGTGGGCGGGAGCCGGTTTCCTCCACGGAGATTCCGGGAGTGCCAACTCCGCTTCCGGGCCGGTGATCCGGACGCCAGGGTCAACGGCGTCAAACAGCAATCAGGCCCGGGGCCGGACCCTTGCTGCGTGGTCTGGATTCCGCAGTTTCAAGCGGCGAGTTCAAACCGGCGCGGGCGCGCGTGTGCGGGCACTCGGCGACTACTTCGAAGGAAACGGCGCCATGACCGGCGTTTTCCCGGGCTGAAATGGCTCCTGGCGAGCCCTGGCCTTACATCTCGCAACCCCCGCCACATCAATAACTTCCAGCCTTCGCCCCCAAAACCCCCATCTTCAAAAATCCGAGTCGCAAACTCTTGGAAAATATTTTCCCTTTGTTTTCAGCTCTTTAACTCTCAAAACAGTCCTGAAGCGCTGGACCGCATAGTAGGGTTAAATCAGGGAGGAAGTTACGGTCCTCCGACCTTCCGGCCTCCTCTTCTGACAGAAAAACGGAATCCGCAGGCATGCTTGCGGTTTTCTCCGTCTAAACCTTTTCGATTCAGTAAACCCGCCGCAAGTATCGTGGCGGTTTTCTTTCTTGGAGAATCCTGTGGAACCGATCCCCGATCCAGGTGTCGCTCTGGGCACCATGCTCGGCCGAGGACAAGCCTTCGGCCTCCTCGCCAACCAGGGTATGGCCGCGCAAGCCGAGTGCCTGCTCAAGATCCGCGAGTCCGGACTCTATAAGTCCACCGGCCGCACCTGGGAGCAGTTTTGCCCCGAGTTCGTCGGCATGTCGCGTCAGGCCGTGGAAGCCCTGCTGGACAACCTCAAAGATTTCGGCGCCACCTACCTCCGCCTTGCCGAGATCGTTCGCATCTCCCCCGAAACCTACCGCCACCTCGAGCCCAAAATCTCCGGCGAGCAGATCGAAATCGACGGCGAGATGGTCGACATCGCTCCCCAAAATGCCGCCCGCATCCGCCAGGCCGTCGTCCGCATGCGCTCCGAATTGCAGAAGTCCAAAAAGTCCCAGGAGCAACTGGACGCGCGCATGGTCGCCGGCCCCTGGATGCTCAACCTCCGCGGCCGCGTTGACGACAACCTCCAGGATATGCACCGCCTCGCGGACTGTGTCATGAACCTCGAGCAGGTCGCTCTCTTGCGCGGCTTCATCCAGGACTTCGGCCGCCACCTCGAGCTCGTCTCCAAGGAGCTCGACAACAGCGAATGCATCATCAAGGAAAATGATTACCCCACCCGGCCGCAAGCTTGCTGAATCCGTGGAGTCAGTGGTGTCACTGCCGGCAGGCGCCGTGGAGTCAGTGGTGGGACAGACGATCGGTTTTTGTCGTCTGTCACCCGCCGCAGGCGCCGTGGAGTCAGTGGTGGGACAGACGATCGGTTTTTGTCGTCTGTCACCCGCCGGCA
>JBGPKH010000615.1:0-5465 GCA_041485845.1 Bryobacteraceae bacterium
GGAGCGCCGCTGGTCGTATGCCTCCTGGACTTCGCCCTCGCACTTCAACCTCCTGATGGGCCTTCTCCCCCACGCCAGCCCCAGGCACGTTTTCGCTTCCGATTATTACACCAGGGATTTCTTGAAATACAACGAGCGGCTGGGCATGCGGGACATCGAATTCAAGTCCCTGGTTCCCAAACTCTATCTCCCCTCGTTTCTGAAGGAGAGCCTGGGCTACACGACGCACGCCATGGTCTCACTGCCCGTTCTGAATCCGCAGACCATCCTCAACCACGGGTTCGACAGTTACAAGCTGATGCCCGCGCACAACGACATGCGGGCCATGCTGCGCGAGATGAAGTTCTCCGCGGACCGCCCCTCGTTCTACCTGCTCAACGTGGGCGAAACTCATTACCCATACGCGCTCCCGGGCGAGCCGCCCGAGGAATGGCCCCGAATCAGCGGCATGCACGGTGTATTCAAGCATCTGGACGACCAGGTGGTCGGTGGAAAGCTGGTCACGCGCGGTGAGAAGATGTTCGACCGGGCGAAGCTCGAAAAGCTGCGTCAAAGACAGATCGAAGCGGTGCGCTATCTGGATCGTGTGGTGGAAGAGCTGTTCGATTTAGTCCCGCCGAACACCTATATCACCATCACATCCGATCACGGCGAGCTGTTTGGAGAGAACGGTTACTTCGGCCATGGCCCCATCCAGCACGACAAGGTATTCGAAGTCCCCTTGGTCGAGGGAAAGCTTCGATGATCTACCCTTTCGCCTACATCGGCCCTGGCGCGGGCTTTGCTTTTCTCGGCTCTTTTCTCACGCTGCTCCTCGGTTTTCTGCTGAGCGCGATTTCGCTCGCCATGTGGCCGTTCCGCGCCCTTTGGCGGATCTTCACCGGCATGGCCGTCCGCCGGCGCGCCAAAATCGGAAAGCTGATTTTCCTGGGCCTCGATGGCCTCGATCCGCGCCTCACCGAGCAATTCATGGCCGAAGGCAAACTGCCGCACTTCTCCCGTCTGATGCAGCAGGGCGGTTTCCGACGGCTCCGCACCACCTTTCCCGCCCTCTCTCCCGTGGCCTGGTCCACGTTCGCCACGGGAGTCAGTCCCGCCCGGCATAACATCTTCGACTTCCTCAATCGCGACTTGAAGTCCTACCTGCCTGAGCTTTCTTCATCCAAGGTCAGAGGCCCGCGGAAATTCTGGAAGATCGGCCGCTACCGCATTCCGCTCGACCGTCCCTCCGTTGAGTTGCGCCGGAAGAGCCAGCCGTTCTGGAAAATTCTCGGAGAGCATCACGTTGCCTGCACCATTCTTCGCGTCCCCATCACCTTTCCGCCGGAAAAATTTAACGGCCGCCTGCTTTCGGCGATGTGCGCGCCGGATTTGAAAGGCACGCAGGGCAGCTTCTCCCGGTTCACCACGCGCCTGGAAGCCGCCGCGTACACCGGTGGCAGCTCGTTCCCGCTGCGGCGCACGGGCCGCGATCTGGAGGGCGCGCTGGAAGGGCCGGAAAACATATTCATCGAGAACGCCGGCCCAATGTGCATTCCGTTTCGCCTGACTCCGGCTCCCCATGGCGGCGCCACGCTGCTCATTGAGGACCAGACCTGCAAGCTGAAGCCTTGCGAATACAGCCCCTGGATCAGGCTGGCGTTCCGCACGCCGCTGGGAATGAAGGCGCACGGCATCGCGCGCTTCCTCATCACCGAGACCGCGCCGGAATTCAGCCTGTACGTCACGCCCGTACAGATCGACCCGGAGCGCCCCGCGCTGCCGATCTCCCACCCTCCCTATTACGCCCTCTATCTGGCTAAACTCATCGGATCCTTCGCCACGCTCGGCATGGCCGAAGATACCTGGGCCCTCAACGAGGGCGTCATCGACGAGGAAGCTTTTCTGGAGCAGACCTGGCTGACGCACGCCGAGCGCGAAGCCATGTTCCTCAACGCGCTCGAGCGCACCAGGCGCGGCGTAGTGGCTTGCGTCTTCGATGCCACCGACCGCGTGCAGCACATGTTCTATCGCCAGGGATGCCGTGGCGTGATCGAGGACCTGTACCGCCGCGCCGACGACCTGCTTGGAAAAACACTCGCCCACGTGGACGATCGGACCGTCCTGATGGTCCTCTCCGATCACGGTTTCGCTGCGTTCCGCCGCGGCGTAAACCTGAACACCTGGCTGTATCGCCACGGCTACCTGGCGCTGAAGGATGGCGCTACCGGGAGCGGTCCATACTTCGAAGGCGTCGACTGGACCCGCACCAGGGCGTATGCGCTGGGGCTCAGTGGAGTGTATCTCAACGTGAAGGGCAGGGAAGCGGCGGGAATCGTCGAGCGCGCGGAGGCGGATGCGCTGGCCCAGGAATTGACAGGCAAGCTCTCGAACCTGCGCGATGACGAGCTCGACGCCACGGCCATCCGGCAGGCCTACGCCACGAAGTCGCTGTACCAGGGCCCGTATCTGGATGCCGCGCCCGACCTGATCATCGGCTATAACGACGGTTACCGCACTTCCTGGGATGCGGCGACGGGCAAGGTCGGTCCGCAAGTGATCGAGGACAATCTCAAGGCCTGGAGCGGAGACCATTGCATCGATCCGCCGCTGGTGCCCGGCGTGCTCTTTTGCAATCGCTCCATCGACGCGGAAGATCCGGGCATCGAGGACCTCGCGCCTACCGCCCTGGAGCTGTTCGGCGTCAGGATACCGGAATGGATGGAAGGCAAACCCGTATTCCGGTTCGCATAATTGCCGGCGTCCTGGTCGCTGCTCTCGCAATATCCGGTTGCAGCCGCGCCCCGCGGGCGAATCCCAAGAGCGTGATCGTGCTCGGCATTGACGGAATGGATCCGGGCTTCCTCGAGCGCCACTGGTCCTCGCTGCCCAATCTGGACCGCCTCCGCCGCGAAGGCGATTACAAACGCCTGGGGACGACGATACCGCCGCAGAGCCCCGTGGCGTGGTCCACGTTCATCACCGGCCTGGACCCCGGCGGCCATGGCATCTTCGACTTTGTCCATCGCGACCCCGCCACCATGGCGCCGGTCTCCTCCATGGGTCTGACGGTGGAATCCCAACACAGGCTCTCCCTGGGTCCCTACGCGCTGCCGCTCTCGGCGGGCGAAGTGCTCTCCTTCCGCCGGGGAAAAGCCTTCTGGCAGTTTCTCTCCGAGCGCGGAATTCCCGCCACGATTCTGCGCATGCCCACCAACTTCCCTCCCGTCCGCTGCCAATGCGAAGAGCTTGCCGGCATGGGCACGCCCGACATGCGGGGCACCTACGGCACCTTCACGTTCTATACGGACGATCCCGCGCAGCCGGCAGGCCAGGTTTCGGGCGGCCAGATCGTCCGCGTCAACGCGGCCGGCAGCGATCTGGTCCTGCCACTCGAAGGGCCTGTCAACTCGCTGCGCAAGGATCGGCGCCGCACGTCGGTGGCGGTGGTCGTACACCTGGATCGTGCGCAAGGGGCGGCGCGCTTCGACCTCGATGGCAGCAGCCTCATCCTGCGCGAGGGGGAGTGGTCCGATTGGATTCGCGTCAAGTTTCCATTGATTCCGGGTGTCGCCAGCGCCACTGGCATGGTCCGCATCTTCGCCAGGCAACTTTCGCCGCGCCTCCAGATTTATGTGTCGCCGGTCAACATCGATCCGGCCGCGCCGGAGCTCGCCATCTCCGTGCCCGGCTCCTACAGCCGCGAACTGGCGCGGGCCATTGGCCCGTTCTACACGCAGGGAATCGCCGAGGACACGGCGGCGTTGCGCCAGGGCGTGCTCCAACTGCCGGACTACCTGGCCCAGAGCCGCCGCGTCACCGAAGAGCAGCTCGCCATGCTGCGCTATGCCATCGATCGCTTCCGCGGCGGCATCTTCTTCCAGCACTTCCTGGGGATCGATCAGAACTCGCACATGCTCTGGGCGAAACACGAGAGCGAGTTGTTGGAAACCTACCGTACCATCGACGAAGCCGTCGGTTGGGTGAGGCAGAGGACCGGCGACGCCACCCTGCTGGTCATGTCCGATCACGGCTTCGCCGCCTTCGACCGCGCCCTACACCTCAACACCTGGCTGTATCGCGAAGGATTCCTCACTCTCGACGATCCTTCCAGCCTCGGCCCGGACGAAATGTTCGCGCACGTCGATTGGTCGAAAACCCAGGCCTACGCGCTGGGCCTCAACAGCCTTTATCTGAATCTGCGCGGCCGCGAGCGCCAGGGCATTGTCGAGCCGGGCGCGCAAGCCGATCTGGTGCTGCGCGTGATCTCCAAACGTCTTCTGGCATTCCGCGATCCCCGGTCCGGCGGCCAGCCAGTATCGAATGTATATTCCCCGCGCCAGCAGTTCCACGGCGATGCTCTGGCCCTGGCGCCCGATCTGATCGCCGGCTACAGTCCCGGCTATCGCGGTTCCTGGCAAAGCGCGTTGGGAGCGGTGCCCGCGGAAACCATCGAAGATAACCGGGATGCCTGGATCGGCGATCACTGCATTGCGCCGCAGTATGTGCCCGGCGTCCTGCTGGCCAATCGTGCGGTGCGGCTGGCGGACCCTCAGCTTGCCGACCTCACCGTGACCATCCTGCATGAGTTCGGTCTGCCGCAGCCATCCGAGATGCGCGGTCGTGTAATCTTTTAGTCCGGAGCGATAATCATGGCAAGATCGATCAAGATCGGTAAAGAGCTCTGGGAGAGAATCGAGCGCGCCGCCAAGGCCGGCGGCTACAGTTCTCCGCAAGAGTTTGTCGAGCATGTGCTGGACAGACATGTTCCAAGGTCCGATGACACCGATTCCAGGGAAGAGATCCTGAGAAAAATGAAAGGGCTGGGCTATATCGAGTGAACCCGCTATGGACGCTGGCGCCGTTGAGCATGCTCCTCGGGGCAGCGATCGTGTGGATCTTCCGGCGCACCACGGATCGACCGGCCGTCCGCGCCGCGGTGAATCGCATTCAGGCCCATCTGCTAGAATTCTGGCTCTTCGTGGACGAGCCCTCCCTCGTATGGAAATCATGGAGAGGCCTCATCGTGGCCATCGGCCGGCTCTACCGGCTGCTGCTGGCGCCGCTGCTGATGGTCTCGATTCCCATGGCGCCGCTCTTTTGCTTTCTCGAGGAGATCTACGGAAGCTCGCCTCTGCCGGTGGGCAAACCGGCGCTGGTAACGCTCGGTATGAGCCGGCCCTTGGACGAGATCTCACCGCTTCCCCGGTTACAGGCGTCGGCCGGCATCTCCATAGAGAGCCCGCCCGTGCGCGTATGGAGCGCACGCCAGGTGATCTGGCGCATCCGGCCCCTGCGCCCGCTCTCAGGCGAGTTGCAATGGGTCTTCAGCGGAAAAAATGTGACCAAGAAGATCTGTGCGGGCCCGGGTTTTCATTACCATTCTCGCCGGCGCGCTCGATCCTTGTGCGATCTCATCCGCTATCCCGTCGAAGAGCCGCTGCCGGCCGGTCCGATCGAGTGGATCGAGATATCCTATCCTTCCA
>JBGPKH010000616.1:0-5447 GCA_041485845.1 Bryobacteraceae bacterium
CCAACAAGCGGCGGGATCTCTCGTCCAGCACCGCCTCCAGGGACCTGAAGCGGTCGCGGACACCAGCCGAGTCATCCATCCACTCCAGGATAGCCCAAAAACATTCCAGAGTGGTAATGTTATTTCATAACAGTTCCTAAGCGGTTACTATGACCAAGAAGCTGCTTTTTGTAACGACGATTCTGCTGGTGGTCGCATTGGGCGCATTTGCCGCCGATGTCACCGGCAAGTGGACCTATGAAATGGCAGGCAGGCAGGGTGGCAACCCTCGCCCTGTCACGCTCAACCTGAAAGCCGATGGAAGCAAGCTGACCGGCACCGTCTCCGGCATGATGGGCCGGGGCGGCGGTGGTGGCGGCGGAACACCTCCGGCGGACATGGAGATCATGAACGGCAAGGTAGACGGCGATAAAGTCTCGTTCGAGACCAAGATGGAGTTTAACGGCAACACCAGGGTGACCAAGTATGAAGGCGCCCTGGCCGGGAACGAGCTGAAGCTGAAGATCACGCGCGACACGCAGAACGGGCCGCAGACCAATGAAGTGACCGCCAAGCGGTCGGGCACGTAGCAATCGACACATCGGCCAAGCGCCTTCACCACCTCGGCAAATCCTTTGGTTTGTGTCCTTTGCGGAGGTGATGCAGGCGCTTTCCCGGTTTCCGAGGCAGCGGAATCGTACGGCCTGCGTAACTTCCGTACCTCCCCTGACGCCTAACTGTCACGATGACCAAAAAGCTGCTTTTTGTAACCACAATTTTGCTTGTCCTGGCATTCGCCGCGTTCGCGGCCGATATCAACGGCAAGTACGTATTTGAACAAGCCGGCAGGAACGGCAACGTCAAGGTGACCCTCACGTTGAAGACCGATGGTGGCAAACTGACGGGTAGCGTGTCGCGGCCGGGCCGCGATGGCAACGCCATGGAGACCCCCATCAGCGAGGCCACGATCAACGGCGCCAACATCGCTTTCAAGACCTCCGTCGAAATGGGCGGCAACACCAGGGTGACCAGCTATGCGGGAACCGTGGCAGACGATGAAATCAAGCTGAAAGTGACCGCCCCCGGCCGCGGCGGCGGCGATCCGGTGACCACCGAAGTAGTAGCCAAGAAGTCGACCACCTAGCACCTTAACCCATCCAGTAGCCATCTGGCGGCTTTTCGTGCTTGAGAAGCGCACGAAAGGTCGCCATTTGTTTTTCGCGTAAGGCGCGCGCGGCTGGTCGCACCACCAGTCCCGCGGAGAACGGGTGTATGACAACCGTCATACAGAGCCCAGACTCCTCAATCCCGCACCCAACTGTGCCAAGCTTAATACGGGAATCCAAAGAGAAGGAAGCGCGGGAGTGGGAACAGACCACCGCCAACCTGGCTCGATTTCTGGCCCCCGGGGAGGGACCCTCGTGAGGGCGTTGAGAGCCACTTTCTGGCGCCTGCGCTCGCCGTTCACATTTGTTAATTCCTCTTGCGCCACTTGGTCTCGGCTCACCTGATTCCGGACAATAGTGGGAAATCCGCCGATCCTCCGGCGGAGAGGGGGAGGTTCGTGTCCATGCCTCGAACGAAAGTATTTCTTATGCTGCTCGCCTTCGCGGCGGCGGCCCTCGCACAAATCAATACCAGCACCATGGATGGCCTGGTCACCGATCCGCAGGGCGCGCTGGTCGCCAAGGCGGAAGTCCTGGTAGTCAACCTTCTTACCGGCCAAACTTTCCAAACGCTCTCCGACGAGCACGGACACTGGGTAGTTCCCGCGCTACCGACCGCGACCTACAGCGTGACAGTGACTGCGCCCGGCTTCAAGAAACTGACTAAGACAGATGTCAAGATGGACGCCGGCATCCCGGCCACGGTGAATCTGACTCTTGAAGTGGGGGCTGTTTCCGAGACCGTGGAAGTGGTGGGCGGCGCCGAGGTGATGCAGGTGACCAGCGCCACGGTTTCCTCGGACCTCACCGGCCGCCAGGTCAGCGAGCTGCCGATCCCCAGCCGCAACGCCACCGACCTCATCGTGACGCTGCCTGGCACGCAGACGCCCGCGGGTCCGCGCAACACCACCTTCGACGGCCTGCCGCAGGGCACCGTGAACATGACGCTCGACGGCATCAACATTCAGGACAACCTGCTCAAGAACGGCTCGGGCGGCGCCTTCTACCCGGTGGTCTATCCGCGCACCGACGCCATTGAAGAAGTGTCGGTCACCACGGTCGCGGCCGGCGCCGAGAGCCTCGGCGAGGGCGCGATCCAGGTCAAGTTCGTCACCAAGTCGGGAACCAACGTATGGCGCGGCGGCGCGTTTGTCCAGGAACGCAACACCTTCCTGAACGCCAATACTTTCTTCAACAACATTGACGGCCTGCCGCGGGACCGCATCCTGCTGCACCAGATCGGCGCGCACATCGGCGGCCCCATCCGTAAGAACAGGCTCTTCATCTTCTTCAACTACGAGGTGTTCCGCTTCCCGCAGACCTGGAATTCCGGGCAGCTCACGGTGCTGACGCCGAGCGCGCAGAATGGCGTCTTCACCTACCTGGACAGCCGGAACCAGCTTCAGAATATCAATCTCTATGCGGTCGCCGGCGGCGGCGGCTACCCGTCCACGCCCGACCCGATCATTGGCGGCACGCTCTCGCAGATTGCCAAGGCCACGTCGAGCGGTGGAAGCCTCACCAACCGGCTCGCGAACATCGACTACAACCGGAATAACTTCACGTGGCTGCCGCCGGGCGAGCACAAGATCGACTTTCCCCAGGGAAAGCTGGATTACGTCATCACCAACAAGCACCAGTTTTCGGCTACGGGCGGAGTCAATCCGTACCGGCTCTTCCCGGACGGGATCAACGGCATCATTCCGATCTTTCCCGGCAGCGGCACGGTGCTCGGATCGGCCACCAACGCCGGCCAGCGCGAGGCCTTCTGGACCGGTTCGACAGCAGTGCGTTCGGCGTGGTCGCCGCAATGGACCAGCGAAATCCGCTTCGGTATGTCGTCGGGCAACGTGCTGTTCTCCGATAGCATCAATGCGTCGCTGTTCGCCCCGTGGAGGGGTTACGCGCCTAACTTCGGTTTCGTAACCCGACCCTACAACACGGCCAGCTTCTCGCGCCGCAACGACCCGCTGAGACAACTTACGGGCAGCGTCAGTTGGACGCGCTCCAGCCACCTGATCAACTTCGGCGGAAGTTACAGCCAGATCAACGAGTGGATCCAGGGCGTGAGTGTCCAACAGATCCCGGGAATCAGCTTCGGGGTCACCAGCAACGACCCGATCAACAGCCTGTTCAACACCACCAATTTCCCGAACAGCACGCCGACCGATCAATCCAATGCGGCGTCGTTGTATGCGCTGCTGACGGGCCGCGTCTCGTCCATCTCGCGTTCGGTGGTGCTGGGCGAGGAGAGCAAGACCTACGGGCCCAATCCGGCGGTGGACCGGGTGCGGCAGCGCGAGTGGGGGCTGTACGTTCAGGACAGTTGGAAGATCCGCCCGCAGTTGACGCTCAACTACGGCTTGCGCCTGGAAAACCAGCATCCGTTCCAAACCCTGAACGCCATCTACACGCGGCCTGGGTATGCGGGCCTTTATGGCGCCTCCGGCGTGGGCAACCTGTTCCAGCCGAATGCCGGCGGCGGCTCCGTGCCGGTCCTGACCCCGGTCACCTCTTCGGACGTGACCGGATATCCTCCGACTCACTTTTGGTCGCCAACCGTAGGTATGGCCTGGGTGTTACCCGGCATGCACGGGCCGCTGGGCTGGCTCTTGGGGCAGGGCGAACGTTCGGTGCTCCGCGCGGGCTTCTCGATCGCGACGTCGCGCGAGCAACTCACCAACATTACGAGTGTGTGGGGCAGCAATCAGGGGCGGACGATCTCGACGACCGTCGACCCGCTCAGCAACGGTCCAGAGGTCTTCGGGCCCGCCGGAAGCGTTCTGTTCCGCAATCCCACGCTGCCCGCGCGCACGGTGGCGGCGACGCCGAGCTATCCGATCGCCGTGGCCACCGGCACCAGCCTCAACGACTTCGATCCCAACATCAAGACCCGCTACGTGGAGTCGTGGAACATCGGGCTGCAGCGCCCGCTGGCGAAGGACACGGTCCTCGAAGTCCGTTACGTGGGCAACCGTTCGGCGCGCGCGTGGACCTCGCTCAACCTGAACGAAGTCAACATCATCGAGAACCACTTCCTGGATCAGTTCCTCATCGCCCAGAACAACCTGGCAGCCGCGCGGGCCGCCAATCCGAACAGCAACAACTTCTACAATGCGGGCCTCGCCGGGCAGAAGGATATTCCAATCATCTCGACCGCCTTGGGAGGCACGAGCAACTCCAATGCGAACCTCGCCAACCAGGTCTTCCAGGGGCAGGCCGGAACTTTCGCCAACAGCATTGCCGGCAACACGGGGCAGATGAAAAATCTCACCAACGCCGGATATCCCGCGAACCTGTTCCAGGTGAACCCGGCCACGGGCGGCTCGGGCGCCAACCTGACCACGAACCAGGGCGGCTCCACTTATAACGGTCTACAGATCGAAGTGCGCCGGAGATTCGCGGCCGGGCTGCAACTGGGCGCCAGCTACAGTTGGTCGCACTCGCTGACCACGGGAACCGTCCAGACTCTGCGCAATCGGGACGGCATCACGACGCCATCGGCCTTCGACGAGCGGCACGCCGTCAAGCTCAACTGGCTCTACGAACTTCCTTTTGGACCGAATCACCGTTTGCTGGGCGGGGGAAATCGCGTGGTGCGAAAGGCGGCGGAAGGTTGGCAGGTCGCGGGAATCTCGCGAATTCAATCGGGGGTGCCGTCGTTGTTTGCCGGCGGACGGTCCACATTCAATACCGGCGCCGCGGGTGTGGTGCTGCACAACCTCACCACCGATCAGCTTCAAAGCATGATGTCGATCCGCAAGACGAGTCCGGCGACCGGCCCCGGCCTGGTCTACTTCCTGCCACAGCCGTTGATCGACAATTCGCTGGCGGCGTTCCAATTGAGGGGCACGCTCGATCAAAGCCAGCCGTACATCGGACCGCCTACGACGCCGGGCCAGTTCGGCAACCAGGTGTATCTGTACGGCCCGTGGTTCAGTTTGTGGGACGTGAGCCTGTCCAAGCGGACGAAGATCACGGAGCGGCAGTCGATCGAGTTCCGCGCGACGGCGCTCAACATCTTCAACCACCCGAACTTTTTCCTGGGCAGTCTGTCGATCACCAGCACGGGTTTCGGGCAGACGCGCAGCGCGTACAACGACATCAACTCGACCAACAATCCGGGGTCGCGGGTGGTGGAGTTCCAGGTGCGGTATTCGTTCTAGGCCGGGGGCCGGGGGCCAGGGGCCAGGGGGGTCGGGGGCCAGGGGCGGGGGCCGCGGGTCAGGGCACAGAGGACCCCCGTCATGACCTCGGGAAGCCGGTCACGGCCGCGTATCCCCGGTTCAGGGGCCAGGGGCA
>JBGPKH010000617.1:0-5445 GCA_041485845.1 Bryobacteraceae bacterium
CCCCAGCCCCCGGCGCCACAAGCCCCCGGTCCCCAGCCCCCGGCGCCACAAGCCCCCGGTCCCCAGCCCCCGGCGCCACAAGCCCCCGGCCCCCAGGCGCCTTCGGCGCCTCCCGCCCCTTCCACCGAACAGTGGCTCACCGGCAGCTTCGATTTCGGCTATCGCTGGCTGACCGGCATCCGTGGCAACTTCCAGGAGTACCGCAGCGTCATCAATCTCGGCGAAGGACCCAAGCTCTTGGGCCTCGACTTCACCATTCAGGACCCCAAGAAGCGCCTCTTCGACCGGCTGGACGCGCGCGCCAACGGTTGGGGTGGCGATCCCTACAACACCGCGCACCTGGGGGCGCGGAAGCAGGGAGTCTACGACTTCACCTTCGACTACCGCAACATCGCCTACTTCAACGCCGTGCCGTCGTTTGCGAATCCCCTGCAGCCGGGCGGCTTCAACGAGCAGGCGTTCGATCTCCGCCGCCGCAACACCAGCTTTACTTTGGATCTCCTCCCCGGCAAGCGCATCACGCCGTATCTGGCCTTCGAGCGCAATTCCGGCTACGGCCACGGGATCGATACCTGGGTCCAGGACGCCAACGACGAATTTTCCGTCCCTACCCTCTTCCGCGACAGCACCAACAACTATCGCGGCGGCTTCCGTTACGCCTTTTTCAACCGCTTCCACCTCACCTTCGAACAGGGCGGCGCCACTTTCAAAGACGACGATCGGACTTACTACAAATCCGTGAATCTCGGAGACCGCACCACGCCGGTGCTGGGCCAGACCGAGGTCCTCTATGGTTTGGCGCAGGCTTACGGCATCCGCGGCAACAGCGTGTACGAAAAGATCCTCCTCACCGCCCGCCCGGCGTCCTGGCTGGATGTCTACGGCCAGTACCTGCACAGCAACCCCCGGACGGATGTCCGTTTCACCGATCTGGCCTACGGCAACTTCGCCCAGCTCAGCGCGCTCCTGTTTTATAGCGGCCAGCAGACCCTGGCCAACGGCGCGGCGGTTCAGCCGCACAACTCCGGCAACGCCGGCTTTGAGCTGCGCCCCTTGCGGAGGCTCCGCATCATCGAATCCTGGATGACCGACCGCTATCACGATTCCGCATCGCCGCTGATCGCGACCGAACTGCTGTTCGGCGGCGCCGCCCCGAGCCAGACTCAGCTCACGCCGCTCAATTACAAGCAGATCGTCAACTACAACCAGCAGCAGATCGACGCTCTCTTCGACCTCACCTCGAAGATCACGCTGCGCGGCGGCCACCGTTACGTGTGGGGCGATGCCACCGTTCTCGCCGGCTCGCTGAGCCAGACCGGCAACCTCGTCTCGGGAGAGTTGCACCGCAACGTCGGGCTGGCCGGTTTGACCTTCCGTCCCTCGGAGAAGCTCTCCGCGAACCTGGATTACGAAGCCGCCTCCAGTGACCGCATCTATTTCCGCGCGAGCCTGAACGAATACCACAAAGTGCGCGCCCGGGCGCGCTACCAGGCCGCCAAATCGCTCTTCTTCCAGGCCAACTTTCAGGTGCTGAACAATCGGAACCCCTCGCCCGCCATTCGCTACGATTTTGAGAGCCGCGACAATTCGCTGTCGGTCTACTGGACTCCGTGGGGCGGCAAGCGGGTCACCCTGATGGGCGAGTACGACCGTTCGAGCCTGCGCTCGGATATCGGCTACCTCGGGCTGTTCCTGGCCCCCGCCACGTCGTCGTATCGCGACAACGCCCACACCGCCACCTCGGCCATCGACATCTCTCTCCCCGGAGGCACGAAGCTCACCGCCGGCGGGTCGTTGTTTCTTTCTTCCGGCAGCCGCCCGTCGCGCTACTACCAGCCGCTGGCGCGGCTGTCGCTTCCACTCCATAAGCACGTATACTGGAACACCGAATGGCAGTACTACGGCTTCGGGGAACAATTCTACCTGTTTGAGGGTTTCCGGACGCACGTCCTGATGACCGGGCTCAGGGTGACCAGATGAGACCAGCAATGTTCGTGGTATTCGCCGTATGGAGCGCGCAGGCGGCCAACATCATTCCGGGCGACGCGCGCCGCGGCGAGCAGTTGTTCGACACCCAGCAATGCATCCAGTGTCACAGCGTGAAGGGCCGCGGAGGTAACTTGGCGCCCGACCTGGCCAAACGCGTGGATCGCGATTACACTCCCACCGTGATGGCCAGCCTGATGTGGAATCACGCCCCCGACATGTGGGCCGCGATGAAGAAGCACGGCATCGCCAAGGGCACGCTCACGCCCGAATCGGCCGCCGATCTGTTCGCCTACTTCGTCTCGGCGCGCTACTTCGAGCGGCTCGGCGATGCGGCGCGCGGCAAACAGGCCTTTGCCGCGAAGCATTGCGCCGAGTGCCACGGCGTCACCACTTCGAACGCCGCCGGCGCGCCTGCCGTCTCAAAATGGGAATCGCTGGGAGACCCCATCATCCTGGCGCAGCAGATGTGGAACCACGGCGCGAAAATGCGCGAGGCGTTCGCCCAGAGGAAGCTGCCCTGGATGGCGCTCACGGCGCAGGAGCTCACCGACATCCTGGTGTACCTGCAGAATCTGCCCGAGACCCGCAGCCTGGCGCAGAATTTCCAGTTCCCTCCATCCGGCTCCGGCGAGGCGTTGTTCCAGTCGAAAGGGTGCGCCGGCTGCCACACCGGCAAGCTCGCGCTCGAAGCCCGCCTGCGCAACCAGACGCTCACCCAGATCGTGGTCGACATGTGGAACCACCAGCCCAGCATGAAGAATCCGCCGCCCAATCTCTCGCAGGAAGAGATGCGCCAGATCCTGGCCTATGTCTGGGCGCGCCAGTACTTCCGCGGCGACGGCAATGCCGATCGCGGCAAGCGCGTGTTCGCCGGCAAGAGCTGCGCCACCTGCCACAACGATCCCGCGAGCGGCGCTCCCAAGCTCGCCAAAGGCAAAGACGCCTATTCGGACATCACCATGCTATCCGCTCTCTGGGAGCACGGCCCGCGCATGCTCGACCTGATGATTCAGAAGAAGCTGCCGTGGCCGCGTTTCACCACCGCGCAGATGGCCGACCTGATCGCCTACCTGAACACGCTGCAGTGAAATAATCCCACCACCGCTCCCTTTGGCCGCGGCTCGGAAACCACGGCGAAAGGTGTTACTGAGCCGCGACCCAAGGGAGGGGTCTACCTGCCCAGGTCGATTCCGAGCTTCTTCAGCTCCTCGGCGTAGTATCGCCTGAGCAGCAGGTCCCACTCCTCGCTGCCTTCGGGGATGTCGCGCTTCTGCGAGCGGATCTTCTGCCGCGCGGCGCGATCCACCTTGTCTTCCGCCATCAGCAGCTCGGTCATCACCCGCAGAATCTCCAGCCGCACGGCGTTGGAGTCCCTGTTCTTCAGGCGCAATTCGCGGCTCTTGCGCAACATGTCGACGATCTTGTGCGAGACGTCGGTGACTTTGTCGCGCGAGAGCTTCATGGCGTCGCCTGTGTCGCGGCCCGACGCGCGGATGACCTTGCGCTGCGCGATGAGCGTGTTCTTGATGCGCCGGAACATCTCCTGGTAGCTGACCCCTTCGCGCCGCATGTACTCGCTGTATTGGCTCAGCAGGTCGCGCACTTCGTCGTTCAGGCGGTCTTCCACCGCCAGTTCTCCGCTGATGACTTGGGCGATCTTCTCGGCCACTGAATCGGGGTTGGGGGTCTCGATAATTCCGGGGGTCAGCCTATGGACAAGTTGGCGGGAGAGATAGGCGACGAATTCTCGGGCGAGCAGCATTCTGAATGAGCGAAAGCGTAGTTTACCACGTATGGGATATGATCTGAGCTTATGTCCGATCGCTGGGATCGCTGGGTGCCGGCCTTCGCCATGCTTCTGGTCTCGCTGGTCAGCTATGTCGACCGCACCACCCTGGCGTTGCTCGCGCCGACCATCCTGAAGGAAACGCACCTCAACGGCGAGCAGTACGGATTCATCATTTCGGCCTTCTCCATCGCGTACATGTTGTCCAATCCGCTATGGGGATGGATTCTCGACCACGCCGGGTTGCGCCGCGGCATGACGGCCGCTGTGGCGTGCTGGACGGCGGCCTCGGCGGCCCATGCGTTCGCTACCGGCTTCTGGTCGTTCGGAGCGGCGCGCGCGGCGCTCGGCTTCGGAGAAGGCGCGACCTTTCCCGGCGGGCTGCGCGCCGTGGTGCAGACCCTGCCGCTGGAACAGCGCGGGCGCGGGCTGGCGGTGGCTTACAGTGGAGGCTCCCTGGGCGCGGTAATCGCTCCGCTGATCGTCACCCCCATCTTCCTGTGGCGGGGATGGCGCGCGGCCTTCTGGTTTACGGGCCTGATCGGCGCCGCGTGGCTGGCCCTCTGGGCGGTGGTGGGCCGCCGGCCGGACATTCGGAAACCGGAGGCGGGCGCGCCGTCCAAGATTCCCGGCCCGCGTTTCAGCGACCCGCGCCTGTGGGCCTTCATGTGCGCGTATGCGTTGGGCGCACTGCCCTTGGGGTTTGTGCTCTACAGCGCCTCGCTGTATCTGGCGCATCCGCTGGAGTGCCCGCAGGCGCTGATCGGGAAGCTGCTGTGGATTCCGCCGCTCGGTTGGGAAGCCGGCTACTTCGTGTGGGGATGGATCTCGGACCGCGCCTTCCGCCGAGGTGAGCCGCGCGAGCGATCCCTGCGCCGGACGCTCACCTTCTGCGTGGTCCTCAATCTGGCATTTGCATCCGTGCCCTGGCTGCCCAACCTGGCGGCGGTGATGGCGGCGATGTTCCTGGCCATGTTCGTGGCCTCGGGATTCGTGGTGCTGTCGGTGGGGTATGCGACCCACGTATATTCGGCGGACCATGCGGGCCTCATCGCCGGGGCCGGCGCGGGGTCGTGGAGCCTGATGGTGGCGCTGACGATGCCCTTGTTCGGCCGCCTGTTCGACCAACACCGGTATTCCGCGGCCTTCCTGATCGCCACCGCAATCCCGATTGCGGGCTATCTGGGTTGGCTGTGCCTGAGGCGCGGCTCCAGCCTGATGCCTCATGCGGAACCGTTCCGTTCAGCACCAGCCCGGTGAACACTCGGGTGCATAACCGATCTTAGGGAAGCCGGTTCTCGTCGACCGCTCGGTTGAAGACGCGGCGAAGAACCGGCGAAAATACCCGACCCGCAACGGCCGCGTCTTCATGCCCTTTGGTGGGCCGCCGCGGCCCATCGAGACCTCCCTGTGGTCGCGGCTCTGTAACGACAAGCAAACACGCGGCTTTCGAAACCGAGCCGCGACCAAAGGGAGCGGATTCCGCGGCTGAGCGATCAAGCACCCGCCGGCTCCGCCGGCTCCTTCCAAGGTTGACGGTCGGGTGTTCTGAACGCTACAGTAGAATGGTTCACCTTCCTGCGGCCAGTCCAGTCCCCATCGTCTAGCCCGGCCTAGGACATCGCCCTTTCACGGCGGTAACGGGGGTTCGAATCCCCCTGGGGACGCCA
>JBGPKH010000618.1:0-5425 GCA_041485845.1 Bryobacteraceae bacterium
ACACGGCCCTGATGGTGGCGGCCTGCCGGGCGATCGAGACCGCGCGCCCCGACGGGCTGGTGCGCGATCCGTTCGCCGGGCGGCTTGCCGGCGAACGTGGCATGGCCATCGCACGCGCGTTGCCCCGCCTGGACATCATGTCCTTCGCCGTCGGAATCCGCGCCCGTTTCCTCGACGAGCTGGTCGCCGGCGTCTTCCAGGTGCGAAAGGTGGAGACCGTGCTCAGCCTGGGATCGGGTTTGGATACGCGCCCCTGGCGGCTGGATCTGCCGGCCGGCCTGCGGTGGATGGAGGTCGATTTCCCGGCCATGCTGGACTACAAGTCGGGCATGCTGGCCGGGCATCCTGCGAATTGCCGTGTAGAGCGCATGGCGGCGGACCTGAATGACCCATCCGGACGACGCGCGCTCTTTGCCGCGGCCGGCGGCGCGCCCGCCCTGATGATCACCGAAGGACTGCTCATGTACTTGCCGGCGGAGACGGTCGAGGCGCTGGCGGTCGAACCGGCGCGGTGGAGCGGTGTCCAATACTGGCTGATGGATCTCACCTCGCGCGAGGCGGCACGCCGCGTGGGCATGGACCCATTCCAATCGATACAGAAGGTGCGCGCCGAGACGCATCTGGATGGCGCGGAAACGATCGAGGTGTTGGAGCGGACGGGTTGGAGTCGGTTGGAGTCGCGAAGCTATCGGGCGAACGCGCTCGCCGTCGCGCCGGAGCGGATCAAGGCGCTGATTGGCGCTCGCCACGCCTCGGAACCGCCACCACCACTGCCTGACGATGCAAGCGGCGTGCACCTGTTCGGCAGAGCGCCGGTCCAGAGTTCCAGAGCGCTCGGGGGCCGGTTCGCATGGGCCGGGTAGCGGGTGGGCGAACCCTTCCCGGGGTGGCTAGCGCCTCGTGTAGAATGGGCGAGGCGAAAGTCATGCTGCACACCCGATTGACCACGGCGTATGGCGTGGAAACCATCGCTTTCGGACCCTTGACCGTGCCCGAGCATATCGAGATCTGCATTGTAGTTGTAGAGAAGATCCCGGTCGCGGTGTTCTTCCGGCACCTGCCGCCGGCGGCGTGGATTCAAAGCCTCAAGACTGCGGAGGTGAAAGTGTGGTTCCAGACCGGGTCGGCGGAACAGGCGCGGGAGGCGGTCTGTAGCAGAGTGGACGCCATCGTCGCGCAGGGCGGTATCGCCGATGGATGCCCATTGGCCGCCGCCGCGTCGGACATTTCCCGCACGTGCCTTTTCGGTCCCGAGTGGCCGGATGCGCCGATGCGCGTCGTTCGCAACCGCGTGGCGGAGGAGTGGGCCAGCCGCGATGCCAGGACTCCCCCGCCACCGAATCCGCCCGAATTCATCGGCAGCGCCGGGCTTGGCCCGAACGACTGCCGCATGCCCAAGTTCTCGGCGATCCTTCCGGCGCCCGAGACCGCGGGAGACTTCGAGGAGATGTGCCTGGCCGCAGGGGAAAGCGTGAACCTATGACCTGCTGCACCGAACTCGACCGACTGATGGACCGCGACCTGGCGCGCAACGCACAGCCTTATCAGCTCTGCAACGGCACGATCATCACCGAGATCGACACCGAGTATTTCCTGGTGTTCGGCGAGGAGCGCCACCAGTTCGCGGGCATCAACTACTGCCCCTTCTGCGGAAGAGCGCTCTCCCGGCAATTGTGGAACGCGGAGAAAAAGAAGTAGCGCTCACGGGGTGTACGTCTCAAAATGGGCAAGATGTGGGCGCGCTTGTTGCACCGCAGTTTTATGACCTCATTGGGCCGGCGGGCGCTGCGGCATTTCTATGCTTTCGACCTGCTCTGGCTGGAGGGCCGCGGCCTGCCGCTCATCGACTGTAAGCGGATGCTTCGCCAAGTGGTCCGCCGCAGCCGTCAGCGATTCTGTACCTCGATCATGGCATCGGCGCCGGCGCGGAGTTGTTTCAGCATTACGCCATCCCCTGCCCGCCAAGCCCGCATTGATGAGCGGATGGAGCGCGTGCATTCAGGAACGGATTACGCGGCAGAGAAACCGAAACTGCTTCACTGAATTGGGCACAAACGAAAAGAGCTGCCGTATCTTGTTGATATTGAAGCGACGGCGAGATATTTGGTGCGGAGAGGGGGACTTGGCCTTCAGGTCCCCACGTAGTTCCCGTAACTTACCGATTCCACGTATAGCCAAAACGGTCAGAACGGCACGAAAGGGAGGCCCCTGAGCACATTCCTGGCACACTCGCCGGGTAGCCAGGGTCTCCCAACACAACCCGAAAAGCATCTCAAGGCGTCGCCACCGGGCGGCGCCTTTTGCTTTTCATGCGAGGACTTTCGTGCAAGAATTCCGTCAACCCAAAGCCCGCCCGCCATACTCCCGGCGCGCGTTGGCCGCCTACTGGCTCGTGAAGGCCGCCATCGAACTGAATCGGCGCGGCATCCGCGGGACGCTTTCCGACTCCTGCCACCTGCCGGGCACCGACCTAGCCAAGTGGGCCGAACGTGAAGAAGTCGCGTCTCCGTGACGTCTCCGCGTCTCCGGTCCTGGCGGTGACCGGCGGCGTTGGGACCCCTTCGGCGACCCGGGCGGCGGGTAGAAGGGTAGCACGCTGGGCGCAGCGATAGCGCCGAAAAACAGGTTGATGGGTTGATGGGGCTACCAGGCGAAGGTTTTCATGCGCGGCACATGGGTGAAGTGCGCGTCCCTGGTTGCCAGCGGCAAGTCATACTGCCTGGCCATCGCCGCGATCCAGAGGTCGTTGTCCGGGATGGGCTTGCCAATCTGTGCCAGTTCGGCTTTGACTTGGCCGTAGACCTCCGTGGTTTCCTGGTCGGCGAACAACACCACGGCGTACGTCAGAAGGTCGTGGATGTATGCGAGTTGTTCCTGCCGGCGCTGTGCCCGCTGGGCGCCGAAGTGAAGTTCACCGAGCACCACCCAGGGCAAGTACACGGGGGTGAGGCCGACGAAGTACGGCTGCAAAGCCTTGTCACCGCGAAAGTATGCGACCACGACGTTGGTGTCCACCAGGACACTACCAGCCATGTTCATTGATTTGTTCGCAGCCTTCCTCGATGACCCTTTCCATTTCGTCGGCTTCTTCCGGCGAGAGGCATCCGAACGTGCGGGCGAGAGCCGCTTCCCGTTCGACCTGGCTGATCGGCTTGAGCCGCCGGATGAAACTGGCGGCCATTTCCAGCCTGTCCGGCGGAAGGGCCTTCAAATCCTCGACGATGTTTTCGAGCGGGCTCACAACTTCAAGGTACACCGGCATGATCGCCCAGGCAAGCAGGAGCAGGAGTTGAAAGGAGTTGAACGTATGAGCGAAAACCCCATTCTGGTGACCCAGGCCGAGTACTCGCGCCAGCGTAACAAGAGCCCGCAGTACATTGGCAAGCTGTACAAGGCAGGCGTCCTCGTCATGCGCGGCCGACTGGTGGACGCGACGGTCTCCGACGCGGTGCTGGACAACAAGCCCACCGAGAAGACCACGATGGACAGCCAGGCGCCCGCGAGCTATGCCCCTGCGAGGCTGGCCGACATGGTGTTCCGCGCCAAACTGCGCCGCCTGGAGTTCGATACCCGCCAGGCAAACTGGTGGAGGCCACGGTGGTGAAGGAGCGGTGGGCCGCCATCCTCGTGGTCATCAAGGAGCGTGTCCTGGCCGGACCAGGATGCGGCCGACGTGCTGGGCAACAGCCCGGCGATTATTCGGAAGCACTACGCGAAATGGAATGTCCAGCGTCAGGACCGGATTAGGAGCCTGATGCAAACGATGCACTCTGGCACGTTTTTGGCACAGAAGGAAAAGGCCGCCATAACTGTATGAAACGACGGCCAGATATTTGGTGCGGAGAGGGGGACTTGAACCCCCACGAGATTGCTCCCGCTAGCACCTCAAGCCAAAAGCGGCGATATCGCCGGGTATCCTGGGAGATTAAGTTGCTGATTTCTTTGGGTCGCCTGTATCCCCCGGTATCCCATGTTTTCCCGGTGTGGTTACAGTTTCGGTTACAGTAACTGGTTCTTTTTCAGGGCTTTTACGGCGATTCTGAAGCAGCTCTTTCGCCATCTGGAGATCCTCGGCGTCAACGATATTGTACCGTCTTTCCATGCTGTCGGTCTTGTGGCCGCTGATCTTCATGCGGATCACCTGCGGGATGCCAGCCCGGCGCATGTTGCGCACGGCGGTGCGGCGAAGGTCATGGAAATTCAGGTCCGGCACCCCTGCCCGCTTGCAGGCTTCATCCCATGACCACCGGAAGTCGATGATGCGCTCCCCGCGCCGGCTGAACACCCACGGCGAGTTCGGCCATTGCTCGTCGCGCTCCCGCTTCGCGGCCGTCAGCAGGTCGAGCATGTCGCCGTCGAGGATCGGCACGGAACGCGGCTCGTCGTTCTTGGTTTCGCCCTTCTCCAGGGTGATCAGCCCGGCCTCGAAATCGACCTGCGGCCACTGGATGGCTGTGATCTCGCCACGGCGCAGGCCGGTGATGTAGCCGGTGACGAACAGGGCCTTGAGTTCGGCGGGCAGTTCGTCGCGCAGCCGGTCGTATTGTTCATCGCCGAGGAAGCCCTTGCGGACGGTGGTTTCAGCGACGATGGGGAAATAGGGCACGGCCAGCACCTTCGGCGGTGTGCGCTTGCGGGCGTTGTGGAAGGCCGTGCGCAGGATCGAAAGTTCGCGGTTGACGGTTGAATCGCTGCGCCCCTCCCCTTTGCGCTTTTCGCGGTAGCGGTCCATGTGATCGGTCGTCAGGCGCTGCGCCTTCAGATTGCCGAAGAACGGACGGATGTTCTTCTCGATCACCTTTTCCCAGACATAGCGGGTGGAGGGCTTGATGTCGCTTTTGAGAACGTCGTCGAGCAGTTCGGCGATCAGGGCCTTGTCGGCCGTCCCGCCGGAGAGTTCGCCGCGCGCCTTGCGCGCCAGCAGCTTGTCGCGCAGCTTGATGGCGTCGGATTTCTTTTCGGATTTGCTGGATTCGTAGACCGGGCGGCCGTCGACCCGGATCTTCACCCACCAGATATTCCCGCGCAGGTAAAGGGTGCCAGAACCGTCAGATCTTCTGGGCATGCCTTATTGTAACCCGAAAAGCTAACGCGGGAGCGGTTTTAAACCTTGTTTTTTTCAATCCAGATGTCGAGGTCGCGGCGGTCAAGATGGACCCGGCGGCCGACGCGCACGACGGGAAGTTCGTGGGAAAAGATGAGGTGCTGGATGGCCTGCTGCGACCTGCCGAGGTAAGCGGCGGCAGCCTTGACGGTCAGCAGAACGGGCAAAACCGGCGGCGCCATATGTTCGAGAAGGTTGGAGACTTTTTCCTCGACGCGCTCGGCGATCTTCTGGGCGAGCGAGTCTATGACATTGAGGGTCTGCGGGCTGAGTTTCGGCTGGGGGGCCGGCGTCAGGTCTTTCCCCGGCCATGGCTGGCAG
>JBGPKH010000619.1:0-5405 GCA_041485845.1 Bryobacteraceae bacterium
GCCGATTGGAAATCAAATCCGTGGAGTTGCTCGCCCCGGTCCACAAGAAACAGCTTCTGACCTATCTCCGGCTCGCCGACAAGCGTCTTGACTTGCTCATCAACTTCCAGGTGGCCCCGATCAAAGACGGCATCACGCGCATTGTCAACGGACTCGAAGACCATCCTCATGCCAAGTCGCCAAGCCGTAAAGAAGACGCATGGGGATGCCTCGTCACCCTCTCCTTAGGATTTCAAGGGCGCAGCCCTTGGCTATTCCTAGAACAGCACATCGAAATCGGCCGTGAACCGCCGCCCCCGGCTACCGAAGAAGATGCCGTATGCGGAGTCGGCGATGTTGCCGTGATGCGTGTCCGGATTGAAGTGATTGGTCAGGTTGTAGCTGGCGATCGACAATCGAACGGTGTATTTCGGGTTCACCCGGATGTCTTTGGAGAACCGCGAATCCAGCGACAGAAAAGCCGGGAACCGGTAGTGATTGGGAATGCCGGCATAGCTCTGGGCCGCGTCGGTGTCGCTATACGAGAACCCATTGCGATACTCGAGAATGGGAGCGATCTGAAATCCCTGCGGCAGCGGCACCGTGCCCCACGCCAGAAACCGATTCGGCAAGTCGCCCGGCAACCGGCCGTACCGGTTGGGCCGGATGATCGCCAGCGGGAAGCTGCCCAAGAAGCTGCTGAAGTCGTTCAATTCTCCGTGAGCCCGGTTGCGGACATACGAGAAAAACAACTGGCGCTTTTCGCTCAATTGCACGCGCGCCGTCATTTCCAGTTGCCGATACCGGGCGCTGCCCATACCCGAAAGCTCGTATGCGCCGATCCTGGTCTCCGGATCCGGCTCCTGCGGAAGCATGGTGACCAGGCCGTCCGAGATGCTGCGTAAATAGCCCACCCGCAGCTTCAACAAGCGGGTCAAGGATTGCTCCACCTCTATGCTGCCGGTGGCCGTCCGCGGGGAGAAGTTGCCGGCCACCATCCGGTGATAGACGAATGGCGCCCGTGTGTTCACCTGGCCGAGGGCATTCAGATAAAAGAAAGGCCCCGCCACGATATCGCCGCGGTCGCCGTACAGGGTGACGATCTGCTTCGGGTAGTGGTTGAACGAGTAGACGTTCAACGGAACGCGGTCGAAGAACAGACCGAATCCGGCCCGCACCACCGTGCCCGTATTGGCGAACGGAACCCACGCAATCCCGGCGCGCGGCGCTACGCGAAAACTGTGCGAGACGGCTTGCGACTCGGTGCGCACTCCCAAATCGGCGGCGAGCTGTGAGGAAAGGCTCCAGTGATCCTGGCCGAACACCGCGAATTCCGTGTCCGGCATCTCAAATGGGCGGCCCCCGAAAAACGCAATGCGCTCGATCCGCTGGTTCGTGGAATCCAGAATGTCGACTGGGTGCTCGTTCACCTGGCCTTGATCGGCGCTCCTTGCAATATAGGACCCAATCTTGAAGCTGTGGGTTCCCAACAGGTTCAGCGGAGCCACCGTGTAGGCCGGCGTCCACCCGATGCGCGATGCGTCGCGGTCCTGCTGCGCGAAATAGTTACCATAGTTGCCGGCGGGCGTGATGTTCAAGTCGCTCGCGCCCCGTCCCCACACGCGCGCGTCGAAACGCGTTACGGAGAACGTGTTTTCGAGCAGGCCGCCCAAGAGCGTCAGCCGGTCGGCAATCGTGCCGGTGTAGTTATGGGTGCTGGCGTCGGGAACCGTCGGCTGCGGATTGAAATAATCCAGGTTCACGTAGCCCAGCCGTTGGGGCGCCACGTGAACCGTGGCCGTCACCAGGTTGCGGTTCGAAGCCACCCAATCGAACTGCGCGAAGGAGTTGATGCCGGCCTTCCTACTCTGATTGAACGGGAATGGCAGGGTGTGGACTTCAATGTTACGAACCTCGTACTCCAGGCCTTCGGAAAAATAGAGCTTGTGGGGAATCAGCGGGCCTTCCACATTCAGCCGCGGACTCGCATCGCGGACTCCCCGCATGTGGTAGCTGCGAATCCGAAAATCGGGAAAGGGATCGTTCACTTCCCAGTTCCAGGTGTCTCCGCCGCGCCGCGTGGCCACCGAAACCAGACCCGCCGAGAAGCGCCCGAACTCCGCCAGGAACGGGGTCTGAAAAACGCTCACGCTTTCCACGCTGTCGATGGGCACCGTCAGGCCGAACTGCCCGGTCGCCGGATCCGTCACATCGGCCGAGTTCACGATCAGCGAGCTGCGATGCTCGCCGGTCCCGGAAATCTGCAAGTCTCCCGCCGGCGTGCGGACCACCCCGGGAATCAGGGGCAGCGCATCGGCCACGGTAGCCGGCCGCCCGGGAAGCTCCTTCGCCGCCATAGGCGATAACCGGCTGGGGGTCGACGCTCCCTGTTGCACGGCATCGATGGTCTCGTGGACCTCCACGTGTTCGCGTTGCAGCAGCGCGGGGACCAGGGTCAACTCCAGCGCGCTGGCGCCGGACTGCAACAGCTCGATGCCGCTCTTCTGCAACGTTTCGAAACCGTTCTTCGATGCGGTGATGGCGTAACGGCCGGGCTTCACCTGTGCGAACGCCACGTGGCCCGCGGGATCGGTCTCGCCGGCGGCGATGATGTCAGGGCCAGCCTTGATTTCCACGCGCGCGCCCGCGACCGGGCGGCTATCGCGATCGAGAACCAGAATATCGACGGCAGGAGCGGGCGCCGATTGGCCGTACAACGCCGCGACCCGCCAGAACAGCAGGCAACCCACAGCGGCGATTCGGAAGGGCGCCATCCTGGCTTCCAATCGGTGTCTCGCTTTTCTCTAATCATAGCTCAACCGTGCCAAACCGTACTGCCCCCCAGGTAAGGGGGCCTGGTTGAGGTACACGACGGAGGAGTTTCAACAGGAGCGCAAAGCCTTGCGACGCCTGGGGTTCTGAGGGACGCCGCTCGCGATTACCGATACCGGGCCGGTTAATTATCTGGTGTAGCGGCGCCCGCAGTTCGCGGTGTGCTCGCCGCTCGCTCTCGAGGTCGTTGCGTGTGTACGCCAGCTCGACGCCGAGGTCCTTAAGGAAGCGTTCCATCTGAAAGCGGGATTAGGCTACTCGCTTCTGAGCGTGGTCGCAGGATCCAACGAGGCCGCCCGATATGCCGGAATCATGGCGGCAACCGCGGCAACTGTCACGAGCATGAAAACGGTAATCCCAAAGGCTACTGGATCAGTCGGGGTTACGCCGTACAACAGCGCTCCAGCCAAGCGCGCGAGGCTGAATGCTCCGGCCGCGCCGATTGCCAGCCCGGCTCCAGCCAGGACCGCCGATTCCCGGACTATCATCCAGGCAACCTCGCCCGAGCCAGCACCCATCGCCATTCGAATTCCGATTTCCCGCGTCCGCCGTGAAACCGAGAACGAGAGGACGCCGTAAATGCCGACCGCGGACAGCACGAGTGCGAGCACTCCCAGCCCTGTCGCCAAACTCGCGACCAGGCGCTCCTGCGAGAGAAAATCGTCGAGGCGGGCCTGCATGGTCTGGATGTCGGTTAACGGCATTGATGAATCGAGGACTTGGACTTCGCGGCGAACCGCGGGAACCAGGAGTGCCGCCGAACCTGCGGTGCGCACTTGGAGACTCATCTCGCCTGCGTATTGTTGTGCCACCGGGACGTAAAAGCCAGGCCGGAGCGCATCTCGATAATTTCTGAATTTACCATCCCTGACTACTCCCAGCACGGTCAGCGTTCGTGACGGCCGGAAGACCCGGAACTGCTTGCCGACTGGATCCTGGGCGGGCCAGAAACGCGCCGCGAAGAGTTGGTTGATCACCGCGACCGCCGCGGCAGCTTCGCCGTCACGATCGCTGAATTCCCGGCCGCGCAACAATGGCAGGCCGACCGTTTGGAAGTATCCGGGCGAGATAATGTTGAAATCGACCTGCTGTCGTGTCTGGTCCGGCGCGATGACATCGGTTCCACCCCGCCTTCCCCCGAAGGGCACGATATTGACCAGCGCGGCGCTTCTGACGCCCGCAATGGACCTTACGCGTCGCAATGCCTCGCGATAGAACTGGCCGCCGCGAGTGGTGTTGTACCCTTGCGTCAACGGCTCGAGTTTGACCACCAGCAGATTCTCGGACTGTAGGGTCGGATCCTGCGCCCGCGCATTCTGCAGCGTGCGAACAAACAGGCCGGCGCCGACCAGCAGCACGGTCGAGAGCGCGATCTGGCCGATCACGAGAGCGTTTCGCAAGCCGGAACGCGCTTTGGCGGTGGTTGTCGAGGCTGTTTTCAGTGCATGGTTCAGATCGGCGCGCCATGTCTGCAGAACCGGTGCGGCGCCAAAGAAGAGCCCGGTGGCGATCGATACTCCTAACGCAAAGGCGAACACGCGGACATCCCACCCGGTCTCAATGGCCAGCGGAATGCGAAACGGCCGGTGGAACTGCAAGAGAAAACCGGATGCCCACGATGCGATGGCAACCGCGGCGGCGCCACCCACACAGGAGAGCAGCAAGCTTTCAATCAACAACTGCCGGGCAATTTGTAAGCGCCCCGCCCCGATCGCCATTCGCACGGCGATTTCGCGCCGCCGGTTGGAGGCGCGAGCCAGCAGCAGATTCGCGAGATTACAGCAGGAGATCAGGAGGACGGCCCCGACAATCGTCATGAGGGCGCCGAGGAAGGTCAGGATCGAGCCACGATAGCTCGGCCAGAAGCGGGCCTGCCGCATCGGGAACAGCACGGCGGATTGCTCCTTGCGCCGGCCGTGCTCCTCGCGGATTCGCGCGGTGAGTGCCGCGATTTGCGCACTCGCTTGCTGCATGGTGACGCCCGGCCGCAGTCTTCCGGTGACCAGATACGATTCCATCCCCCATTCATGAACGATGTCGAATGTAAACGCCGGCACGGCCGCGGCGTACCGCTGAACGGGTATCCAAGCCGACGGCGGGTCGCCCCAATCCATTACGATGCCGCGGAACTGCTTTGGCGCAACGCCAACCAGGGTGAAGTCCCCGGAGCCGATTCTGATGGTCTTGCCGAGGACGCCTGGGTCCGCTGCGAAATTGCTCTGCCACAGCGAATAACCGATTACAATCGCTGCATCCGTCTCGCCCGGAAGCAGGAAGCGCCCCAGGGCCGGACGAATTCCGAGGACGCTAAAATAATCCGGACTGACCAGCTCACCGGAAATTCGTTGTGCCTCACCGCCTGTCCCCATAATCATCGGCACGCGAAGATAGGCAAGCATGCCGGAGAAGATGGAGTTGTGATCGCGGTAGAACTCGTATTCGGGGTACGAGCTGGAGTTGAAAGACTCGGAGCCTTTTTCAAACCGGTGGTACAGCGATGCTAACTCGTTCGGCCGTTCGACCGGAAGCGGTTTGAAGAGCTTGTCATTGACGAAACCAAAGATCGAGAGGTTAACGCCGATTCCGAGCGCCAA
>JBGPKH010000620.1:0-5389 GCA_041485845.1 Bryobacteraceae bacterium
GCGACCAATCCTTCGCGCAGCTATAACCCCCTATTCCTGTATGGCGGGGTGGGAATGGGGAAAACTCACCTAATGCATGCTATCGGCCGCGAGCTGACCGACAAGTTTGGCACAATGCGGGTGATCTATACCTCGAGCGAGCGCTTCATGAACGAGATGATCGCCTGCATCCGGACGGATCGCATGCCGTTGTTTCACCAGCGCTACCGGGAGGCGGATGTTCTGTTGGTGGACGATATCCAGGTCTTGGGAACCAAGGAGCGGACGCAGGAGGAATTTTTCCACACGTTCAACGAGCTGCACGACCATCAGAAGCAGATCGTGATCTCCAGCGATTCGCCCCCAAAGGATATTCCCGGCCTCGTAGAACGGTTGCGATCGCGCTTCGAATGGGGGCTGCTAGCCGACCTGCAACCGCCCGATCTCGAGACCAAAATGGCGATTCTGGACAAGAAGTCGGAGGCCGAAGGCGTACGTTTGCCGGACGATGTGCGGACGTTCATGGCATCGAAGACCAAGTCCAACGTACGGGAGTTGGAAGGAGCCCTGATCAAGCTGATCGCCTATTCTTCGCTGACCGGCACTCCGATTCACCTGCAAATGGCCCAGCAGGTTTTGAAACACCTGGTTCACGTGCAGGATCGCCGGGTTACCATCGATTCCATTCAGAAGGCCGTTGCGGAGCGGTTCCAGGTCAAGCAGATTCAGCTCAAGGAAAAGAGCAACACCAAGAAGGTGGTGTATCCCCGGCAGGTGGCCATGTACCTGGTGAAAGAGCTGACCGACGCATCGCTCCCGGAGATCGGAAGGGCCTTTGGCGGGAAGCACCATACCACTGTGATTCACTCCGTAAACAAAATCGAGCAAACGCGTCACATTGATCCGGAATTGAACAGGCTACTCCACAGTCTAATGGATTCATTACAATGAGGTTATCATTGTTTTCCACAACAGCCTCTAAACCGGCCTCAGGAGAAATGTGTAAATACCGTGACAACCCGGCTTTTGCAGATTGCTCCACCGTGGTTTCCTCAACTTCCGGTAGCGAAAAGTAGTTGAGTTTAGTATAATTTAGATAGCCTTCAACAGTTTGCACAGGCCCTATGAATACGGTTCTTGTAGTACACATTTATTCAGCCTGAATAGGAATAGGAGCGCTGGCCATGGAATTCACGGTAGACAAGGCCGATCTGGTACGAGAACTGAGTCTGTCGCAAGGCGTGGTGGAAAAAAAGACGACGATCCCGATTTTGTCGAATGTTCTGTTGGAAGCCTCCGGGGAGCGTGTGACTTTGACGGCCACGGACCTGGAGTTGGGGATCCGTTGCTCCTGTCAGGCACGGATCAAGAAGGAAGGCGCCGGTACCGTGCCGGCGCGCAAGTTGCTCGATTTTATGCGGTTGCTGCCGGACGGCGATGTGACCATGAAGTTTCTGGAAAATCACTGGGCCAACATCACCGCGGGACGCTCACGGACAAGGATTGCGGGGATGTCGCGCGACAGTTTTCCGGAACTGCCGCAGATGCCCGAGCGGACGGCTGAGATTCCCGTTAAGACGCTGGCTTCCATGATTGCGCGGACGTCATTCGCGATTTCCATGGAAGAGTCGCGGTTCACGCTTAATGGAGCGTTGCTGCTGATGAGGCCGGAAGGTCTCACCATGGTGGCTACCGATGGGCATCGGCTGGCATTTGTGCAGGCGAGCTTGAGTGAGAGCGGCCAGGTGGAACAGCAATTCCGTGCGCTGGTTCCCAAGAAGGCCATGGCGGAGTTGGTGAAACTCTCCGACGACGCGGGTCCGGATGGCATGGCGATGGTCGCGGGCGATGACAATCACCTGTTTTTCCAGGTGGGGCATCGCCTGCTGATTACGCGTAAGCTCACCGGCAACTTCCCCGATTATGAGCGCGTCCTCCCTAAAGACCACCAGTTGACGGCGACGCTCCAGAAGGACGAGATTCGCGCGGCGATCGAACGCGTGGCGCAATTCGCGGACGAGCGCTCGCGCGCCATTCGCGTGCAGTTCACTAACGGCGAGGTGAGGGTGTTCTCTTCCTCCGTAGAAACGGGCGAGAGCGAAGAGAGTGTAAGCAGCGAATATACGGGTCCCGACCTGGAAATCGGTTTCAACGCGCAATACCTCCTCGACTTCCTGCGGGCGATCCCACAGGACCGCGTTTCGTTCGAGTTGAAAGATCAGAAGAGCGCGGGCGAAATGCGCCCGGCGGGCGAGGGCATTGCGGACCAGTACCGGTACGTGGTCATGCCCATGCGAATTTGAGTTCCAGCTAGCAATATGGCAAACGATTTGAACAGCGGCTCCGGCGGCAACGGCGGGGACGTTTACGATGCGACCAGTATCAAGGTTCTCGAAGGGCTCGAAGCCGTGCGCCTCCGCCCGGCGATGTATATCGGTTCGACGGGTGAAATGGGTCTGCACCACCTGGTGTATGAAGTGGTGGACAATTCGGTAGACGAGGCCCTGGCGGGATTCGCCACCGAAGTCAGCGTCACGATTCACGATGACAACTCGGTAACGGTGGTAGACAACGGCCGCGGTATTCCAGTGGACCTGCACGAGGACGAAGGGGTATCGGCGGCGCAAGTCGTAATGACCAAGCTGCACGCGGGCGGCAAGTTCGATTCCAAGAGCTACAAGGTTTCCGGCGGATTGCACGGCGTAGGTGTGAGCTGTGTCAACGCGCTTTCCGAACGGCTGGAGCTGGAGATCTGGCGTCCCGAAGGCGACGGCGGGCCCAGCTACACCTGGCAGCAGGAATACGCTTGCGGCATTCCCAAGGGCCCGCTGGCGAAGGCCGGCCGGGCAGGGCGTAAGACCGGAACTCGCGTCACTTTCAAGCCGGATAGTTCCATCATGACGGTGACCGAGTTCAACTACGACACTCTGGCGCAGCGTTTGCGCGAGCTGGCGTTTTTGAACAAGGGTCTCAAGATCACGCTTACCGACGAACGCGTCGATCCGGAGAAGGGTAACGAGTTTCTGTACACTGGCGGCATCGCCGAGTTCATCAAGCATCTCAATCGCGGCAAGCAGGTGTTGCACGAAAAACCGATCCACTTCGAGGCGGATCGGCCCATGCCGAACAACGGCGGCACCCTCACCATGGAAGTGGCGCTGCAGTACAACGACGGCTATTCGGAGAACGTCTTCAGCTTCGCGAACAATATCAACACGGTGGATGGTGGAACGCATCTCAGCGGATTCCGCTCGGCGCTGACGCGCACCATCAATTCGTTCGGCCAGCAGCAGGGCCTGTTCAAGGATGTCAAAGAGAACCTCACCGGCGACGACGTTCGCGAAGGCTTGACGGCCGTGGTGAGCGTCAAAGTGCCGCAGCCGCAGTTCGAAGGGCAAACCAAGGGCAAGCTCAACAGCGATATCAGCGGCTTCATGACCCAGTTCGTCAACGAGAAGCTGGGTGAGTACTTCGACAAGAATTCCACGGTGGGGCGGAAGATCGTGGGCAAGGCGATCGACGCGGCCCGTGCTCGGGAGGCCGCCCGGCATGCACGCGACCTGACGCGGCGCAAAGGCGCGCTCGAATCGGGCGGGATGCCCCACAAGCTCGCGGACTGCCAGGAGAAGGACCCGGAGCGTTGCGAGCTGTTCCTGGTGGAGGGCGAATCGGCCGGGGGCACGGCCAAGCAGGGCCGGGATCGGCGTTTCCAGGCCATCCTGCCGCTCAAGGGCAAGATCCTCAACGTGGAAAAGGCGCGCTACGACAAGATGCTGGCGCACGAAGAGATCCGCGCCATGATCACGGCGCTCGGCACGGGCATCGGCAAGGACGATTTCGACGCCACCAAGATCCGCTACGGCAAGATCATCATCATGACCGATGCCGACGTGGACGGCTCGCACATCCGCACGCTGCTGCTGACCTTCTTTTTCCGGCACATGAACGAGCTGATCCTGCGCGAGCGGGTGTTCATCGCGCAGCCGCCGCTCTACCGCATCAAGAAGGGCAAGAACGAGAAGTACATCAAGGACGAGAAGGAATTCACCAAGGAGATCATGCGCCGGGCCACGGAGAACCTGCGCCTGGAGGTCCACTCGACGGGCAACGGATCGGGACTGAAGGCGGTGATCGAGGGCACCGAGCTGCGCGCGTTCCTGCTGAGCCTGGACGAGTACGAGCAGATGTTCCACAAAGTGGAGCGGCGCTTGCGTGATGCGCGCGTGGTGCAGGTGCTGGCCAATATCGACCTGCGCGTGGACCAGAAGGCGGAGTTCCAGGAGGAGGCCAACCTGCGGCCGGTGTTCGATGCGCTGGCGGAACTGGGACTGAAGCCGGAGATGCGGCGCGACGAGGAGCACTCTTCGTACGCCGTAGTGTTCCACGATTCCACCAATGCCGAGCGGAGCATCGGGCTGGCGCTTTCCGCGCAGCCGGAGTACCGCCGCTTCCGGGCGCTGGCGCGCACGACTGCGCGGTTCAACGACCCGCCTTTCGTGGTGGTGAAGAACGAGCATCGCGAGTCGCAGCCCAACTGGAGCGATCTGCTGGAGTACGTCAAGAACGAAGGCAAGAAGGACGCCGCGGTGACGCGCTACAAAGGCCTGGGCGAAATGAACGCCGAGCAATTGGCCGAGACGACCATGAATCCGGAGAAGCGCACGCTGCTCTCGGTGCGGCTGGAGGATGCGGTGCTGAGCGAAGAAATCTTCTCGACGCTGATGGGCGAGGACGTGGAGAGCCGGCGGAAGTTCATCGAAGAGAACGCGCTGGATGTGAAGAATCTGGACGTATGAGCGCCGGTCGCAAGCCGCCGTTTCCGTACGACCCGGTAGTGGAGGCGTACAAAAAGGACATCGATCGGACTTTGATCCGCGAAAACCTGAAGCTCACGGTCACCGAACGTTTCGAGCGCGCCATGGAGTTGCAGAAGTTTGCCGAGGAAATGAGACGCGCGGGCCGAGCGGCGCGACGGCGCCCGTGACGGACTTCCGAGGGTTGCTCCTGAGCCTCACCGAGGGGGGCGTAAACTTCATTATCGTAGGCGGCGCCGCCGCGATCGCCCATGGTGCAGCGCGGCTCACGTTGGATCTGGACATCGTGTACGAGCGGACGCCGGAGAATGTGCGGCGCTTGGTAACGGTCCTGGCGCCGCATAGCCCGTATCTCAGGGGTGCGCCCGCCGGACTACCGTTCATTTGGGATGAACGGACGGTGATGCAAGGGCTCAACTTCACGCTGTCGACCCGGCTGGGAGACCTCGATATTTTGGGAGATATCACGGGTGGGGGAGGCTACGGCCAACTTCTCCCGCACACCATCGTCCTCGAACCTTTTGGGGTGTCTTGCCGCTGCCTGACGTTGGAACGGCTGATCGATGTGAAGCGTGCGGCGGGCCGTCCGAATGACC
>JBGPKH010000621.1:0-5377 GCA_041485845.1 Bryobacteraceae bacterium
GGCGCTGGGGCGCAAGTTCGCGCGCATCTCGATGGGCGGGATGCACGATGAGGCCGAGATCCGCGGCCACCGGCGCACGTATATCGGAGCGCTGCCGGGACAGATCATACAGGGCCTGCGGCGCGCCGGAACCAACGACCCGGTTTTCATGCTCGACGAGGTGGACAAGCTGGGACGCGATTTCCGCGGCGATCCGGCGTCGGCGCTGCTGGAGGTGCTCGATCCCGAGCAAAACTCCACCTTTCGCGACAACTACCTGGACGTGCCGTTCGATCTATCCAAGGTGCTGTTCATTACCACGGCCAACGTGCTCGACCCGGTTCCGGACGCGCTGCGCGATCGCATGGAGATCATACCGCTGGAGGGCTACACGGAGCACGAGAAGGTCATCATCGCGTTCCGCTACCTGATTCCGCGGCAGGTGACCGAGAACGGGCTCAGTCCCGACGATATCCATTTCGCGGACGAGTCGGTGCGTTTTCTCATCCGGCGCTACACGCGCGAAGCCGGCATGCGCAACCTGGAGCGCGAGATCGGCGCCATATGCCGCAAGCAGGCGCGCCGCATCGCCGGCGGCCAGCGCGAAAAGACGGAGGTGACGCCCGAGTTGGTGGAGCGGGACCTGGGCGCGCCGCGGTTCCGCACCGACACCGAGCTGGCCGAGCGCACGCGCAGGCCCGGCGTGGCAGTAGGGCTGGCGTGGACCCCCGTAGGCGGCGACATTCTGTTCATCGAGGCGGGCCGCATGCCGGGCGGCAACAAGGGACTGATCATGACCGGGCAACTGGGGCCGGTGATGCAGGAGTCGGTGCAGGCGGCGCTCACCTGGGTGCGCGGCAACGCCACAAAATACGACATCGACCCGGACTTATTCAAGACCAGCGACATTCACATTCACGTGCCGGCGTGGGCGATTCCCAAGCACGGGCCGTCGGCGGGGATCACCATGGCGACGGCGTTGCTTTCCATGCTGAAGGAGCGGCGCGTGCGCACCAACCTGGCGATGACCGGAGAGATCACGCTGACGGGCCAGGTGCTGCCGGTTGGCGGCATCAAGGAGAAGGTCCTGGCGGCCAAGCGGAGTGGGGTGCGCGAGCTGATCCTGCCGTTCGAGAACGAGGTCGACGTACGCGAAGATCTGAAGAGCGAGCAGATCGGCGAGATGAAGATCCACTACGTGAGGGCCATGGAGCAAGTGGCGGAGCTGGCGCTGGAGTAGGGGGCGCGAGACCGGCGAGGCGGGCGCTCTTCACGCAGATTCGCGAGTTCGTGGGGTCACGAGTCTCGCTGGCCCGGCCGGCGCCTGGAGCCCTGTTCGTCCGGGCCAGTGATCGAGGGCCTGCTGTCCTACTTCGCCGCCGGCAGGAAGTTCTCCAGCGACCAGACTTGCGACAACCCCTCCCATTGAACCGTGTCCAACTGCTTTCCGTCGGGGCTGACCCATACGCCGCGATAGTAGGCGGCCATCCTCTGTCTCGTAGGCTCGCCGCCGCTCACCGGGAACGTCCACAGTTCCGTGCGGTGGCCCAGGTCCACGCGCGCGAAGACGAAGAAGCGCTGGCCATCGACGCTCCAATCGCCGCCGTGGAAGATAGGATTGCCCGAGGCGTCCGGATCCGCGGGTTGATACAGCGGCCGCACCTGGCCCGTGGCGACGTCTACAATCCGGAGACCGCGATTAACGACGACGGCGAGCTTTTTCCCGTCGCGGGATACCTTCAGGTCGAAGGTGGCGTTTCCGGTTTCCACCAGGGCCCGCTCGGAGCCCGTCTTGAGATCACGGGCGACCGCTGGCGCACCTTGCTTCTGGTAGTACAGAGTAGAGCCATCGGGCGAGGCCGCCATAAGCCTCACGCCCTGGCCGGCGAACACCAGACTCGCGGCGCCGCTTCGCAGGTCCACCCGATAGACGCCTTCCTGACCATTACTGGTGGCGCCGGAGATCAGGAGCGAGTTGCTGTCGGCGGCCCACTCGATCCGTCCCATACGCGCCATCTGCGGCATCATGGTGTGCTCGGATCCATCGCCGAGCGAACGGATGAGAACGGTCTTGGTGGAAGTGGTGTAGAGGACGCGCTTGCCGTCGGGCGAATATCGGATGCCACCACCCAGGCCCATAAGCCCGAAGGTAGTGAGGGGCATCGTAATCCGCGCCTCGCCGACGGTTCCATTGGGGTCCAACGGCAGCGTCACGGCTTCGGTCGTGCGCTTTTCCGAGCCGTAGATCAGAGTGCCCTGCGGAGTCATGCCGAGGAAACGGGCGCCGATGCCGGACGCTGAAGGTATGGCATGGGGTTCCCCCACGGCCTTTCCATTGGCGACCGGCAGGAGATACAGGCTGCGGGCGCCGTTGAATTCCCTGGTGAACAGGAGCGCCTTTCCGTCGGGAGTCCAGCCCATCGTGCGTGCGTCGGAGGCGACCTCCGTTGCCGCACTCGCCGATCCGTCCGCCGGCAGAACGCACAGGGGATATCTGTCCGTCAGAGATCCCGCCGCCCACGAATGGAAGGCCAGCCACTTCCCGTCCGGTGAGAAAGTAATGCGGTCGGGCTCGCGTTGGGCCAGCGTAAGCAGTGTCCTGGCAGGCGCGCCCTCCGGAGAGACAAGAACGAGCTTCCCATCTCCATTTTGACCGTGCACCCCGGTTGCGATCCACTTCATGTCGGGCGACCACCGAAACGGGTACACCCACTTGACGTCCCTCTCTTGAAGCAAGATGCGCTCGTCTTTCCCGTCGGCGCCGATCATGCGCAGTTCGCAGCCTTCGGAAGCCGCAGCTTTGTCCCATCGGCACCAAGTGAAGGCAATGCGTTTCCCATCCGGCGCGATCGCGCACCATTCCACGTCCCCCCTGGGTTTGTAGTTGGTGACGCGGCGGCTCTGTCCGGTCACCAGATCGCGGAGCCCGAGATCTCCCGTTTCCCAATCCGGGTAACAGAGAAAGCGCCCGTCCGCGGTCGCGTTGCCAAAGAGATCCATCGTCGTGTCCCACAGCAGCCGGGCGCGAACTTCGCCACCCTGCGTGCCGCCCATCGCCGCCAGCCGTGCGCGGGCCATCGCGGGGTACTGCGAGGCGCTGCCGTATTCGCGCACGATGCGCTCATAGGACTGGCGCGCTTCGGCCTGCCCCAGCTTTTCCTGGCACTGGCCGAGCTGATACAGCGCCCGCGCAGCGATCTCCGGTTGCTTGCCGAACTGGCCGACGATCTTGCGGTACTGCTCGATGGCTCCCTTCAGGTCGCCGTCAACCACCTCTTTGTGGCGTGCGCTCTCCAGCGCTTTCTCCGCCTGCGCGCTCGTCTGCGCGGGTAGCAGGCCTGTGCCAGCCGCGAGAACCAATGCGATGCAAATCGTTGTGAATCGTCTCATGCTGGCAGCATAACGACCGAATCCCGGATTAGCGTCCGAGAGAGAGTCAGGTTTGCGTAAGGTTTCAGCCATCCAAACGGTACCCCAGACCGCGAAGGTTCCGCAGGTAGCGCGGCTCGTCGGGATCCGGCTCGACCTTCTTGCGAAGGTTGCCAATGTGGTTGTCCACGACACGATCCGACACGATGGTGTTCGGCCCCCAGGCTCCATCGATGAGTTGCTGGCGGGACAGGATGCGGCCGCGGTTGCGAACGAACAGCTCCAGCAGCTTGAACTCGAGCGGCGTCAGTACCGTGGCTTCCGCGCCGCGGCGGATCTCGCCGCGGTCGAAGTCCACTTCGGCATCCCCGATCTTGAGAACGCGCTCCGCCGGTTCCGCTTGGCTGCGGCGCAGAAGCGCGACAATCCGCGCGCGCAGTTCCCGTACGCCGAACGGCTTGGTCATGTAGTCGTCGGCCCCCAGCTCCAGGCCCAGGACCTTCTCCGCCTCCTGCGCACGCGCGGTGAGCATGAGGATCGGCGTCCGAATGCGCGCCCGCCGCAATTCCCGGCACACCTCGAAGCCATCCTTGCCCGGCAACATGACATCCAGCAGGATCAGGTCGAACTTCTCTTCGCGGGCCTTCTTCGATGCGAGGACCCCGTCGCCCACCGTTTCCACCAGGTAGCCTTCCATGGTGAGATCGTCCTCGAGCGCGAGGGCGATTCCCGGTTCGTCTTCCACTACCAGAATGCGTGCCATATTCAATTCAGGGCCGGCAGCAGCAGCGTGAACGTGCTGCCGTGCCCCATCTCGCTTTCCAGTTGCACTTCCCCGCCGTGCGCCGTAAGAATCTGGCGCACCATAGCGAGCCCTACTCCGGTGCCTTTGACGTTGCCTTCCGCGGCGGCGCGCCCGCGGACAAACTTGCGAAAGACCGCGTCCCGCTCCGCGGCATCGATTCCCGGACCCTGGTCCACAACTCGAATGGAGACACGCCCGTTCTCTTCGCCCCAGTGAATGCCCACCGCGGTGCCGGCGGGAGAGTACTTGATGGCGTTATCGAGGAGGTTGCGCAGGGCGAGCGCGAGAGCCTCGGCGTCGGCCCGCACGCGGCATTCCCCTGGCGGACCGGCGATCTCGATCGGCCGGCCGCCCTCGTGTGTCTGTGCATCCACCTCGCTCGCCACCTGCCGCACCAGGTTCGAGATGTCCAGCTCCTCCATCCGGTAGCGTTGCGCGCCCGCCTCCATCTTGCCAAAATTCAGCAGCGTTTCCACGAGACGCTGCAAACGCCTGGCCTCATCGGCGAGGACCTGGTAGTACTTCAGGCGGCGGGCCTCGCTCGGCACCTGTCCCATCTCGAGCATCTCGGCGAGCTGGCGCACGGTGGTGAGCGGCGACCGGAATTCGTGCGACACCGTGGCCACGAAGTCGGACTGCAACCGCGCCACCGCAGCCTCGCGGCGGATGGCCCGGGCCACGAAATACACCGAGCTCCAAAGAAACAGAATCACCGCGGCCATCAGGGGAAGCACAGTGCGTGGACCGAAAGCGCCTCCCTCCGATCCCTGCGAACCGCCGGACCAGACCCGCAGCATCCAGGAATCGCCGATAACCCGGGTGGTCGTCTGCGACGGCGGAGAGGAAGCGCCGGTTACCAGCTTTCCGTTTGCATCCAGCAACTGATAACCAAAGTCTCGCGTCACTGCGCCGGGGATGAAGTTCTCCGGGAACGCGGCGAGAGCGGCGACGATCTGCGCATTGGCTCGCCATAGGGTGATCACACGGCGACTGCCGCTCTCCATGGCGCGCAGCCCGCGATCTGGCGGACGACCCTGCCATTCCTGCCACAAGGCGCGCAGCACCTCCGCCAACAGCCACGACTCGGGCCTGGCCGACTGCGTCAGCTCGTCGCGGAAGTAGTCCGCCATGCCTCGGGTGAGCAGCCACCGGCCGCTATCCAGGTGCTGCGCCAATTGGAGTCCAGTCCGCTGCGCGCCGTCATGGTCGCCCGCCGCGAACAAC
>JBGPKH010000622.1:0-5376 GCA_041485845.1 Bryobacteraceae bacterium
CTCTTCCATCCGCCGCCATCGTGGGGCTTCAGGAAGGCGGGGAAGCCGACGTAGCCGAAGATCGCATCCCAGTTCAGCGGGTATTCCAGGTTCCGCATGGACCGGCCGGTGGTGCCCTCGGGATGCTTCTTGTGCGGCAGCAGCACCGTGGGCGGGACGGCGACTCCGAGCTTAGTCGCCAGCGCGTAGTTGAAGAACTTGTCGTCCGCGCTCCACCAGAACGGGTTGTTGATCACCTTGGTCCCGGTGAGTACCGCGTTCTTCAGGAAGGACCGATAGAACGGAATATCGTGCGAGATGCGGTCGATGATGACCCAGTACTCGCACGGCGCGGCCATCTCGACGCCGCCGACCTTGAGGTGTTCCGCGGTGACGTCCACACCCATCGCGTTGATGCGATCCACCAACGCCGGCGGGAACGACTCTTCCATTCCGTACAGCACGCCGATCTTCGTCATAGAAAAAACTTCTCCGCCATCTGGCGCCACCATGGCCAGTCGTGTCCGAAACCCTCCCACACATCGAGAGTGTGCGGTATTCCTTTCGTGCCCAAAACGTGCGCCAGCTTTACATTCTGATCGAACAACGGATCGTGGTTGCCCACCGCCAGGACGTAATAGTTGCGGCGCATCCGCTCCAGAAGCCCGGCGTCATTGACATTCGGAAGATAGTCGAGCGGCGCGTGGAAGTACGCGTTCTCATCGTAGTATCCGTCGAGGAACCGCTGCGGAACGTCGAACGCGCCCGACATGCTGACCGCGTACGTCACCAGGTCCGGATGCCGCAGCGCGAAGTTGATCGCGTGATATCCGCCGAAGCTGCATCCGGTGGTCCCCATCTGCGGCCAGCTCGTGCGGTCGCGAACGAAAGGCGCCACCTCGTAAACCAGGTATGCATCGAAGGCGCTCTGCCGATAGAGCCGGTCGGCCGGGCTCGCGGAGCGGTTGTACCAGGACTCCCGATCGACCGAGTCGGCACAAATCACCTGCAGCTCCCCGCGCTCCATCTTGGGCCGCAGAGCGTTCACCATGCCGCGATCTTCGTATTCGTAAAACCGGCCGCCCGAGGTCGCAAACACTACCAGCGGAAACCCGCGATCCCCAAACGCCAGCAGTTCCATGTCACGGTGCAAAGACGGGCTGTACCACTTGACGTAGTCTCGGCGCATGCAACACGGTCATCGTAACGGTTGTTAGCGGGTTCGAGCAACTACCCGATTCCTTCAGAACTTGGACGCAGAAAACTGCGCGTGAAGCAAAATGTCACTCGGACGGATCTGCGTCATGCCGGATTGCCTCCATTTGTGACCCCAGCACCGGCAGATGGACCGAGACAATCTCCCAAACCCGTGCGAGGTTGATTCCCAGGTAGTCGTGGACCAGAACGTTCCTGAATCCCGCAATGGCGCGCCAGTGAACTTCGGGATGAAGCGACTTTAGACCATCGCTGATTCGCTGAGTGGATTCGGCCAGGGTCTGGAGATTGCGCAGCACAGCGTCTTGAATCAGTTTCGACGCGCGAAAAGCATCCTCACCGTTCTGGCAATAGCCATCTATCCGGCGGACGCAATCCAGGATGTGATGGATGTACAGACGGTCGTCCCTCACAAGGGAATCGCCTCATGAAGGACGCGGTCTCGAATGAGTGGATGAAGGGTACTCTCCTCAGCTACATCCACTCGACGGCCCAGTTCTTCTTCTAGATCGACAAGCAGTCCACCAGGGAACCACGGCGGCGTGTGCGGACCGGCCTCGATCAGTAGATCGACGTCGCTGTCCTCGCTTGCGTCACCCCTCGCAAAGGAACCGAACACACGCACACGCTGAACACCGTGCCTGGCCGCAATGGCGAGAATCGCGGCGCGTTTGTCCTTGCCCAACTCATCAAGAGTCATGCATTCCCATTCTCGCACCGGCGGCGGCACTGAGCTATGCCCTACCGATCAAGCGATACTAAGCTGCCTGTAGACTGGGGGTTCTGAGCGGCGCCAAGTTTCAAGACCTGGCCAAGAGACGATGGCCGGATGCGGAAGAGGTGAGTCCGCTCGGCGAGAATTATCGAGCACCTCGCGGCAGACCGCCGGATCACATCAAAGAGCCAAAACAGGTGTGACGCGTCTTCGGCGCGAGGGCCGAGGGGTCGGGAGGTCCACTCCACTGTCTTTGGTTACCACCTCCGCCGCCGCTGTTGACGCCACCGGGCGCGCCGCGCGGATCCGGTTTCATCGTGACCGGCTCTGTGCAGCTCTGACCGTCCACGATAAGGCGCACTGTGTACTGTCCCGGCCGTGCATTATGGCCGCACCGCGGGATCACCGACACATTGGGCTGCGCCGCATCTCTTTTCGCGTGGCTTCCGCCAGCACCGGCCGCCCGAGGTCGTAAACACCACCACCGGGAAGTCGCGATCGCCAAACGCGAGCATTTCCATGTCGCGGTGCAACAACCGGCTGTACCACTTGACGTAGTCTCGGCGCATGCAACACGGTCATTGTAGCCCGACGCGTCCGCCTGGCGTACACTGAACATTGCCCGACGCCCGCGCCAAAGACGAAGGCCGCCTTCGTTTCCACCGCCGCTTTCCATCCCGCTACCTCTCGACGCCGCGGGACATCGTAGTGTACCTTCCGCCCGGGTACGAATCGAGCGGCCGCCGTTACCCCGTGTTGTATCTCCAGGATGGCCAGAATCTCTTCGATCCGGCCACCGCATTCGCCGGCCAGGACTGGCGCGCCGACGTCACTGCCGATTGCCTGATTCGCGCGGGCGCCATCGAGCCGCTCATCCTCGTGGGCATCTATAACGCCGGCGTCCGCCGCATCACCGAGTACACGCCCACGCGCGACCGCCGCCGCAAGAAGGGCGGCAAAGCCGATCGCTATGCCGTGATGCTGGCCCGCGAGTTGAAGCCCTTCATCGACCACGAATACCGTACCCGCCGCGCGGCCGCGGATAGCGGAGTCGGCGGTTCGTCGCTGGGAGGCCTGGTGTCGCTCGAAGCGGGGTTGCTCTACCCGCGAGTCTTCGGAAAACTCGCGGTCATGTCGCCTTCCATCTGGTGGGATGACCGGTCGATTCTGACGATGGTGCGCTCCTGCGACTTGCCGGTGAAGCCGCGCCTCTGGCTCGACGCCGGGACAGAGGAGGGCCCTTACGCGATCGGCGACTTGAGAACCCTGCGACAGACGCTACTGGATAAAGGTTGGCGCGAAGATACCGACCTGAGGTATTGGGAGGTCCGCGGCGCCGGCCACAACGAACAGGCCTGGGGCGCACGCTTCGGGGACATTATGGAGTACCTGTTCCCGGCCTTCGGATCTGGCGTTCCGAAGGGCGGGGTTTTCTAAATTCACTCGTCGATCCGAATGCCGCCCGGTCAGAAGCTGTGAAGAATCACGTGCCGCAGATCAGCGCAGATCAGCGCAGATCGGAAAGCACAAGTGCAGAGCAATTATCTGCGTTATCTGCATTATGTGTTCATTTGTGGCCAAATTTGTTTTGCTCTTACCGGACCGCGAGTACCCCCGGGGGCGCCTGCCGGAGACCCTCGACGGGATCGAGCCGGCTCAGGAACAGCGTCAACAGGCCCCACAGATGGTAGCCGATATGGGCTTCGACATTCCCACTCACGATTGGTTCCGCGGCACGCTGCGTCCGCTGCTCATGGATACGCTCACGGCCGAAGCCATCGAGGCCAGTGGCGTCTTCGATGCGCGCGCCATTCAAACCATGATCCGCGACCACATGGAACGCCGCATGATGGCGACCTCGCGATTCAGCTTGGTGTCGGTAGCGCGATACACCGCGCCCATGCCGCCCTCGCCGGGCTTGCCGGTGATGCGATAGTGCGCGATCGTCTGCTCTGGAAACACGGCCCCTCCGGGCGCGCGACTGCACGTTGAATTGTACCGCGCCTTTGCTTCACTTCGCGGTCAGCGTGCGGACGCGGACGCCCGGGCCCACATCGGCATACTCCAACACATAGATGTTGGAGCCATGAACGGTAACTCCGCAGGGAGCCCACGGGAATCCCGCTTTGAGGACGGTGCTCACCCGCCCCATCGGCGATACCTTCTTGAGCTTGCGCGCGCCGGCGTTGGCGACGTACACATTGCCGTTCCCGTCGACCGCCAGTCCCATGACGTAGTGCCAGGGCTGCATTGTGAATGTCGTCCAGGTGTGCCCGGCGAGACCGCCAGCCACCTTGGAAGCGTGTCCGTCCGGGGCGATGCGCACGAGGGCCCCGTCCGACACGATGTAGGCAGTGCCATCCGCCGCCGCGGTCAGGATTCCGCCGGAAGCTTTTCCGGGAGTCGTAAAATCCGTACCGAGATCGGCAAGCTGGCTGGCCTTCCCATCCGGCTCGCGGCGCAGGAGGCGAGTGCCGTCCAGCCAGTACATGCGGCCGGATGGATCGCGGACGAAGCTCACGCCGCTGCGGAAGCCCTCCTGCGCGGGGTGGCGGATCACGCGGCCGTCGGGGGTCAGTTCCCACAGGTAGTGTCCCCACTTCTGGCGCCGGTTGTCGTACCAGAGGTGCTCGCCCGAAAGCGTGCCGGCGGCGTCCAGATAGAGCTCATGCGAGTGAACGTTGGGGACCACTACTTTTTTCTGTCCATCGGGTGACATGCGCCAGATTTGTTTGAGATCGGTGAAGAAGGTGTTGCCGTGCGAGTCGACGACGATGCCCCATCCCGGGTGCGCATCGAGCTGTGCGAGCCACAAAAGCGAACCCAGCAGAACGAGGCGACCTACGACCCTCATGCCGTAAGGACGGTTGCAGCACGCAAAGCTTAGTTGGGCCGCAGATAAACGCAGATAAACGCAGATAACTGCCTTACTTCCTATCTGCGTTCATCTGCGTTCATCTGCGGCTAAATCTGTTTTGCCTCTACCGGACCGCGAGTACCCCCGAGGGCGCCTGCCGGAGCCCCTCGACGGGCGGAGGCGCTTCCACCTTCCACCGCTTCATCCACAGGAACAGCGTCAACAGGCCCCACAGATGGTAGCCGATATTGATGCGGCGTTCCATGTGGTCGCGGATCATGGTTTGAATGGCGCGCGCGTCGAAGACGCCACTGGCCTCGATGGCTTCGGCCGTGAGCGTGTCCATGAGCAGCGGACGCAGCGTGCCGCGGAACCAATCGTGCGTGGGAATGTCGAAGCCCGTCTTCTTGCGGTTCAACACCGATTCCGGAAGCTTCCCCCGCATCAGTTCTTTCAAAATAAACTTCTGCTTGAAACCGCGGATTTTGAGATTCTGCGGCAGGGAGGCGGCGAAGTCCACGATCCGGGGATCGAGAAACGGCGGGCGGACTTCGAGCGAGTGCGCCATGCTCATGCGGTCCGTCTTATAAAGGATATCGTCGGGCAGGTA
>JBGPKH010000623.1:0-5339 GCA_041485845.1 Bryobacteraceae bacterium
GACCTGACGCCGCGCGTGCTCGCGACTCCGCGGCATTTCGCCTACATCAAGATCGCCGAGGGCTGCGACCATCCCTGCACCTTCTGCGTGATTCCCCAGTACCGCGGCAAGTTTCGCAGCCGCCGTTTCGAATCGGTAATCTCCGAGGCCACGCGCATGTTCCAGCAGGGCGTGCGGGAGATCAACCTCATCGGGCAGGACACCACTTGCTACGGGGAAGATCTCGGGCTCACCGACGGGCTGCCGCTCCTGCTGGCGCGGCTGGCCCAGATCGAGACGGCGAATGAGAAGTGGATCCGCTTCCTCTACGCCTACCCGAACAAGGTCACCCAGAAACTGCTCGACACCATCGCCGCGCACCCGTCCCTGGTCAAGTACATCGACATGCCGCTGCAACACGCCAGCGCGCGTGTCCTGAAGCGCATGAAGCGCGGCGCGTCGGGCGATATATTTCTGAAGCTGCTGGAGCGCATTCGGCGCACCATACCGGGCGTGGCGATCCGCACCAGCTTCATCACCGGCTTCCCCGGCGAGACGGCGCAAGATTTCGACGAGCTGTGCCAGTTCGTGGAGGCGGCGAAGTTCGACAATCTGGGCGTGTTCACCTATTCCGACGAGGACACCAGCGGCAGTTACGCGTTGGACGGCAAGGTGGACGGGCGCACCAGCCACAACCGCAAGCGCCGCCTCATGGCCATCCAGCGGAAAATCGCGCGCGCCCGCAATCGCGCTCTCGTCGGAATGGAAGCGACGGTGCTGGTCGAGGGTCCTTCCAAGGAGACCGACCTGCTGTGGGAGGCGCGCCTCGCCACCCAGGCGCCGGAGATCGACGGCGTGACGCTGGTCAACGATTTCGAAGGTAGCGAGCCGCGGCCGGGCGAAATGCGCCGCCTGCGCGTCACCGAGTCGCACGACTACGATGTCGTGGGGACATTGCTGGCTCCCACCGAGCCGGCGCCCCGATACGCAACGGCGCCGCTCATCCACATCGCCGTATGAAGTGCCCGATCTGCAAGAAGGAAGTGGTCGAAGGCGAACCGGAGTTTCCGTTTTGCAGCGAGCGCTGCCGGTTGATCGATTTGGGGAACTGGGCGACCGACAAGTACAAGATCCCGGCGCCCAGACCCTTGGACGACGATCCGGACAATGTGGAGTGATTGTTCGATAGCATAGTCCCGTGGATCGAAGAGACCTGCAGGCGCTCTCCCGAATCAGAATGAACGAGGCCAAAGGGCTGCTGAGCCTGGGCCTGCACGATGGCGCCTACTACCTGGCGGGCTACGCTGTTGAATGCGCCTTGAAGGCGTGCATCGCGAAGGAGACCAAGAGGCACGAGTTTCCCGACAAGCGGAGAGTGGACTCCAGTCACACGCATGACCTTCGAGAACTCGTCAAGCTGGCCAAACTGGAGGATTCCCATCGCGACCGTTCGAGAACCGATCCGGAATTCCACAAGAACTGGGTTACAGTGGTGTTATGGTCGGAGCAAAGCCGCTATCACAGGCATCGCCCGGAGTCGGCTCGCCGGCTCGTGGAGGCGGTTTGCAATAGGAGGCATGGAATCGTCGCATGGGTAAAGCTCTATTGGTAAATCTCGATCTCGATATAGGCGCAGAAGTTCTCAAGGCTCTCGATGCCGCCAAGCTGCAAGTGAAAGTAGCTTTGTGGCTCTTTTCGCCCGACCATGAGGATTGGTTCCTGGTGCTTGCCTCCCGGCAACTGGATGCGGCTGGTCCCGGGGAGGATTTTGGGTTGATTCACAAGGCGCTGGACAAGGCGGGGTTCCCCTTGGAAAGGCAGCCAGCGATCATGCCTCTGCGTATGGACGACTCCGTTATCCGCGACTTACGACGGATGTACAGCAAGTCGAAGAACGTCGAAGGGATGCGTCTGGGACCGCAGATGATCGGAGACTGGTTCGTGGAAGACGCCGTCGTCTATCGAATCTCCTAAACCTGGAGAGTCCCATCATTCGTCTCAAGCTTGCCAACCTCATTTCAACATGGTTCGGCTGCGGCTACGCTCCCTTTGCGCCGGGCACGGTTGGATCGGCCGCGGCCCTGGCGATCGCGTTCGCCCTGCGCCAGTACGCCGGCTTCACCTGGTGGCACTTCCTGCTGCTCGCGGCGCTGCTGTTCTATCCGGCGGTCTGGGCCGCCACCCTCACCGCGCGAGCAACCGGTCGCAAGGATCCCAGGATCGTCGTCGTGGACGAAGTCATCGGCCAGTGGATCGCCCTCGCCGGCGCTCACCCCTTCAACTGGAAGAGCTGCCTGGCTGCGTTTTTGCTGTTCCGCCTGTTCGACATTTGGAAGCCGCCGCCGGTGCGCCAATTGGAAGCCCTGCCCGAAGGACTCGGCATCAATGCCGACGACGTGATGGCTGGCGTGTATGCCGCACTTGTGTTATTCCTGGCGGGATGGTTCAATCGATATTAAATATGGCTCTCCGGAAATCGTCCGACTCAAGGCCCCAAATCTCTCAAGTCACCCCACCCGCTGCCATTGCCGGCGGCGAGTTGCAGATTCGGGGGAAGTGCTTTGCGAAATCGGACCGGCCCCGCGTCACCATCGGAGAGATTGGCGCCCCCGTGGTCATCGGCTCGGATTCCTTCGTGATTGCGCGCGTTCCCGAAGGCGCTACGGCGGGAGAACTGGTCATCGAAAGCGGCGAGCTGGCGAGCGAGTCCTGGGCATGCGACATCGGAGTGCTGGTGGCCGACAGCCTGCACCCGGTCGCCAATCCGGCGATCGACGCGTTCGGCAACATCTACACCACCTTCAGCGGATCGCGCGGCCAGAAGGTTCCGGTGGCGGTGTACAAGATCGACCTGAATTTCAACATGAAGCCGTTCCTCAACGAGCTGATGAACGCCACCGGGCTGACTTTCGACCAGCAGGGCATGCTCTATATCACCAGCCGCTACGACGGTTTCGTGTATCAGGTGACGCCCAACGGCAACATGTCCGTCTATATCGAAGGCATGGGCGTGGCTACGGGACTGGCATTCGACGGCCGCCACAACCTGTACGTGGGCGACCGCAGCGGCACGATCTTCAAGATCAGTCCCAACCGGCAGATTTTCGTGTTCGCCACGCTGGAGCCTTCGCTCGCCGCCTACCACCTGGCGTTCGGTCCCGACGGCTACCTCTACGTTACCGGCCCGACCACTTCCAGCTTCGATTCGGTCCACCGCATTTCGCAAGACGGTGAAGTGGAAGTCTTCTACCGCGGCCTGGGCCGTCCCCAGGGCATGGCGTTCGACGACGAGGGGCGTCTCTATGTCGCCGCTTCGATCTCCGGCCGCAAGGGTGTGGTCCGCATCTACCCCGACCGGCGCGCCGACCTGTTCCTCTCCGGCCCCGGCATCGTGGGCCTGGCGTTCACGCCCTCGCGCGCCATGGTGGTCGCCACCACCAACGCGATTTACCGCGTGGATGCCGGCATCAAGGGCCGCCCGCTCTTCTGATGGACGCCGAAATCATTGCAGTCGGTTCGGAGATGTTGACGCCCGAGCGCGTCGACACCAACTCGCTCTATCTCACCGGCGAGCTCAACAACCTGGGCGTTGAAGTGGTGACCAAGTGCGTCATCGGCGACGATCGCGACCGCCTGGCGGATGCCGTGCGGCGGGCGGTTTCGCGAACCGGAATTGTGATTCTGTCCGGCGGGCTGGGGCCCACCGAAGACGACCTGACCCGTGAGGCCGTGGCCCAGGCGCTCGACCGCAAGCTGATTTTTCACCCCGAGATCGCCGGCGCTCTGGAGCAGCGGTTTCTGCTCATGAAACGCAAGATGGCGGAGGTCAACAAGCGGCAGGCGTTCCTCATCGAGGGCGCCGCGATTCTTCCCAACGATCGGGGCACCGCGCCCGGCCAGTGGGTGGAGGAATCCAGCGGCGTCGTGATGCTCCTGCCCGGCCCGCCGCACGAATTGAAGGCCATGTTCGAGCGCCAATGCCTGCCCCGGCTGACGCGCCTGGTCCCCAAGCAGGCCATTCGCACCGTGTTTTTCCGGGTAACTGGAATGCCCGAATCGGACTTGGACCAGCTCATCTCGCCGGTCTACAAAAAGTACGAGAACCCCGTCACCACGATCCTGGCCGCCAATGGCGATCTGCAAATCCACCTGCGCGCGCGCTGTGCGACTGAAGGGCAGGCCGAAATGCTTCTCGCGGAAGTGGCCGGCCCGATCGAGCTGCTGCTGGGAGATCGCCTCTATTCGAGGAATGGCGATCCCCTCGAGGTGGTGGTCGGCGACTTGCTCCGCAAGAACCGGGCGACCGTCTCGGTCGCGGAGAGTTGCACGGGCGGGATGCTGGGCGAACGATTCACGATGGCCGCCGGGAGCTCCGATTATTTCGTCGGCGGTTTCATCGCCTATAGCAACGAGATGAAGGTGGAGCTGTTGGGGGTGAGCCCGGAGACGCTGGCCGAGTTCGGCGCGGTAAGTAAGGAAACCGCCGAAGCCATGGCCATCGGCGCCCTCCGCCGCACCAACTCCACCTATGCATTATCCGTGACCGGCGTTGCCGGACCCGGCGGGGGCGGAGAGAAGGCGCCCGTCGGTACGGTCTATATAGGGCTGGCCGATGCCGCCGGCACGCACGTGGCACACCGCCAGTTCATCGGCGACCGCCAGCGCATTCGCGTGTTCACCACCCAGATGTCGCTGGATCTGCTGAGACGCCGGATCGCTCAGCGCGGATAAGCCCCCGCGATCTTCTTCACCCACCCGTGAAAGCGGTGGAACCACGCGCCGTCCGGGAGAAACATCAAGGGACATTCCCCCGGAATCACCGCGATGCCCCGCGATTCGCAGAATCCGACAGCCTCGGCGCTCACGGCGCCCTTGCCGCCAGCGCGGTACATCCACACGCGTTCCACACCGGCTTCGGCGCAGTCCCGCACCACCGCGTCGGTCACCGCCGGAGAGGTCATCAACAGGACAGCCGTGACCGGCGGCTGAATCTCCTGGATGCGGGCGTAGCATCGTTGCCCGTCGATCTCCTGCGCCGCGGGATTCACCGGCGCCACTTCGTAACCTCTGCCGCGAAACTCGCGGAAGAGCGCGCGCGAAAAATCTTTCGGCTGCTGCGAGACGCCCACGATGGCCAGGCGCTTCGTGCCGAGGAATTCCTGGATCCGCTCCATTTCCTTCATACAGGATCTGAATCTCCTGTATTGATTATCCCTCGGCGGCCGCCAGCCTCGAAACCGAGCTAGCCTCGAAACCGGGCTAGCCTCGAAACCGAGCCAGCCTCGAAACCGAGCCGCGACCATAGGGAGCGGTCTTTACACTTTCTTGCCCTTGGCCAGGTCCGGCAAGCGATCGCAGCC
>JBGPKH010000624.1:0-5332 GCA_041485845.1 Bryobacteraceae bacterium
AGTGAACCCGATTCGGCCTCGATAGGAATACGAAGGTGGCCAGTCCGCCGACTAGGATGAAGCCAGACCAGACCGCTAGTGAAGCAACAGGCATGAGCAACCAGCGGACCTTCCGGGGTGGTTGGGGACAGCGCGCGTGGAAAGATCAGTCGAGGAGCCTGGGAGGCCCGGCAAGGCGGCGAGCGAAAGCGAGCACTGTTCGGCGGGAAGACATAACCGGCGAAACGGCCCTGTCGGGAGTCGGAGAGGCCCATAGATAGCGAAGAAGCGGGGTAACGCCCGTGGAGCGAAGGGGCCTTACTGAAAGCATGTTTCTGTAAGAGGAGGAGAAAGCCGCTTGGGGGAAACCCTGGGGGAAACCCCAGGGGAAACCCCCGCTACGGAGACTCGGGCAGCCGCACGAACAGCGAAGCCGGAACACGGTGAAAGAGCCAAGACTGTCGGGGACGTTTCTCCACTGAGACAGAAGCTGGGCCAAAAGGCCAAGCAAGCTCTCGGAGCTTGTGCATGCCTGAGGCGAGAGCTTTCAGGAGAGCCGGACGTGGGAAATCTGCATCTCCGGTTCGAGGAGGGGAGAGTGGGTCGCGCTGAAGGCGTCGCCCTCTCTCCTACTCTACCGGCTCCGTAACTCACGCTGAATCAGCACAACCGCAACCGAGCCGCGACCGTCAGGGAGCGGTTGCCGCCGCTGAACCGCAAAATCCCGAAAACGTTTAGGCGCCCGCGTTACACCGCACGGTTGCGGCCGGCTTTCCCGTACCGTACAATGCTGCCAGTGCAGAACGCGGGTTTCGCCTCCACTCAGTGGAGTCTGGTGTTGGCCGCGCGCGACGCCACGACACCGGAGGGCGCGGCCGCGTTGGCCGTATTGTGCGGTCTCTATTGGCCTCCACTGTATGCCTACGTCCGTCGCGGCGGATACCAACCCGAAGATGCGCAGGACCTGACCCAGAGCTTCTTCGCGCACCTGCTGGAGAAGGACGGTCTGCTTCATGCCCAACGCGAACGCGGCAAGCTCCGTTCCTTCCTCCTGGCTTCGCTCAAGAATTTCCTGGCCAACGAGTGGGACCGGAAGCACGCCCAAAAACGCGGGGGCGAGGTGGAGTTCCTTAGCCTGGATGCCATGGCCGGCGCCGAAGACAGTTACTCAGCCGATGAGACCGCTGGCCTGCTCTCACCAGAGAGACTCTACGGGCGCATCTGGGCACTGACTCTCATGGAACGGGCTACTAATCGTTTGGCATCGGAATTCGCGGACACGGGCAAAGCCGGCCTGTTCGATCACCTGAAGATCTTTCTGGCCGGCGACGGCAGCGGAGTCGGCTACGCCGAGGTGGCCCCGGCGATGGGCATGAGCGAGGGCGCGGTGCGGGTTGCCGTGCACCGGTTCCGGAATCGCTTTCGCTGCCTCCTGCGCGAGGAGATCGCACAGACACTGGAGAATCCCCAGGATCCCGACGCCATCGAGGACGAGCTGAGGGAGCTGATTGCGGCCCTGTAACACGGGAGTTGGTTTCTCTTTAGTAAGGAGTTGAAGAGTATGGCCGAACACCTTCGCTGCCGGAGCTGCGGCGCCGTCATCAGCAGCCGCGCGCCCGCCGGACTGTGCCCCAACTGTGTCCTGCGAACCGCCCTGGCGTCCGGCCCCACCGAGGATCTCATCCCCTCGCTGCCCAAACTACGATACTTCGGCGACTACGAGCTGCTCGAAGAAATCGCGCGCGGCGGCATGGGTGTGGTCTACAAAGCCCGGCAGTCCAGCCTGGGCCGCATCGTCGCCGTCAAGATGATGCGTCCCGGCCTGCTCGCTACCGAAGACGAGGTCCGGCGCTTTCGCGAAGAAGCCAGGACAGTAGCCAGCCTGCGTCATCCCAACATCGTCGCCATTCATGAGGTGGGTGACCACGAGGGCTTCCATTACTTCTCGATGGACTATGTGGACGGACCAAGCCTGGCGGCCGTGGTCCGCGAGCGTCCTCTTGGTGCGACTGAGGCGGCGCAATACCTCAAGACCATCGCCGAAGCCGTTCACTACGCCCACGGGATGGGCATTCTGCACCGCGACCTGAAGCCTTCGAACGTAGTGCTGGACGCCGGCGGCGTACCGCACATCACTGACTTCGGGTTGGCCCGGCCGATCGTGCGGGATTCGGGTCTTACGCTAAGCGGCGTGGTGGTGGGAACTCCCAGTTATATGTCGCCCGAGCAGGCCGCAGGCATTGGAGGCGAACTGACTCCCGCCAGCGACGTCTACTCTTTGGGGGCACTCCTCTACGAACTGGCCGCGGGCCGCGCGCCGTTTCAGGCATCCACGCCGCTGGAGACCGTCAAGCTGGTTATCGAGGCCGAACCGGCGCCGCCGAGTACGTTTCGCCAGGATCTGCCGCGCGATCTGGAAACCATTTGCCTGAAGTGCCTGGAGAAGGACTCGCGGCGGCGTTATACCTCCGCGCAAGATCTGGCGGAAGAGCTCGGCCGTTTCCTGGAAGGCAAGCCGATCCTGGCGCGGCCAGTCACCTTGACCTACCGTGCCTGGCGCTGGTGCCGGCGCAATCCTTGGCCCACCACCGCAGTCGCGGCACTGGCGCTGCTCGTGGGGGTCTCGGTGGGTTCCGTGGTCATGTTTCGGCGGCCGGCGGGCCGTGCGGCCACACCGACGCCGCTGGCGGCAACGTCTCCCACATTACAGTCCTCCGCGCCGCCGCCCAGTCCCGAGCCCAATGCGAATCCGCCGGCCGGGGCCCAGGCGGTACCAGCGGCGTCGCTTATGGGACCCCAGCCCGCACCAGCGGCGCAGTCTCCGGCCACGCTCGTCCCGCCGCCTGCCGAAAGCGGGTATCGCCCGATTACCGGTTTCAAGGTGACCCCAGTCGCCGGTCCCGGCGACCTTGGCGACGGCGGTCCCGTCGCCAAGGCCTACGTTCGCGCACCTTTGGCCATCGCCGCGGATGCCTCTGGAAATCTGTATTTCAGCGACACCTCCTGCTTTTGCATCCGGAAGATTGGCCGCGACCAGACCATCACACGCGTCGCTGGAACGGGTCTTAGCGGTTGGGCCGCACCCGACGGAACACGCGCCATCGAGGCCACGTTGGAATATCCCGCCGGCCTGGCGGTGGACGCCGACGGTATTGTGTACTTCTCGGAGCGTGGTAACTCAAACCGGATTCGCAAAATTGACCGGAATGGAGTGCTCACCACCTTCGGCGGAAGTGGCCGGCGGGGCTTCAGCGGCGATGGCGGCCCGGCCCTGTCGGCGGATCTCAATGGTCCAACCTCGCTGGTGGCCGGACCCGGCCGCACCTTTTACTTTCTCGACTCGGGCAACCGCCGGATTCGGCGGATCTCGTCCGACGGCATAGTCCAGACCATCGCGGGGAACGGTATCGTGGGTGCCGCTGGCGACGGAGGGCCCGCGGTCGAAGCGCAATTTGACGCGAACATTGGCGATCTGGCAGTCGACCCTGCGGGCAACGTTTACGTCCGTGACGCGCAACGCATCCGGCGGATCTCGCCGGACGGGCTCATCTCCACAGTGCCCGGGACGGGGAGAGGGAGTGGCGATCCAGCGGCCGCACTGTCATCGGGCGGCGGAGGGCTCGCGGTGGATGCGGCTGGCAATCTCTATGCCGGCGAGGTCAACGCGGCCAACCCTCCGTACGCGCGCATTCGCAAACTGGGACGGGACGGCATCGTGCGCACCTTTGCGGGCGACGGCCAGGTCGGGTATCCCGCCGAAGGCGCGGTGGCAACCCAGGCGCGGATTCCGTTCCCGCAACATTTCGGTCTGGACCCGTCGGGAAATCTCTACGTCACCGATGCTACTACGGGACGAATCATTCGCATCGATACCGACGGCTTGATTCATACCGTCGCGTCCTCCGACGATGCCATGGACGGCGGACCGGCGACAGCCGCGCGAATGAACGCGTGGTTCGCCATGGCGGGCCGGGATGGCGATATCTTTATTGCCGACCAGAACTACCGGATCCGGCGTGTGGACCCCAGCGGACGGATTTCGACCGTTGCCGGTACGGGTCGCAAGTTTGGGGATCCCGCACCGGACAGAGCGGCGGGCACGTCGGGGGTGGTCCGAGGTCCCAACGGGTTGGCCCTCGACCCTCAAGGCAACCTGTACTTTGCCGACGCCGGCGACAGCCGCGTCCGGCAGCTACTCCCGGATGGAACTCTGCGCACCGTGGCGGGGACCGGACAGCCGGGTAACGCCGGCGACGGGGGGCCCGCCACGCAGGCCCAAATCGGACTGGTCAGCGGCTTGGCGTTGGATGCGTCCGGCAACCTGTACCTCACGGCCGAGCTCAGTAAGGTGATCCGCCGCGTGTCGCCGGATGGGATCATTACGACGGTAGCCGGGGGCTTGAATCAGCCTGCCGGCGTGGCCATTGACGCGCAGGGCCACCTGTTGATCGCCGACTCCAAGGACCACCGCGTTTTTCGCATGACGCCCGCCGGCGCCGTGACCCACATCGCTGGCAGCGGTGCCCAAGGCGTTGACTTTCGCGATCGCCCGGCGGTCGACCGGCCCTTGGCTGCTCCCCGCTCTGTGGCAGTGGATAAGGCAGGCAACATCTACATCGTGGCCCACGATTCCGTGTACTGGATCACGCCGGACGACGGGATCATGCACAAGGAGCGGATGCAAGCCGGAGTATGGCCGTACGGGGTCTCGGTCGATCCCGATGGCAACCTCCTGGTCGCGCTCGGAACCAGCGGGGTTGTCCGCCTCACGCCGATGCGGTAGGCGCGCCGGGGCCGCGGCGTGTCCGGGACGCCGCCCATTATCTGTCGCCGCCCTCTCGGGTTGACATCCGACCTGAACGTTTCCTATGCTTTCAGCCAGCGCACACGAGAAATCGGCATCCGCATGGCGTTAGGAGCGCAGCGTCGCGAAATTCTGTCCCTGGTCATGCGGCGGCGGCGCATCGCCGTCCCCGCCATGCAGCAGAAGTTCTATCCCGATTCGATTTCCACCGACCTGCATATCGGCAGCATGAACGCCGGCATGAAGGACATGCTCAACGTGATGGGCAAGTTCCTGGCGATGGGCATGACATTGGATGAAGTGATCGTGCGCTCCACCTGGAACCCGGCCAAGGAGATCCACCGCGAGGAGCTCGGCAACCTCTCCGTGGGATCGCCCGCCGACGTTTCTGTGCTGCGGCTGGAGAACGGCAACTTCGGCTTCACCGACATGTACGGCGCGCGCCTCGCGGGCAAGCAGAGACTGGCCTGCGAGCTGACCATCCGCAACGGCAAGGTGGTCTACGATCTCAACGGCATCACCAGGCCCGATTGGACCACGCTGCCGAAG
>JBGPKH010000625.1:0-5327 GCA_041485845.1 Bryobacteraceae bacterium
CGCGCCTGGCCGCCGCGCGCAACGTGCGTTACGTGAACCTGGAGGTGGGGTTGGGCCACGCGGGCCGGCAGAAGGAAATGCTGGACTGGCTGGAGTGGAACCTGCCGTAATGCAACGGTCCACCTTCCGCTGGTTCTACCTGCTCTTCTTCCTATCCGGGATCCCCGCCCTGATCTACCAGATCGTGTGGCAGCGGACCCTGTTCGCCATTTACGGCGTCAACATGGAGTCGGTGACGATCGTGGTGAGCGCGTTCATGCTGGGACTGGGCCTCGGCAGCCTGGCCGGCGGCCACATCTCGAAGAATGCGGCGGCGCCGTTGCTGTTGCTGTTCGGCGGCATCGAACTGGGAATCGCGGCCTATGGGGTGGCATCGCTGCCGGTCTTCCACGCGGTGGCCCGATTCACGGCGGGCGCGCCGCCGCTCGAGACCGGGCTGCTGTCCTTGGCCCTGGTGCTGGTCCCCACCGTGCTGATGGGCGCGACGCTTCCCCTGCTGGTGGCGCAACTGGTGAAGCTCTCGGGCAACGTGGGCCGGTCGGTGGGCATCTTGTATTTCGTCAACACCCTCGGTTCGGCGGTGGCGTGCTTCGTGGCGGCGCTCGTCACCATGCGGCGCCTGGGCATGTCGGGGTCGGTAGCGGTGGCTGCCGCACTCAACGTGCTGGTGGGCTCGTCGGTGATCGTGATGCACTTTCGGTGGCGGGCGCACGGGGAATCCCGGTACGAGGCCGGCTCGCTCCGCGCTGCTCCGCCGCTGCTGCCGTTTCCCCTGGCGATGGTCCTCGCCACGCTGGCGGGTTTCCTCTCGCTGTGCTACGAGATCGTCTGGTATCGACTGTATTCGTTCGCGACCGCCGGCCCGGCGCAGTGCTTCTCGTTCGTACTGGGCGCTTTCCTGGCGGGCATCGCTTTCGGATCGCTGCTCAGCCGCCGCTTGTGCGCAAAGACGCACGTCGAATCATTGACCCGCCAGATCGCGACGCTGGTGGTGCTGGCCAACCTGCTCGGGTTCGCCGTCGCTCCGGCGGTAGCCCTGATGGTGCAACACATGAGCTACCTCTGGACCCTGCCGCTGGCCGCGGTGACGGCGGGACTGCTGGGGGCCACGTTCCCGCTGCTGTGCCACATCTCCGTGCGGCCCGACGAGCGCGCCGGCGTGGGCCTGAGCTATCTCTACCTCGCCAACATTCTCGGCTCGGCGGCGGGAAGCTGGCTGGTAGGATTCGTGCTGATGGACTATTTCGCGCTGCGCTGGATCTCCGTGTTTCTGGCGCTGCTCGGCATGGCGGTGGCGATGGCTCTGTTCGGCGCCGCCCGCCGGCCTGTCGCGGCGATCCTGTGCGCCGGAGTCGCTGCGGCCTTGGTCCTCTCTTCCGGCCCGCTGTTTGCCTCGGTCTACAGGCAGATGGAATACAAGCGGGAGTGGCGCGATCCGGGCGCGCGGCTGATCGACGTGGTGGAAACGCGCAGCGGCGTGGTCACGGTGGACGCGGACGGCGCCATCTTCGGCGGCGGCGCGTTCGACGGCTGGATGACCACCAACGTACGCGAGACCGACCTGCTCATCCGCCCGCTGGCGCTGAGCTTTTTCCACCCCGCTCCCAAAGACGTGCTCGAGGTCGGTATGTCGGGCGGCGCGTGGTCGGAGATCATCGCCAATCATCCTCAGGTCGAGCGCCTCGTGGTCGTCGAGATCAATCCCGGTTACCGGGAGGTGGTGCGGCGGTATCCCATGGTGGCGCCGCTGCTGCGCAATCCCAGGGTGGAAGTCGAGATCGACGACGGACGCCGCTGGATGTTCCGCCACCGCGAGAGGAAGTTCGACGTGATCGTGATGGACACGATCTACTACTGGCGCGCCCATGCGACGAACTTACTCTCCGTGGAGTTTCTGGACCTCGCGCGGCAACTGTTGAAGCCCGGGGGGATCGTCTATTACAACACGACCTACTCGTGCGATGCGCAGCGCACGGGCGCCGCGCATTTCCCATACGCCTACCGCTTCGGTCCCTTCATGGCAGTGAGCGACAGCCCGATTCCGGTCGACCGCGAGCGCTGGCGGAAAATCCTGACGAGCTACCGGCTGGAGGGCAAGCCCATCCTGGACCTGGCACGGACCGGAGATAGAGACCGGCTCGACTACATCTTGAAGAAGGCCGACACTCTGCCCGGAGAAACCTACGATTCCGAGGAAATGGAAACGCGGGAGAACATCCTGCGGCGCACCGCAGGCAGGCCGATCATCACCGACGACAACATGGTGACGGAATGGCGGCAGTGAACGCCTGCCGCTTGCCGGCGCGCGCGGCTCCGATCTGAGCCGCGGCCGTAAGGAAGCGGATACTGCCAGGCTGCTACCGCCAGTTTTTGAGCTTCGGCCAAGCCTCATGGAGCGGCCATTTCATTCCGCGGCAGTAGAAGATCTCGAAATGCTCGCAAGGCACCGAATAGGGATGCCCGACGCGGCCGGCCTTCTAAGCGAGGCGAACTTCGTCTCCAGCACTTCCTGGCGATCCTCCATGACGATCACGCCGGTGTAGTCGCGCGGTCCCCACAGGAAGTAGTACTGGTGGCCGCTGATGCCCTTGGGGAGTCCATACTTTGCGCCGAACCCCGCGGCCGTCCTTTGAACCCGTCACGTGGATCGAAAGTGCGCCTCCCTACTTCCGCAGCGCCCTCCGCTTCTTCGCCCATGCTTCCTTATTCACCTGCCGCCCGCGGCCGATCGCCAAAGCATCCGCAGGCACCGGGTCGGTGATCACCGACCCCGCGCCCACATACGCCCCGTCGCCAATCTCGATCGGCGCCACGAGCGTCGAGTTACTGCCCACGAACACCCCCTCGCCGATCTTCGTCTGGTGCTTGCGGAAGCCATCGTAGTTGCACGTGATGGTCCCCGCCCCGATGTTCACGTTGGCGCCGATCTGCGAGTCGCCCAGGTAGGCCAGGTGACTGGCCTTGGCGCCGGCCCCCATCCGGGTCTTCTTCAATTCCACGAAATTGCCGATGTGCGCGCCCTCCTCCACGTGGCTCTCCGGGCGCAGGCGCGCGAACGGCCCGGCATGAACGCCGCGCTCCAGGCGCGATGATGCCACCATGGTGAAAGGCCCGATCTCCACCTGGTCCGCCAGTTCGGAATCTCTCACGATCGCGCAGGCGCCGATCCGGCAATTGTCGCCGATCGCCGTCCGCCCGAGGATCTGCGCAAACGGCTCCACCACACTATCGATTCCGATGCGCACGTCCGCGTCGATCGTCACCGTCTCCGGCTTTTCGATGGTCACGCCCGCGAGCATCAGCTCCCGCACCTTGCGTTCGCGAAAGATGCGGTCCACTTCGGCCAGCTCGACGCGGTTGTTGATGCCCAGCACCTCCCGCGGATCGTCGATCTTCGCCACTTTCAGCGGATGGCCCGCCAGCGCCAGGATCTTCACCATGTCGGTGAGGTAGTACTCCTGCGCGGGATTGTCGGGCCGGAGCTCGTCCAGGTGCTTCCAGAACAGGTCGCTGTCAAAGCAGTAGATCCCCATGTTGGCTTCGCGGATGGCCAGTTGTTCCGCGGTCGCCGCCTTCTGCTCCACCACCTCCACGGCCCGCCCGCGCGCGTCGCGAATGACGCGGCCATAGCCGGTAGGGTCGCTCATGTCGGCCGCCAGCAGCACGCCGCCGGAGCCGCCCGCGGCCTGCACTTCAACCAACCGCCGCAGCGTCTCCGCGCGCAGCAGCGGCCCATCGCTGTAGAAGATCACCAGGTGGCCGCCCAACCCTGCCAGCGCCTCGCGCCCCACCATGAGAGCGTGCCCCGTGCCCTTCTGCTCCGCTTGCTCGATGAATCCGATTCCCGGGGTAGTCACCGCCTTGCGTACCTCTTCGGCCTGGTATCCCAGCACCACGAAAATGCGCTCCGGCGGGGCAAGTTCGAGTGCCGTCGCCGCTACGTGCTCCACCAGCGTCTTGCCACCGGCGCGGTGCAGCACTTTCGCCTGGCGGGATTTCATCCGGGTGCCGAGACCGGCTGCCAGAATGACGACTGTTACGGGCGTCTGCATGATTACCATTATGACTGCGCCTCTTTGCGCCGTCTGCCTTCCTGGGCCAGCCGGACCACGGTAGCGGCGGTGGCGCCCGGATCGTGGCGAACCTTTTCCGTGAGGTGCGCCAGGCGTCCGGCCATGACCTTCAGTCCGCCCTTGAACAGGGCATCGATATCGTTTTCCACGGGCAGGGCTTCCTTCTGCGCGTAGCGCTTCTTCACTGCCTGGGTAATCGGCCGGATGTTGACGATCGCATAGTCCAGCAGCTTGCCGCCGCAGTGCTGGTGGATCGCGCGAACATGGTCGGAGGCGCGAAACTCATCGGTCTCCCCGGGTTGCCACATCAGGTTGACGAAGTATGCCTTGACCGCTCGAGATCGGCGAATGGCGGCGGGAATTCCGTTCACCAGCAGGTTCGGGATCACGCTGGTGAACAGCGATCCCGGGCCCAGCGTGATCACGTCGGCCTCGGCAATGGCGCTGAGCGCGGCGGGAACCGGGCGCGCCGTGCGCGGGATCAGGCGGACGCGCCGGATGCGCTGCCGGCTGCGGCTGATGCGGGTTTCGCCGACTACCCGCGAGCCGTCCGTCAGGGTGGCCTCGAGCGCCACGTTGGCATCCGTGGACGGATAAATGCGGCCGGCGATTTTGAGTACTTCCGACGAGGCCCTCACCGCGTCCGGGAAATCGCCCATCACCTGGGTGAGGGCCATGAGGAACAGATTGCCGAAGCTGTGGCCTTTGAGGCCGCGCCCGGCGGAAAACCGGTATTGAAACAGGCGCGACAGCAGGGCCGAGTCCTCACTCAGCGCCACCATGCAGTTGCGGATGTCTCCGGGCGGCAGCACGTCGAATTCGCGGCGCAGCCGGCCGGAGCTGCCGCCGTCGTCGGTCACCGTGACGATGGCCGTGATGTCGAGCGTGGGAGTCTTGGGATCGCCGGGGCCGGCGTACTGTTTCAGGCCTTCCAGCAGCGCCGACAACCCGTTGCCGCCGCCCATCGCAACCACGCGAAGTGGTGAGGTGTCTTCCATGGGAAAGGGAGTGCGAGGCGCGCTCGGACCTTACAAATACACGTGCGTTTTACCAGCCCTTCTTCTCAGGCCAAACATTTTTTTCGGGCCAGGGATTCTTTTCGGGAAACAGCAGCGCGTCGAAGGGCGGCTGATTGGCGAGCGGGGCGAAGTCCGCATCCTGCCGCGCCATCATGCGATTGCGCGGCTCCAGCTCGATGGCCCGTTTCAAATTGGCATACGCGCTGAGGGGGTCCCCGCCGAGCGCGTGCGCCAG
>JBGPKH010000626.1:0-5322 GCA_041485845.1 Bryobacteraceae bacterium
ACCCCCGGCCTCCGGATTGCTGATGTCGGAAATGCCGAACCGGCGCTTCGTCAGCCGGCTGAAGATGTGGCGCTCGAAGAGAATCGGCGGGCGGCGGTCGGGGATGAACCCGGAGCCCAGGGTTTCCACCTTGAACACGCTCCAGATCTCCGCCGCGCCCACGGACAGGTTGTCGGCGGCGTTCGCCAGGCCGTCGCTGGTGAGAGCGAGCGATCGTCCAACGAATTCGAGAGGCATTTTCTTCTTACTGTAGTGCGAACGCCGTCAAGGTTGCATCCCGTCCGTTGCCTGAAGCGATCGCCACGAACTGCCGGCCGCCCGGCGAGCGGTACGTCATCGGCGTGGCGGTCGTGCGGCGACCGAGGGGATAGGTCCACAGGTCCTGGCCGTGGGCGGTGTCGGCAGCGTGAAATGCGGAGTCGCCGCCGCCCACGAAGAGGAGTCCGCTCTTAGTGACGATGGCCCCCGGCGCACCCGCTGCGCCGAACGCCACGCGCCACACGATCTCACCCTTATTGAGATCGATCGCCGTCAGATGGCCCGGCGGGGGCTTCAGCAGCGGTAGTCCGTTGTGAAAGGTCGCATTGCCCGAATTCATGACGTAGGTCGCCTCGAGCTCGCCGGGGATGGGGGCGTCCACTTTCCGAAGCCTCGCGATGGCCGGCGTGCTGCTCGACTTGACGTAGAGAATGCCGCTCTCCGGGTCGAACGCTCCGCCGCCCCAGTTCGCGCCGCCGATGACCCCGGGCCGTATGAGCGTTCCCTGAAGACTCGGGGGCGTGTAGAGCGGACCCAGGCGATACTTCTTCATTTCCGCCTGCGCTTCGGCCTTCAACTCGGGCGTCGCGTCGTAGGCGTCCTCGAGTGTCACGCCCTGTTCTTCGAACGCCGGCGGCCTGCTGGGAAAGGGCTGCGTCGGCCAAGCCTTCTCGCCGGGAACGTCGCTCGCCGGCACGAGCCGCTCCTCGATCGGCCAGATTGGTTTGCCCGTCACGCGATCGAAAACGAAGGCCCAGCCGGTCTTGGTGAGCTGCACCACGGCGTCGATCCGTTTGCCGTTCACCCGGATGTTCACCAGCACCGGCGGGCCTGGCGGATCGTAGTCCCACAGTCCGTGATGGACTAGTTGGTAATGCCATTTGCGTTTGCCGGTGGCGGCGTCGAGACACACCAGCGACTCCGCAAAGAGGTTCTGCCCGGGCCGCGCGCCGCCGTAGAAATCGTTGCTGGGCGTGCTCACCGGCAGATAGAGCAGGCCGCGCGCATCGTCCAGCGTCATGGGCGCCCACACGTTGGTGTGACCGGTGAATTTCTCCGATCCGTTGCCCCAGGTCTCGCTGCCGAACTCGCCCGAGAGCGGCACGGTGTGGAACGTCCAGACCAGCTTGCCGGTGCGGGCATCGAATGCGCGCACGTCGCCGGGCGGGTCTTTGGGATAGACCAGTCGATCCGCCACGCCGTTACCGAGAATGACGAGATCCCTCCAGACCACCGGCGGCGACGTGTTGGTGTAGTGCTTGGGATTGGTCTCCCAGCGGAGGCTCGCCACCAGGTTCACGATGCCGTTGTCGCCGAAATCGTTCACCGGTTTGCCGGTCTCGGCATCCAGCGAAATGAGGCGGTACCGGCTGTTCAGAAAAATTCGCAGGCGGCCGCTCTTGGTGTCGCGCCATGCCGCGATTCCGCGATGCACGAAGCCCGTGCCGTTGGGCACTTGCCCATCTTCGTAGGCCTTGGGATCGTACGACCAGCGCTCGCGCCCGGTCTCGGGATCGAGCGCCACCGCGCGGTTGTATGGAGTGCTCAGGTACAGCACGCCGCCGATCGCGAGCGGCGTGGCTTCGAATGCGCCGGGATTGGTCTTGAACTCGGGCAGTGGAACCTCGCCCGTCTTCCATTCCCAGGCGACCTTCAAATTGCGGACGTTGCCGCGATTGATCTGGTCGAGCTTCGAGTAGTGTGTCTCGCCGGGGTCGCCGCCGTAGTAGGGCCACTCCTGGGCGGAGGCGAGCCCGCAGAGAAGGATGAGGCCGAGCGGCTTCATCCCGCTCTCCGAAACCGCTCCGCGATACGTTCCGCCGACCGCAGCGTGAGCGCCACAAACGTCAGCGTGCCATTCGTACACCCAGCGCTCGGCAGCGTAGGCGATCCCACCACAAACAGATTCTCGTGATCGTGCGTCTGGCCGAAGCTGTCGCAGACGCTGGCGGCGGGGTCGGCGCCCATGCGGCAACCGCCCGCCGGATGATCCCAATAATTTCCGGCGCTGGTGGAAAGAATCTTGCCGTTGTTGGCTTTCGCCAACGTCTGAAAGAGCTGCTGAAAGTGGTCGCGCGTGAACCGCTGGCGGGCCTCTGTGGCCGCATCCGGCTTGTGCGCGATGCTGGGCAGCGGGTCGCCCCAGCGGTTGCGATTGGTGACATCCAGGGTGAGCGAACTGTCGCGGCTGGGATGGACGTCGTAGTAGCCGCGCACGCGCGCTGTTCCACGTTTCGCGCGCTCGCGCCAATCGGCCAGCAGGCTGTCGCCCAGCAGGAAGCGACCGTCGGCGGAGCGCAGGCGAGGCTCGTGGCCGGAGGCGCTCTCCCAGATCCGCAGGTCGTGGCGGATGAATGGCTGGTCCGTCTTGCATCGGAAGAACTGGCGCGAAATCAGGCCGTGCTGCTCGTTCATTCCGGGATAAATTTTGGCGTCGATCTCGATCATGGCCGAAAGGAAAGCGTGGCCGCACATGTATCGTCCGACCAGGCCCGAGCGGTTGGCGAGCCCGTTGGGAAATCGCGAGGACTGCGAGAGCAGCAGCAGGTGCGGGCTCCAGCAATATCCCGAGGCGAGCACGAAAACCGGCGCGCGGTATTCGATTGGCTCGCCGGGCCTTTCGCGATGCGCGGCCTGCGCGGCGGCGACCGTGGGCTTCGTGTCATCCAGAATCAGCTTGCGGATGAGCGTCTGATCGTGCAGCGCGAAGTCCTTTCCCGCAAGCAGCCTCTTAAATGTGAAGTCCGGCGAGTAGCGCGCGCCGGTCGGACAGATGGAGCAGGTGTTGCAGCGGATGCATTCGTTGCGGCCATCGTAGGGCCTGGTGTTCTTGGCCTGCGGCGTGCTCCAGAACGGTATGCCGCTCTTCTCGCCCCACGCCTTCAGCTCCTTGAGATTGTGGGTCATCACCATGGCCGGCATGGGATACGGCTCCGAGCGTAGGTCTTCGGGCAGCGGGCTCGGCTCGCCCGAGACGCCCAGGCGCCGCTCGGCCTCGCAGTAGAACTTCTCCAGCTCCTTCCACTCGATCGGCCAGTCGGTGTAGAACCCGCACATCGACTTCAGCCGCAGATCCTCTTCCGAGAAGCGGTTGCACGTGCCGCCCCAGTGCAGCGCCGATCCGCCCACTGCCATGGTGCGCGAGATCACGCCCTTGGCGGCCTGGTCTTCGATGAAATCGCCCGCCCACGGGTTCTCGGCATAGGAGATGCTGCGCTGCCGGTACTGCATGCGGTTCTCGAAATCGAACAGCTTCTTGCCCGCCTCAATCACTGTGATCGAAATCCCTGGGCGCAGCTCGGAGAGCTTCAGCGCCAGCATGGCCGACGAGATGCCGCCGCCGATGATGCAGACATCGCATTCGTGGGTGGTCATGCCTTCAGCTCCGAGGGAGGATTTTGCGAGCCCGCGAGCGTGCGGCACTTGTCGCGACCGATGGCGGCGCGATAGCACAGGTCGTTGGCATCGCTGCCGCGAAAGTAGAAGGCCATCAAGTCGGCGGCCACGTGCCGGCCGTCGGGAGAGCGCGGCAGGTCGGTGATCTTTGCCTCTTCGAGCGCGGCTTCCACGGCCTTCTGCCGGGACGTTGCGTCCCCGCTGGTGAGCGCCGGCCGCAGCGCTTCGAGTTGCCCAAGATATGCCGGAGCGGGCGATGACGGCTTGTTGCGCAGTCGCGTGAAGCCGTATCCGTGGTCCATCTCGGCGCCGGGACGGTAGTCGCGCACCCAGCGTTCGAAGCCCTGCGCGACGCTGCGAATACCGTTGGCGCCGAGCTCGGAGGGAAGTACAATCGCGGCCAAGGCGTCGAGAGCCGGCGCTTCGTCGCCGGGAAAGCCCGCGGTCTGGGCCCAGGAACGCAGGCCGGCAAGCCGGATCGCGCTACCCAGTGACGCGATCCAGCGGAGAAGTGTTCTTCGCCGCATGATCGGTCGCAGTATAGCGCAGATGGAGATGCCGGTTGGGCCGCGGCGGTTGCTCGGGATGAACAGTTGGCAAGCATGGTGCGGCTGCGTAATGCCCGGCCGCGCAAGGTACCGGTGAGCGTACGCCTGGACGCGCAAGTCCTCAATTGGCTGGAGTCCAGGGGCGAAGGCCACCTGACGCGCATCAACGACATCCTGACGAATCTAATGGAGGCGGAGCAGCGGTCGCGGCGCGGCAGGTAGACCATCGACCGGGGCACCCGTTGTGCCGTCTGCCATCTCTTCGGACGGGAGGGGCGTTTCACGGGAGTAACGCAATCCTCCAGCGACGAACTGGTCATTTCAACCATTCCGAATGTGTGATGCCGCTGCCCTCGCTGCCCTCCATGACTTTCAATTGTCAACAAGACGGTGAAAAAATGTTTTAGCGGTATCAGCGAACCGCGCTAACTATCGGAGGAATCCCCCGATGAGATTGTTAGGAGCAGAGGAAGTAAAAAGGTGCTACCACAAAAGGCAGCAACAGGCCGGCGACGAGCACCGAAGCCGGGCGATTCCCGGCAGGTAACCGTTGTTCCGAACCTCTTTGCCGGCGATGGCCACGTCCATCGCTTCGATGCGACAGACCAGGCGTCCATCTCGCGCTTTTTTGCGGAGGATTCCGCCATGTCCGCACTGATCCGCGGCGACACGGAGACCGTCTTGTCTCGGCTGCCCAGTGGCGTTTTCCAGAGTTGCGTGACATCACCGCCCTACTGGTCATTGCGCGATTACAGCATCCCCGGCCAGATCGGCCTTGGAGGATTCGGTTTTCGCCTACATTGGACACCTGGCCAAAGTGTTTTCCCAGGTGCGCCGGGTATTGAAGGATGACGGCACGCTCTGGCTCAACATCGGGGATTCCTACACCTCTGGCGGTAGGACGTGGCGCGCCACCGACAAGAAGAACCCGGTTCGAGCCATGAACGTCCGGCCCCCCACCCCCGAAGGGTTGAAGCCCAAGGATCTGATCGGCGTGCCCTGGCTGCTCGCCTTCGCTCTCCAGAAGGAGGGCTGGTACCTGCGGGCCGACATCATCTGGAACAAGCCCAACTGCCAGCCCGAGAGCGTGAAAGACCGCCCCACGCGCAGCCACGAATAC
>JBGPKH010000627.1:0-5312 GCA_041485845.1 Bryobacteraceae bacterium
CAGCATGACCCTGAAGGCCAAGACCGCCGGATATGTCAACGTACAGCAGAACAACAACCAGAACATGATTTACTGGGGCATGCAATTGCCTCCCTTCCAGCTCGGCGACACGGCGCGCGCGGGCATGGCGGTGGCGCAGATTCCCGACCTCAAAAGTTGGGAGGTGAGCGCCAACGTGGGCGAGTTGGACCGCGGCCATCTGACGGTGGGCCAGAAGGTGACCGTGAAGGTGGTGGCGCTGGCGGGCAAGTCGTTTCCCGGCCACGTGAAGAGTATCGGCGGCACATCTGGTCCGCAATGGGATCGCAAATTCGAGTGCCGCATCGCGCTGGAGCAGGCGGGTCCCGAGCTGCGGCCCGGTATGACGTCCAACATGCTGATCACCATCGAGACTCTCGACGGCGTTTTGTGGATCCCGTCGCAGGCGCTCTTTGAAAGCGACGGCCGGACGTTCGTGTACCAGCGAACGCCCAACGGTTTCATGCCGCACGATATCGCGCTCGTGCGCCGCAGTGAGAGCCAGGCGGTCATCTCGGGCATCAAGGAAGGCGAGCTGGTGGCGATGTCCAATCCCGACCAGCAGGTCAAGGCGGCCGGAGGCCCCGAGAGCGCCATGAAGGCGTTGTCCAAATGATCATCCGTCTAGCCGATATCGGCCAGGCCTTGTCCAACCTGCGCGCGCAGAAGACGCGCACGCTGCTGACCGCGCTCGGCATTGTGTTCGGCGTAGGCTCGGTGATCGGGATGCTGGCCATCGGCTCGGGCGCCAAAGAGGAATCGCTGCGCTTCATCGAACAGTTGGGGGTGCGCAACGTCTTGATCGATGCGCGCCCGGCCACCAGCCAGGAGGAATTCCAGCAGCGCCGCCGCTCGTCGCCCGGGCTGTCCGAACGCGACGTGCGAATTTTGCAGGCGAATATCGAGGGGCTCGAAACCATGTCGGCGCGGCGCACGCTGCGTCCGGCGCGCGTGCTTCCCAAGCCCTCGCGCGATATCCCCACGCTGTATGGAGTGCGGCCGTCCTATAGCGTGATCCACAGCCTGCACGTGGCGGAGGGTAAGTTCTTCGACGAGTCCGACGACGCCGCGAGCGTCACCGTGTGTGTGCTGGGTGAGGGGGCCAAGGTCAACATTTTCGGGTACGGTCCGGCCGTCGGCAGATTCGTGAAGCTGAACGACACATGGCTCGAAGTCGTGGGCGTGCTGAACGAACAGCTCATGGCGGGCGCGCAGTCGAGCGGCAATACGATGATGGACGTCAACAACATCGTCTACATTCCGCTGAACACGTTCCAGTACCGGTTCTGGGACCAGAGCGCCAACATGAAGGACGATCTGGACGGCATCGATCTGCGCCTCGGTCCGGAGACCGACAGCATCGAAACCGCCAAGGTGGTGACCGCGGTCCTCAACTCCACGCACCACAACATGCAGGATTTCACCGTGACCATTCCGGCCGCGCTGCTGGCGCAGCAGCAGAGGACCCAGACCATCTTCACTTACGTGATGGTGGCGATCGCCGCGATCTCGTTGCTGGTGGGCGGCATCGGGATCATGAACATCGTGCTGGCCACGGTGCTCGAGCGCACGCGCGAGATCGGCATCCGGCGCTCGGTCGGCGCGCGGCGGTTCGACATCGTGCGCCAGTTTCTCACGGAATCGGTGATGATCTCGATTGGCGGCGGCCTGCTGGGGATCGGCTTCGGCTTCTTCCTGGCGTGGCTCATCGCGCGCACGGCGGAGTGGAAAACGATTGTCACTTCGGCTTCGGTCATCATTGCGTTCGGCGTGTCGGTGGCGGTCGGGGTCATCTTCGGGATCTATCCCGCGGTGAAGGCATCGCGGATCAATCCCATCGATGCGCTGCGATACGAGTAAGCTCAACCTGACCCTCATTGCTTCCGACGGCGCGTAGAGTTATGCTTTTAGAAGATTTAGAGGTCTAGAAAGTCTGAATAGTTTTGCCTCCAAAGGAGGACAATATGGTGATTTGGGTTGTCTTGTTGATGGCGCAAGCCGCGGCTCCCTCGCAGATCGATCGCGGCGAAGCGCTGTTTCTCGACCCCGCTCTGGGTTGTGGGACCTGTCACGCTCTCAAGGGAAAAGGTACGGCTGTCGGGCCGGATCTGAAGGGAATTGCGCGCCTCAGTCCCGCCGGGATTGTGATGGCCGTGCGTTCTACCGTCACGCAGTACGTGCAGACCGTGAAGCTGAAGTCCGGCGAGTCCTTCCCGACCCTGCCGCCGGCAGCCGGCGACCAGCCGGTGAAGATCTACGACTTGTCGAAGATGCCGCCCGAGGCGCACGAGGTCGCACGGGCGGACATCGGCTCGCTCACGCCCAACAGTGGCTGGAAACATCCGCCCAGCACCCGCAAGTACACCGACGAGCAGATGGCGGACATCATCGCTTATGTTCGCTACGCCGGCGCGGGTAGCAGGACCCCGGTCGATCCGGCGGACGTGAAATAGTTCGGAGCCGCGCGCGTCAGCAAGCTGTGAAAAAATCGCTGATATCGCCGGGTTGACAGCCGGTTAACTGTCCCACGTTGGTGCGCAAGGGCTTGCGTTTTTGTGGGGCAGGCGCTTTCGCCTGCCAACCGATTTTTTCACAGCTTCTCAGCAAGCGGTGTACGGGGCGCCACGTTATCATCGCATTTACCTCGATGATACGTTTCCTCATTGTGGCGCTGGTCGCGCGCTCGCTCGCAGCAGCGGGCACGACGGTCCTGTTTGATCCTTCGACGCCCGAGACGGGGCCGTTTCCGACCGACTTCCTCACCCTGCCCGACCCGGTTCAGAAGAGCGGGGTACGCATCGATATTCCGGTTCCCGACTGCGGCTCGCAGTATACTTCCTGCCAGGAAGCGGCACTGGCGGACCAGTTGGACGGTTTCAGCATCCGCGCGCGCGTCCGTGTGCGGTTCTCGGGGGCGGTGAATCCGGCGACCCTGCGCGACGGCGTCTTTCTGGTGGCGCTCGACAACGTCACCCAGGACGAGCCGGGAATCCACAATTTCGGCGATCGCATCGCCATCAACCAGCCTGTCTACGACCCCACGACGAATGTCCTGTACGCCAAGCCCGATACGGTGCTCGACCAGCATCGCCGCTACGCGCTGGTGGTGACCGACGCGGTCAAGGACGCGGCCGGAACTTCCGTGAGCTCCGACGCCGCATACCTGGCGTGCCTGCAAGACGGGACCTCGTACTGCGTGTCGCTGGCACGGGCCGTGAGCGGCATCGCCGCGAGCCCGCAGAAGATCGTCGCGGCGTCCGTCTTCACCACTATGAGCGCGACCGCGTGGCTGGAGCACGCCAGGATGATTCTCGATTATGTGCCGCCGGTCGTGATGCTGGCCCAGCCGCAAAGCTCGTTCCACGTACCCGATCTGACGTCGCTCGTGCTCCACGATCAGGTCGGCGCGAATCCGGTGAAGTTTGTGGATTTCGCTCTGCCCATCGATTCGCCGATCGTCACGGGACTGGAACGCATCGTCATCGGATCCTTCCGCTCGCCGAGCTTCCTGGAGGACGACCAGACGATTCGCCAGTTGCCGACCCTGCCGCAACTCGCGGTGCCGGTGAAGTCGAGCCAGGTCTACTTCAACGCGCTGCTCCCGTCGACTCCCCAGCCGGCCCGCGGATATCCGGTGGTGATCTTCGGGCACGGTTTCGGCGACAGCCGGTTCGGCGGGCCGACCGCGGTGGCGCCGACCCTTGCGCGGTCGGGGTTCGCCACGATCGCGATTAATGCGATCGGCCATGGGTTCGGACCGCTGAGCACCGTCACGCTCGTGGACAGAAGCGGCAAGAGCACGACACTCGAAGCGGGCGGCCGCAGTTTCGACCTGGACGGCGACGGCAACATCGACCCGGAGGAAGGCTGCACGGTGCTGACCCCGGTGGCGTACGGCACGCGTGACTGCTTCCGGCAGACCGCGGTCGATCTGATGCAACTCGCGCGCGTGATCCGCCTGGGGCTCGATCTGGATGGCGACGGCCGGCCGGACCTGGACGCTTCGCGGATCTATTACGCGGGCGACTCGCTGGGGGCGATGTACGGCGCCATGCTGATGGCCGTTGAGCCGACGGTGCGCGCCGCGTCGCTCACGGTCGGCGGCGGCTCCACGATCGACATTGCGCAGTGGAGCCCCGCGTATCGCGGGCTGAGCACCCGGATGCTGCAAGTGCGCACGCCCGCGCTGCTCAACAAGGGCAACTCCTACGACGGAGATCATGTGCTGCCGGACCAGCCGGTGAAAGTAACTACCGTACCGGGAGCGATCGCCATCCAGAATGTGTTCGAGATGCTGGAGTGGCTCGGCATCGAGGGCGACCCCATCGCATTTGCGCCGCATCTGAAACCATCGCCGCTGCCAGGAGTGCCGGCGCGGCCGGTGCTGGTGCAATTCGCGCGCGGCGATCGCACCATGCCGAACCCGGCCTCGAGCGCCCTGATTCGCGCGGCGGGCCTGCAGGCCAGCACGTGGATGTACCGGCACGACCTGGCGCGCGAGAAGGCCCCCGACCTGCCAGCGGATCCCCATCCGTACCTGGAGCTGTTCGTCAGCCTGAGTGGCGGAAGCATCCAGTTGCCGACCGCCGTCGGGCTGGCCATCAGCCTCGACGCGCAGCAGCAGATCGCCGGTTTCTTATCGGCGGATGGGACTAGCATTCCCGACGGGAATGGCCTCGTGCGGCTGCTGTTGGGGATTCGCGTGTTCGAGATCCCCGCGGTACTGCCGCAGGATCTGGGCTACTGAAATGTGGGGCGGGCAATCCTGCCCGCGTGGCGGCTTTCGAGCCGCCGCAATCCGGCTGGAGAGCCCCCGCAGCCCAGGATTGGCTGCCCGCGAGCGGGCCTACTGCTCCCGCAGCGCCAGAATCGGATCCACTCGCATCGCGCGGCGCGCGGGCAGGTAGCTCGCCAGCGATGCTACCACCAGGAGGATCGCGGCCACGAACACGAACGTCGCGGGATCGGTGGCCGTAATTCCGAAGAGCAGTTTCGAGAGGACCCGCGTGACCGCCAACGACCCGGCTGCCCCGGCGGCGATCCCGATGGCGCTGAGCGTAATTCCCCTGCCCGCGACCGTGATCAGCACATCGGCAGGCCGCGCGCCGAGCGCCATCCGCACCCCGATCTCCTGCGTCCTCTGCGACACCATGTAAGCCAGCACGCCGTAAATTCCCACCGACGCCAGCACAATCGCCACCGACGCGAAGACTGCCAGGAGCAGCATCTGCACGCGCCGGTCGAACACTTCGCGGTCGAGGATTTCGTCCATCGTGCTGACGCCTTGGATCGGC
>JBGPKH010000628.1:0-5305 GCA_041485845.1 Bryobacteraceae bacterium
CTAAATACCATTGGCTGCTTTGGCTTACGGGCTTCAATCGAGTTTTTACTAGAAGTTGGGGTAGGAGAAATCGCCCCGGTTGTCCAAAATCTCGGCGACCGCATCGCCGAGGGCGTCCAGGCCAGGGGCTACGAGGTGTTGGGAAATCGGACACCCGAAACGGGGGCGGGAATCGTGAGTTTCCGCAAGCCGGGACACGACGAGCGGGAGATCGTCCGCCGCTTGCGGGCTGCGGGAATCAGCGCGGCGCCGCGGGCGGGGTGGGTCCGTACGTCGCCGCACTTTTACATCAGTCCTTCCGAGATCGACCGAATGCTGGAGGTATTGCCTTGAGAGTTCATCTGCGAATCGCCTGTCTGGCGCTGGCCATGTGCTCCGTCTTCGCGGCCGTTCCGGCACCCCGGAGCCACTTCGGCCACGAGATCGGCGCCGACAAAACGGTGCTGGATTGGGAGAAGGTGGTGAGCTATTTCCAGGCGCTGGCCAAGTCGAGCGAAAAGATCCGGTTCGAGGAGCTGGGCAAGACCGCCGAAGGCCGCCCGTTCATCGCGGTGACCATCGCGGACGCCGAGACGTTGAAGCACCTCGACAAGTACATCGGCATCCAGCAGAAGCTGGCCGACCCGCGCAAGACCACCCCGGCGGAAATGGAAAAGCTGCTGCCGGAGGGCAAGACCGTGGTGCTGATCACCTGCTCGATCCACGCCACCGAGATCGCCTCCACTCACACTGCGGTCGAGTTCGCCTACAAGCTGCTCACCGAGGACACGCCGCACCATCGCGCGATCCTCAAGGACACGATCCTGCTGCTGGTGCCCTCGCAGAATCCCGACGGCGTGGACATCGTGACGCGCTGGTATCGCAAGACGCTGGGCACGCCTTACGAAGGCTCGAACCCGCCGGAGTTGTATCACAAGTACGTGGGGCACGATAACAACCGCGACTGGTACATCTTCTCGCAGCCGGAGACGCGGCACACGATTTCGAAACTGCACAACGTGTGGCATCCCGAGATCACCTACGACGTCCACCAGATGGGCGGCAACGGCGCGCGCCTGTTCGTGCCGCCGTGGCTCGATCCGACCGAGCCGAACATCGACGCCATCCTGATGCAGGAGATGAACATGATGGGCACGTCGATGGCCGCGGACTTGACGGCAGCCGGGAAGAACGGAGTCGCGATCCACGGGGTTTACGATTTCTGGACGCCCTCGCGGCACTTTATGGCCTTTCACGGCGGGCTGCGCCTCCTTACCGAATCGGCCAGCGCGCAGATCGCCACGCCGGTGACCATGACGGCGGACCAGATCGGGCAGAATGCGCTGGGCTACAATCCGCGCGAGCGTTCGTGGAACTATCTGGAGCCGTGGCTGGGCGGAACGTGGCGCCTCCGCGACATCGTCGATTACCAGTTGATCGCGTTCGAATCGTGCCTGTACAACGCCGCGCTCCATCGCGAAGAGCTGCTGCGGAACTTCTACCGCGTGGGCGCGCGGCAGGTGGCCAGGACGGACCCGTGGGGCTTCGTGATTTCGTCGAACCAGCGCGATCCGGGGGCGGCGCGCAAGCTGATCGAGACGCTGCGCTTCGGGCAGGTGGAGGTGGGCAAGGGAGCGGACGGAAGCGCCGTAGTGTCCATGCATCAACCGTACAGCGGGTGGGCCAAGACGCTGCTCGAAGTGCAGCACTATCCCGAAGACCGGCTGTATCCGGGCGGGCCTCCCAAGCGGCCGTACGACGTGACCGCCAACACGCTGCCGCTGTTGATGGGCGTGGACGTGAAGACGGTGAAGCAGGCGGTGACGTTCTCGGGTGAGTGGGCTGCGCCGGCGGCGTCGAAGGTACTCAAGGCGTCGGACACCGATTCGTGGGTGGCGGTGAATCGCGCGTGGAAAGAAGGCAAATCGGTGTGGCGCGATCGGGCGAGCGGCGATTTCTCGCTGACCGCGCAAGCGGGGTGGCGGGAGTTGAAGCAGCCGCGGGTGGCGTTGTACCAGCCGTGGACGGGGAACGCCATGGACGAAGGCTGGACGCGCTGGCTCTTCGAGCAGGTTGGCTTCGCGTACACCACGGTACACAATAAAGACATCCAGGCGGGCGATCTGCGCAAGAAGTTCGACGCCATCGTGTTTGCCGACCAGCAGGCGGCGAGCATCGAGAACGGGCAGCGCAACATGCCCGCGGAGTACGCGGGCGGAATCGGGACGAAGGGGGCGGACGTGCTAAAGGAATTCGCCAATGCCGGCGGCACGCTGGTGTTCCTGAACGGCGCTTCGCAGTACGCGGTGACGAGGCTGGGAGTCCAGGCGCGGGTAGTGACTCCCGCCGGCGGGCGCGGCGGCCGCGGCGGCGGCGAAAGCGAGCCGGCGCCCGAGGTAAACCGCGTCAGCGGGTCGTCGGAATTCTATTCGCCGGGATCGCTGCTGAACGCCCGGATCGATACGCGCAGTCCGCTGGCGTACGGAGTGCCCGCGGAGATCGCGATCTGGAGCGAGCAGAGTCCGGCGTGGGAGACGCAGTTGCCGGTGGTCGCGCGATATCCGGAGTCGGGCGTGCTGGCCTCGGGCTGGCTGGTGGGCGAGAAGGTGATCGCGGGCAAGGCGGCTCTGATCGATGCGCCGATGGGCAGCGGGCACGTGGTGCTGTTCGGCATGCGGCCGCAATATCGGGCGCAGAGCTACTTAACTTTCAAGATGCTGTTTAATGCGCTGGTGATGTCCATCGCCAACTGACGCCGGATGCGGCGCTCGATCACTTCGAGTTTCTGGCTGACGATGACAGTGACCGGCGCGGGGAGTTCATCGGCTCGCTTTGCGAAACGCTGGGCCGGCGTGGGCGGATCGTCGTGTACAATGCCACGTTCGAATCGCAGCGCCTCCGCGATCTTGCCGATTGGTTTCCGGAATACGGCGATAAGATCGCAGAGATTCAGGGCCGCTTGTGGGATCTCCTGCCGTTCGTCAGAGAGCATGTTTACCATCCGGAATTTCACGGGTCATATTCGCTGAAGGCGGTCCTGCCGGCGCTCGTGCCGGACCTGACTTATCACGGCATGGAGGTTGCTCATGGCGGTGAGGCCGGTCTTGTATGGGAACGAATGATACGAGCCGGCGTGGCTGTAGCGGAGCGGGAACGGTTGAGATCGGCGCTGCTGGCGTATTGCCGCCAGGACACATTCGGGATGGTGCGACTGCTTGAACAACTGAAGGCTCTCGGGGGAGAGACCCACGCCGGCGGAGGAGCGCTATGACGACGGCCGCAATCCTGCACCGATGGGCAGCCCTCGGCCGATCGGCTCGCGTGCAGTCACCGGCTGTGGATTGGACACCCGCTTCCCGCATGATCGACGCTGCCGAGAAAGACGCCAAAGAATCGCGGAAAGTCCTCAAAGGGCTCCTTGAAAGTTCCGCAGGTCAACCGTTTCCCGGGTTTAGAGACACACTTGATCTTGGTCTCGACTTTGGTACGCACCGATGTCTTACTGGCTCGCGCGAAGAGTCCTGGTCCAATTGGCTTGCGTGGATTCTAGAACGGCGTGGGGACAGCAGCCATGTGCTCTCTTTGTTCGGGTTGGATCCGGCGCTCGTAGCGCGTACTACCTGCGCGGTTGAGCGGGAGTTTTGCACGCGATACGGTCGCCTCGATATGGTCGTACGGTTTGGCGATGCGACGCTCTTGGTTGAAATCAAGACGATTTCCGAAGTGCGTGAAGGCCAGTTGGAGGACTATACTGCATGGCTCAAGACGCAGTCCGCCCCGCTGGCCCCGGTGTTGCTGGCGGTTGATGAGCCCGAGAATCTCCCGACAGATTGCCAATTTTGTTCATGGGAGAGCGTCTCGATGGGTCTTCGTACGTGGGCTTCCACGTGGTTGCGCGAGAAGCGGAAGATCGAAGCCGCGTTGACACTGGCTTTTTGCGGTGCGGTGGAGCAGAACCTTCTTGGGTTTGGCAGGGGACTGAACGCACCGAGAACCGCCGAATACTTAAAAACATGGCTGGAGCGAAACAAAGATGAAAAAAAGAATCCCGATAGCGCGCTTCTGCGGGAGGACTACAAATCCTACCACAAAGCCGTTTGGGTGTGTCTACTTTAGGACGACGGCTAACTGCATATAGAATGAATCGTTTATGTTGATTCGGCTTGGCGGGGCGGGTGGCTAGAGGGCGGGATATGAGAATATCCCCGGTTTTCGTTCAGTTGCGGCGCTTCGATTGCACCTGCTTGGCCCGATGCGCCAATGCAGTTCGCGACAAGCGTTCCAAACGCCCGAGAAGCAACTTCAACTTGCGATATTGCTGGATGGCGGCACGGTAGAGGGGAGCCACTTCTGGGTAGAGCTTTAAGTTGATCGTCTTGTTGTGAACCTTGTAGGTGCATTCCAGGTACGGCCCGTGACGTTTGGCCGGATCGCGGTGACAGGCGCACTGTTTGTGGCCGCACTTCATCATCCGCTTCAGTACCGTCCCCTTGCAGAAGTAGTCCAGTTGAACGATTTCCTGTTTCAGAGATGCAAAGCGTCGCGCATCGGAAAGGATGAGTGCCGCGAGCCTGGCTTTTGATGTTGCTTTCATTGTATACCTACGGTATATATTACCGTAGTAAACATGGCCACTGCCACACCACCGGTTCCACTCCCGTTTCTGCCCCGCCTTCCGAATGCTTCTTGCCTCGTTCCACCGCTGTCCCGGGATTCGCCGGTCCCCTTCGCTGGGGGCGCCCGGTCCCACGCCTGGCAGGAGTTCTCTTCCCTGGAGGCTTGGCTGTCTGCCCCGTCCACATTGCAACTCCCCCTGCACCAAATCGAGCGCCAGCAACAGACCAAAGGCCGCGAGGTGCAACGCTTGCTGCTGCGGGCGCACCTGCAGCGCCGCGGCCACGGAGACGTGGGGCCCGCTTTGTGTGTCCAGCAAGGGAACGACGAAGTGCTGTACACGCATCGCCGGCTCGGCGCCCGCTCCCTCAAGACCGTCTTCGGACCGATCGAGATGGTCCGCATGGGTTACTCCCAGGCTGGCGCCGACAGCATCTATCCTCTCGATGGGGCGCTCGCCTTGCCGGCGCGTGTGTTCTCTTACGAGTTGCAAAGGCGTTTGGTCCAGGCGGCGGTGCAGGGCACCTTCCAGGAATCTATTGATGGCATTGCCGACCTCACCGGCTTGTCGGTTTCCAAACGCAGCCTGGAAGAACTGCTGTTGGATGCGGCCCGAGACTTTGACGTCTTCTACCGGGAACGCATCCAAGCGCCGGCTGCCGGCTCGATCCTGGTGGCGGCGGTCGATGGTAAGGGTGTTCCCATGGTCAAG
>JBGPKH010000629.1:0-5301 GCA_041485845.1 Bryobacteraceae bacterium
CGCAAGCTAACGTTCCTCGCCCCCGGCAAAGGCGGCGGACTGCCTCTTCTGTGGGTCCGCGCGCTCGATTCCCTGGAAGCGCGCGCTCTGCCCGGCACCGAGGGCGCCCTCTTCCATTTCTGGTCGCCGGACAGCCGCTTCCTGGCTTTTTGGGTCGCCGGCAAGCTGAAGAAGATCGAGGCTGCCGGCGGCCCACCCCAGGTGCTGTGCACCGTCTCCACCACTACGTTGGAAGCCGGCTGGTGGAACCGCGACGGCGTCATTTTCTTCAGCAACGGTCCCGAGGGGATTTTCCGCGTCCCGCAGGCCGGCGGCGACCCGGTTCTCGTAACCAAGCCCGACACCGCCCATGGCGAGGCGATGTACTTTTTTCCGCAAATCCTGCCGGACGGCCGCCACTACCTCCATCTCATCCTCTCCGCCGCGCGGGACAACAGCGGGATCTACCTCGGCTCGCTCGACGGCAAAGCGAAGAAGCGCCTGGTTGGCACCAATTACGGCTACAGCTATGCGCCTCCAGCCCAAAGCGGAACGCCCGGCCACCTGCTCTTCCTGCGGGAAGACACCCTGATGGCCCAGCCCCTCGATCCCCGGACGTTCGAGCTGGCAGGCGACGCGTTTCCGGTCGCGGAACGGGTCGGCAGCTTCCTCGCCTACGCCCAGTTCACGGTCTCGCCCAGCGGAGCGCTGGCCTGGCGCTCCGGCGGCACGGGCGGCCTCAACCTGCAACTGACCTGGTTCGATCGCGCGGGCAAGATGCTGGCCACGCTGGGCACGCCCGCGTTCTACAGCAACCTGGCGCTCTCCCGGGACGCCACACGAGCCGCCGTGATGCAGGTGGACCAGCAAACCGGGAACCGCGACATCTGGCTGATCGACGTGGCGCGGGGGATTCCCACACGGTTCACCTTCGACGAAGCGGAGGAGTGGGAGCCGGTCTGGTCGCCCGATGGCACCCGGGTGGCCTTCTCCTCCCGCCGCGATGGCCCGTACACCCTCTACGTGAAGGACGCGAGCGGCGCGGCCAAGGAAGAGCGGCTCCAGAAAGCGGAAGACGGCGAACGGCCGTGCGACTGGTCGCCCGACGGCCGGTCCCTGATGTACGTGCGCTTCTCCGGCGCCATCCAAAAGCTGTGGTTCCTCTCCGATCCGGCGGGAGACCCGGCGAAGCGCAAGGCGGCGCCGTACCTGGAAACGCCGTTCAACACCTCCCATTGCCAGTTTTCTCCGGGTTCCGCGGGGGCTCCGCTGTGGGTAGCCTACAGCTCCGACGAGTCGAGGCACGGCCGCGAAGTTTTCGTGCAATCGTTTCCGGCGGGCGCGGGCAAGTTTCAGGTCTCGAGCGGCGGCGGCACGCAGCCGCGCTGGCGGCGCGATGGCAAGGAGCTTTTCTACATCGCCCCCGACGGCAAGCTGATGGCCGTGGACGTGAAGACCGCGCCCCGGTTCGAGTCCGCGATTCCGCACGCGCTGTTCGATTCGGGGGTGTATGTTACCACCGCCTTGGGTTCGTTTCGCTATGATGTGACGGCCGACGGCCAGCGCTTCCTGGTGATCACGCCCAAGCAGGGCGAGGCTGCCGCCGCGCCCGAGGCCATTACGGTGCTGACGAACTGGTTGGCGGGGTTGAAGAAGTGATGCAAGAACAATTTAGCCACGAATGAACACGAATGAACACGAATAACTGATTTGCTTTCTTATTCGTGTTCATTCGTGTTCATTCGTGGCTAAGATTTTTTCTTAACCCATCTCCATGATGATGCTGGAACACGTCAGCCCCGCTTCCGCCTTCATGAGCTCGGAAATATCCAAGGTCCGCACTTTCCATCCCAGGCCTTCGAGCAGGCGCGCGGTCGCCGGGAAGCACGCCGGCGCCATCACGGTGTCGCCAATGGCGAGCACGTTGGCGGATCGCGGTTCGTCCGGCGGCACGTCTACGATATCGAATCCTTCGAATGCCGACGCGTCGAACCAATGGCGGTTCGCCAGGATGGTCCGCTCGCCGATGGCGCAGCAGGCGGATTTCAGATGCAGGCAGCCGCGGACCGCGACCGGCCGCACGGAATAACCGAACGGTTCGAGCGCCGCGGCCAATTGGGCGATGCCCTCGGCATTGCTGCGCGACGACACACCTACGAAAACAGCGGTCCCCATGCGCAGGACATCGCCGCCTTCGAGCGTGGCCGGCTCGCGCAGCCAGCGCAGCGGCCGAAAGCGGGCCAGCGCCTGGGCCAGGCTCTCCGACTCCGGACGCCGGGAGGCCGCGCCCATGCGGGTCATCACCGCGACCTCGTTCACCACCACCGCGGGGTCCTCCACGAACATGGAGTCGGGCAGATCGGGCTCGGCGGACAGCGAGATGACCGACACGCCGAGCGAACGCAGGCAGGCTTCATACTGCCGGTGCTGTCGGGCCGCTTTGGGGATGTCGATCTCCTGGCGCTCGAGATGTTCCAGCTCGCAGCGGTTCAGCGCCGGACTTACCGCGCGCGTGATGGCGGTCAGCATGCTCGCCCCCGGACCCCGGCCCGCCGAAGCCGGAACCTGACAGAGGCCCTGCCAACCCACCGCCGAGGCGCGGATGCGCCGGCGGTGCCGCCAGGATCGCTGTGAGTTTCTGCCCGCATTCCAGTTGGCGTACTATTGGCTCATCGCCGCCATCAGCGCTTGGAGCGTGTCGGGCGAGCCGGTGAACATGTTACCGGGGGGACGGCGGTAGCTCATCATCTGGCGATAGATGGCATCCTCCATCCGAGAGTTGATGCCCCATCCGCCGAGGTATTGCAGGCGCAGGTCGCGATCGTAATTGAGCTCGGCGCCGGCCAGCCAGGGTCCCAGGTCGGACTTCTGGCCGCCGTAGGTGGCAAACAGGTCGATGGCGGATGGGAAGCCCACCTCGCGCAGGGATTCCATCACGGGTGCGTAGTCGGGCCGGTTCATCCGCTGCTGCACTTCGTCCACATTGATCTTGAGCGGATCGAGCTGGCCCATGAAGACCATGTCGTAGCCTTCGCCGTTGACCGTGTTCTGCCAGACCGTGCCGTGGGGGAAGGCCTCGAGGAACGTGGCCAACTCGCTCTTCACGGTTCTTTCGTCGCTCTCGTAGAGCGGCACGTAGAGGGTGAACATGCCACCGGGGTTAAGGTGCCGCTTCACCGCCTCGAAGTACTCCAGGGAATACAGCGCGGCGGTGCCCTTCACAAACACGTCGAGCGGGTCGGAGGCGATGATGTCGAAGGTCTCGCGCGTGGTCAGCAGGTAGTGCCGCGCATCGTCGTAAATGATCTTGGTGCGCGGATTGTGGAGCACGTCGTAGTCCTGTTGGGCAAAGAAGCGCGTGGAAATGGGAGGAATGATGGGCTCGATCTCGCACACGGTGATGCTCTGGATGCCAGGGTAGCGGGTGAAGGTGCCGGCCGACACTCCGGCGCCGAATCCGATTCCCAGAATCTTCCGCGGCTGCGGGTGCAGGATCGCGGGAAGGTGCCCGACCATGCGCTGGAGGCGCATGTCGTAAGGCTCGGTGGTGGCCTCCACGTGCCCGTTGACGTCCACCTCGGTGGCCCCGTCGGGCCACTTCGAGATGGCCACCGAGGAGTTCCTTCCTTCGGCCGTAAGGATCACCGTGCCGGTGGCGACGGTCATGCGGCGTCCGTAGGCGATGAGCTTGCCGGGGATGGCGTCCACGTTGTAGGCCAACAGCCCGGCGAATACCACCGACAAAGCCATCCAGCCAAGCGCGGCCTTCGAGCGGTGTTGCCGCAAGTAGGGAACCAGCACACACAGCCCCGCGACCACCGATGTCAGGAGCAGCACACGCTGGGTCTGCTGAGTGCCGATCCAGGGCACCAGCATCAGGCTGACGCCGAGCGCGCCGACGATGGCTCCCAGCGTGTTGGCCGCGTAGATGCCGCCCACCACGCGTCCCGAATCGGCGCCGTCGGAAGCCACCGCCGCGCAGGCCAGCGGGAAGCTCGCGCCCCACAGAAGGGTCGGCGGCAGCACGGCCCACAGGGTGCGGATCAGGTGGACTTTGAAGGCCTGCGTCGGGGTGCCGGAGATGAGGGCTTCCGACGGCCAGTAGGGCAGCACGTCGGCGATCATGTAGGCGGTCCAGGCGATGCAGGCGGCGAGCATCAGTTGCGCCCAGCCGAGCGCGGATTCCGCCCAAGCGGGTCCACGGCCGCGGAGGATCCAGGATCCGGCGCCGCTGCCGATGGCCAGCCCGATCAGGAAGACGGCGAGAATGATGGAGAACACGTAGACGGTGGAGCCGAGCATCATGCCCATCAACCGCGTCCACACTACCTCCGCGCCGAGGGCGCAGGCGCCGGACAGCGCGATGGTCATGTAGACCGGCCAGTGTTCAGGCGGAGAAACGCCGGGTTGCGCGGCTGGGGGCGACGCCTGCCGCTCGCCCCGAGTCCGGGCTGCCCAGAGGAAACTGACGGTGGCCACAGCGAGGTTGATGGCTGCGGCGACATAGGTGGCGGTGAAGGTGTTGTACAAACGCAACAGGTAGAAGCCCGCGAGCAGGCAGCCTATCACCGCTCCCACCGTGTTGCCGCCATAGAGCAGGCCCCACCACGACACGCCGCGCGGAGTGGACTCGATCCAGCGCACGATTGCCGGGAGCGAAGCGCCCATGAGGAAGGTGGGCGGCAGCAGACACAGCGCGCAAATGAAGCCGCGGAGCAACATGCCCGGCAGACCTTGCGCGGCGCCGGCGAAATAAATGCGGTCGACGTAGGGAATCGCAAATAACACCAGGATGCCGCAAACCGCGATTCCGACCTCCAGGACGGCATAGACTCCAAGCGGGTGTTTCTGGGACAGGCGGAGACGCGGCAGGCCGGCGCTGCCCAGGCACAGGCCGCCCATGAAGGTCGCCAGCAGCACGCCCATCGACACCGCGGTCGAACCGATGGCCAGTTGCAGCAATTGAAACCACACGATCTCGTAAATCAGCGCGGAGCAGCCGCTTCCGGCGAACAGAATCAGCAGCAAGGGAAGGAATCGTGGGGCACCGGAGGTCGCGGGCGGGGATTCGGTTTGCGTGGCCATCATAGTCGGGCCATTCTATCCCGTGTACACTCCGGTTGTCCACGGTGGCTGGTAGGACAGACCATCGCCTTTTGTGGTCTGTCATCACTCGCTAGTCTAGCGGGAGTTTACAAGATATCGGTGAGTTTCGTGCCAAACCGTTCTTGCTGAATGGGTTGCGGGCAGTGTCGGGTATGACCTAACGGGTTGCAGGGACGAATCGCTGGAGAGTATGGCCGCCGATTTCCTAGGGGGTGA
>JBGPKH010000630.1:0-5294 GCA_041485845.1 Bryobacteraceae bacterium
ACGGTCCATACCGTGAAGGGTTGCACCGAATCGACAATTTTGGTTTCGCCCCCGCCTTCAACTGGCATTCTCCAGATGCTCATGGGTAAGGGCCATCCTAAGTTGTAGTAGATGAACTTTCCGTCCGGAGATTCCTGGGGCACGTCCCCGGTTTTGGAAATCAGAACCGCCTTTCCGCCACGGGAACGTATTTTCCAGATGCCGCCGTTTTCTGGGTCGCCGAAGTAGAGCCATTCGCCATCCCGTGACCAGTAGGGCCAATGTGCGCGTTGACCTGCCGCCAAACGCTGTGGAACGCCTCCGTTTACGTTGATCACGTGAATCTCCTCAATTCTCGCGTCCACCCAAAAAGCGATCCTTTGGCTATCCCAGGACCACCGTGGCCCCAGGACACGCCGCCCTCCGACCGATGTCAATTGCACCGGGTTCGACCCGTCGCTGTCGCAGGCCCAAATTTCGTGAGTCCCGGAGCGCTCCGAAGTGAATGCAATCCTTCTGCCATCCGGAGAAAATGCCGGTTCGAAATCTGGCTGCGTGGATGAAATGAATTGGACGAGCGCGGGCGGTTGCCCGGATGGAACAGCCAGATCGATGCGCCAGATGTTCGTATCGAATTTTCTCTCGACATAGGCAAGCCGGTTCAGTTGCCGCGAAATCGCCGGCGCGAAAGTCGCGTTCGGGATGGATGCAAGCTTCGCGGGCGTGGTGCGCTTGGACACGGCCGTTCGCCAGAGGCCCAAGCCGCTGGACCCGGTTCTGGCAGCAAATACGATTTCTCTTCCGTCCGCGGTCCAGGTAGGGCTGAAGTTCATCGGATGATTCGGCGGAAGCCTCTCCGGTTCTCCTTGCGCCATGTATCCCGCGGTAAGGTGAAGCGTGTAAAGCTCTGCATTGGCGCCCCCGTTTAGGTCCCGGAAGAACACCAGGATACGGCCATCCGGCGAAAAAGCAGGTCCAAGATCTCCCCAAACGTTGCCCGGCGGGTCCGTAAGCCGCCGTTGCTCTCCCGTATCCAGTGAGATCAGGACCAAGGCCCAGCGTTTCCCGCGAGCCGGCAAGGGCGCGACAAGCGCTTTGGAATCGGGGGTCCAGGCGAGGTACGGAGTCTCCCAAAGCCGCAGAAGTGTCACCGCCTCCGGCGAATCGAACTCCGCCAGCACACGTTCGCGTCCTCCCCGCTGCGCGATGACAACCACCCTGATCATGTTCGGTGAGAGAAAGCGCATGAAGGCGATGAACCTCCCGTCCGGAGACCACGCAGGACTGAAGTCCGATGCAGGCGTGTCCGTCAGACGGAAGGGAGGTTCCATGCCGATCTGTTTGACATAGATGTTGCACTTCATCCCTGCGCTATCCTGGCACCACGCAAAGGCCACTTGCGTCCCGTCGGGAGAGAAGCTGGGCGTGTTTTCTACTCCGGGATAGCTGGTTAGCGGCACGGGCACCAGTGTGGCCTCGGGGCGGCTGGTTCTCCAGCTCGTCAGCCACATACCGGCCGCAGCCAATGCGAACAGCACACCGGCCGCTAATGTCCAAAGCGGCCAATACCGGCGGGCCGGCGGCTTCAAAGAACCCGGCATGTTCAGGGCGCCCGAATCCGATTCCTGCTTCAATTCCTCCAGCGCGACCTTCAGGTCGTCCATGTGCTGGACGCGTTGCGCGCGGTCCTTGCGAAGGCAACGCCTCAGGATTCTTTCGATCTCGCCAGGGACGCACTCCACCACCTCGCGCAACGGCTTCGGCTCTTCCCGCAGGATGCTGGCGATCGTGGCTGCCTTGGTATCGCGCTGGAAGGCGCGCCGCCCGGTCAGCATTTCATAAAGGACCGAGCCCACGCTGAAAATGTCCGAGCGCGCATCCACTGGCTTGCCCTCGAGCTGCTCTGGCGACATGTAGGCCACCGTGCCCACCACAGTGCCTTCCTCCGTCATCGGTGTGAGCGTACGGGTAGCGCTGTCTTCGCCGGCCATGACGGGCTCGATTAGTTTTGCCAGCCCGAAGTCCAGCACTTTGATGAGCCCGTCCTCGGTCACCATGATATTGCCCGGCTTCACGTCGCGGTGGACGATACCGGCGGTGTGTGCGCGGGCGAGAGCGTCGGCGATCTGCACTGCATATTTCAACGCTTCACCGAGTTGCATTCCACGGGATGGAATCAACCGGTCGAGCGTCTTGCCGGGGACGAGCTCCATGGCGATGAAATCGATGCCCTCGCTCTGGTCAATGTCGTAGATGTGGACAATGTTGGGATGGCTCAGCGCGGAGGCCGCCTTGGCTTCCTGACTGAAGCGCTGTTTGCGGCCCTCATCCGCCACCTTGTCCGCCGGCAGAACCTTGAAGGCCACCAGGCGGTCCAGATGCAGATCGCGAGCTTTGTACACCACGCCCATGCCGCCCTCGCCGAGCTTCTCGATGAGCTGATAATGCGATAAGGTGCGTCCGACCACCTTCTACATGCCTCCGGGAGATGAAAGCGCCAGCCTGATGACGCGTTCCTAACAGAGATCCAGACCTTGTGATAGTATTTCACAAATCGCGTTGCATTAGCGCGCTCTTTCGGTAAGCGCCGGTAAGCGCCTGGCACAGCAATCGCACCTGACTTCCCCGGCGCCCCCGATGATGCCTACCTACATAAAGAACTTGACAATAGTTAAATATAAAGTTAATATTTCTGCGTGCCAGAAAATATCACCGACGCGCGCCAGCGCATCTTTCCGATGCTCGCTTACGATGACGCGCCCGCCGCCATCGAGTTCCTCTGTGCGGCCTTCGGATTCGAGGAGCGGTCCCGCATGAAGATGCCGGACGGCGCCATCGGACACGCCGAGGTTGTGCTGAGCGGCAACGTCGTAATGTTGGCCACCACCTGGAAGGCGGGCGGCATGGCCAGCCCGCGAGACCTTCCCGCCATGCCCAGCCAGTTGTTCTGTGAGATTGACGACGTCGACACTCACTACCAGCGCGCCAGGGCGGCAGGCGCTATCGTCATTGCGGAACCCGAAAATCAGCCATACGGATTTCGCATGTATCGCGAACTGGATCTTGAGGGCCATCGGTGGCTCTTCGCCTCGCCGATCTCGGGTTCGAAATGACGACCTTGGATCGGACGCTCGCGGCTCTGGCGGAGCCCACCCGGCGGCGCGTAATCGACCTGCTCCGCGAGCGGCCGCGGCGGGCGGGCGAGCTGGCACAGGCCGTGGCGGTCAGCGCGCCGCTGATGAGCCGGCACTTGCGAACGCTGCGCATCCACGGCCTGGTGGAGGAGGAGCATGCGGACCCGTGTGACAGCCGCATCCGTATGTATCGCCTGCGGCGCCAGCCCTTTGACGAATTGCACGGCTGGCTCGAACACGTAGAAGCATTCTGGAGCGACCAGCTCGGCGCCTTTCGCCAGCACGTCGAAAGCAAGAAAAGAGGGAAACGTCGATGACCTCAAACGAAAGCGTCACCGTGACCACGGTGGTTCGTGCGGATCCCGGCGCGGCCTTCCGGATCTTCACCGAGGAGATCGACTCCTGGTGGAAGCGCGGTCCCAGGTACCGCTCCCGCGACGGCGCGATGCGCTTCGAATCGGGTCGCTTGCTGGAAGCCGGGGAGCAGATCGGCCGTGTTCTCGCATGGGAACCGGGGGTGCGGCTGCTGCTCGATCTCTGGACGTGGAGCTTCCGGCCCGGAGAGCGTACCGAGGTGGAGGTGCGTTTCGACGCCGCCGGCGACGGTACGCGCGTCACCGTCGAGCATCATGGTTGGGAGCGCAGGCCCACCGGTGGCGCCGAGCACGGGACGGTTGTCGGATTGTGGTGGGGATCTCTGCTGCCTGCGATCAACGGCTGGCACGTACTTTGGGACCAGCGCGGAGTTTTGGCTGAACCTGCAATCACTCTGCGATCCGCATCGGCGTGCGCCCTACTCCGGCAGCGGCTTGCCCTTCGTCTCGGGGGCAAACGGCAGCGCCGCCAGGCCCACCAGGAACACCAGGCACATGGACACGCCCGCGTAGCGCATGGGCTCGGCGTGACCGGCGAAGACGCGGCTGGTCAGCAATCCCAGGGTCAGCGGACCGGCGGCGGCGATGAGGCGGCCGCAGTTGTAGCAAAAGCTGGTGCCGGTGGAGCGCAGGCGCGTCGGGAACAACTCCGGCAGATAGATCGCGTAGCCGCCGAACAGCGAAAGCTGCGCGAAGCCCATCAGCGGGATCATCCAGAAAATGTCGCTGATCTCTTTCAAGTTCCAGAAGGTGTAGGCGGTCATTCCCATGGCCGCCAGAAAACTGACGGCGAACGCCGGTTTGCGCCCGGTCCGTTGCGTCAGCCAGGTGTAGGCGTGGACGCCGAAGAAGGCTCCGAAGTTCTGCCCCAACGAGGTCAGTCCAATGTAGAAATCGGTCTTGCCCGACAGCGCGGCGCCCGTCAAGCCCTGCGCGCGGAAGCTTCTCTCCAGCACCGGGCGGAACAGGTCGTAGCTGAAAAACCCGATGCCCCACAGGCCGACCACTCCGGAGAAGGCCAGCAACAGGCCGACAATCGAATTACGCCTCCATCGCGGGTCGGAAAATAACTCCGCGAACGACCCCATCTTCTTCTTCTCGGCGCGAGCCTTTAGCCACTGTTCGGGCTCCTTCAACTTCTTAAACACCACCAGGGCCAGCGGCGCCGGCAATGCTCCGGCGAGAAACAGGTAGTGCCACGAGCTCCCGATTACGCCCGACTGTACCATCTGCCCAAGGAACATTCCGGTCAAGGCGGCCACCATGTTGCCCACTGCCGAGCACGCCTGTACCATGCCAAGGGCATACGGCCGAGCCTTCGCCGGCACTACTTCCGCTACCAGCGCAACTCCCACGGCAAACTGGCCGCCGACGCCGAGACCGCAGAGGAACCGGTAGGCGTTGAAATCCCAGATGCTGGTGGAGAGCAGGCTGAGCCCGGTGAAGACCGTGTACGTGAGGATGGTCATCATCATGGTCTTGGCGCGGCCCAGACGGTCGCCCAGGACTCCGAACAGCACGCCGCCCAGGGCCCATCCAACCATGAAGATGGCAGTGGCATACGCCGCCTGCTCGGAAACGATGGCGTCGCTCGCGTTGCCGCCCAGCAAATCGCGAATCGCCGGCTTGCGGGCCAGATTGAAAAGCTGCTGGGCCATGGTATCGAACATCCAGCCGAGGCTCGCTACCGCCAGGACGAACCAATGGTAGCGGCTCATGTCCCGGTACCATTTGTACTTGGCCGGGGTCGCGACGCCGGTGGACGGATTGGGAGGCATGAAGCTGCTATTGTTTCACATCACGGGGG
>JBGPKH010000631.1:0-5282 GCA_041485845.1 Bryobacteraceae bacterium
AAAGAAAGGAGACCACTCTGACCGGGTGTACCTTTTTCAGGATCATCCCGTATTGGAAACGGTTCGTCATTTCAGGATCATTCTTGGATTGGAATATGCTCTCCCCCTCAAATCTCCAGCCCCACCGACCGCATCAACTCGATCGCATTGCTCTTGCGCACCACGCCCGGCCGCATCACATAGTCGAAGCGGATCTGCCCGTCCTCGATCTGATCCTCGAAATGCACGTTGGCGGCGCGATCGCCGAGCACACCGGCGATGTCCGCCAGCGCCAGGTCGTGCGTGGTGATCAGTCCGATGGCGCCCCGCTCCACCAGGCTGCGGACCACGGCCTCGGCGCCGATGCGCCGGTCATGCGAATTGGTGCCGTGCAGGAACTCGTCGATCAGGAACAGTACCGGCAGCGGTCCCGTGGCGAGATCCAGGATCTGCCGCAGCCGCAGGATCTCCGCGTAGAATCGCGAGACCCCGCCCTGCAAGGAGTCGGTCAGGCGGATGGATGCGCCCACCTTCAGCGGCGAGAGCCGCATACGCTTGGCCCGCACCGGCGCTCCGGCCTGCGCGAGCACGGTGTTGATCCCCAGCGTCCGCAGCATGGTGCTTTTGCCCGACATGTTGGAGCCGCTTACCACCAGCAGGCGGGCGCCTTCACATCCCAGCCGCACATCGTTGCGCACCACCCGATTCTCGGGAATCAACGGGTGTCCGATCGCCTCGGCGTCCAGGCAGGGTCCGCCGGGGGAGATTTCCGGGAACGGATCGGCCGGGTGCTCGAACGCGTGGCTGGCCAGCGAGCAGAGCGCCTCCATCTCGCCAGCCGCCGTCAGCCAGCGCCGGACGGCCCGCCCGGAGTGCCGCCGCCAGTTCTCGACGGCGAGGGCCTGGTGCGGCGTCCAGAGAATAAACGCCTCCATCACGCGCACGAGCACGTTGTCGCGCGAGTCCAGGCGCTCCACGATGCGATTGAGCCGCGCGATGCGGCGCGATGGCGGCTCGCCCTCGGCGTCGAGCGACGCCCGCAAACTCGCCAGCATGGGCGAATGGAACCGCTCCTTCTCCAGGCGCACCAGGACCTCGGAAAGCAGGCCCAGCTCGTGCGCGGCCTCCTCCACCGCTCCCACCACTTCTTGGATCGGCCTTCGCTTACGGTAAAGAAACACACCATTCGCCACCAGCACCAGCAGAAAGCCATCCCGCGAGAGCACGAAGGCTTTTTCGGATAGCTCTACCACGCCCACGACATTGAGGATCACGGCCCACATCGCGATGAATCCCGCGACGCCGATCGTGGTGAACAGCCACAGCGTGACGCGCAGGTGTCCCGGGCCGAGGATCACGGGAGCCTCGCCCCACCCCGCCAGCGCCACCGGGTCCACGCCGGTCCGCGCCTCTTCGCCCACCACGGCGAGATCCTCTCGCAGATCCAGCCGCGGGCGCAATTCGTCGACGGCCTGCTGGCGAGCGCGCACGATATCGGGCTCCGCGGGAGACAGCAGCCAGCGCGCCAGCGTATCTTCGCCAATGTGCGTGCGGGCCGTGCAGAGGAGCTCGAAAAGCGAGCCCTTGCCGAACAGATCCAGATCTTGCGCGTAGGGGTGCTCGGGGACCAGGTAGCGGTCGCCCGACTCGCCGGTACCCGCCCACTTTCCGTCGAGGCGCGCCAGCCCCTTCTCGAAATATCGCACCGCGCGCCGGCGCCGCTCCAGGTCGCGCAGCAGCCGGTCGTGAATCACCAGCAGCGCGGAGAAGAAAGCGATGGGCGCCATCACCCAGGCGATAGAGAACCGATGCGTCGCGAGCGCCGCCCAGACGATGGCCACCGCGACCGCCACCACCGCCAGCCGGGCATATCCCAGCTTCCGGTGGCGACGTTCGCGCAGTGCAATATCGGCGCGCCTCTTTTCCAGGAGCTCCACGTAAACGGTGCGGGGGTCGGGTGGCATGGGTCCTTTTCATTCTCCCTCGGAACGCGCGGGCGACAGAAGCCCGGCAGGCTGAATGCCGGCGAGCACGTAGGCCACCGGCAGACCGATCAGCCCGTAGCCGGAAAAATGCGGGCGGCCGGGATCCACGGCGGGGTTCCAGGGCACGGTGATGCGGGCGTCGGCAGTGGTGGGGTGGATCATCAGGAGGCCCTTCGCTGGTCGTAATGACAACTGGGGCTGCGGTAGTCGAGGACGCGGCAGTTGGGGCAGTCCTGGAAGTTAGCGGGGTGGCCGTCGGGGCGGAGTGCTCCGGGGCGGAGGGCTGGGGGGCGGATTCGATGCCGCGATCGGGCTGCAGGATATGAAAGACCCGGAGATTGCGATAGTAGAGGTTGTCGGTGGCGGTGAGCCTCACCGATCTGGGCGCCATTCGGGGTAACCGGCTGGAAGCGCTCAAAAGCGGCCGGGCTGGCCAACACAGCATTCGGATCAACGACCGCTGGCGGATCTGCTTTTCCTGGAGCGCAGGGAACGCACATGATGTCGAGATCGTGGACTACCACTAAGACAGGAAGAATCATGGCTCAAAGAAGGAAATTGCCGCCCATCCACCCGGGCAACCTACTCCGGGACGAACTCAACGAGATTGGGGTCAGCCTGAACGAACTGGGGCGCGCGCTCCGTGTTCCCATGAACCGGATCAGCGCCATCGTCAACGGAAGGAGGGCCATCACCGTGGATACCGCGATGCGTTTGGCCCGGTATTTCGGCACGCCGCCGCAGTATTGGTTGAATCTTCAGACGGCGTACGATCTGGAGGTCGCAGAGCAACAGATCCGGCCGCTGATTGAGAAGGAAGTCCTGCCACGGACCGCCGCCTGAAGCGAGGGGCCTTAGGCGAAGCCCGACAAATCTTTTGTCGATCTTTCAAGCGGCCACTCCGAGTTCCCGGAAAACGCCCGCCATGCCGGTTCGCACGGTTTTGCGGGAGGCTTCGGATTTCCTTTCGGCATTCGATGAGTTGGAGAAGGTGGCATGGCACATTCACCACACGCCGGAAGGCCGCTACTACTTCGACCGCCAGGAGAACCTCACCAAGCTCTTGCAGAGTCCGGCGCACGATGCCCCGGAGAATCAGGTGGAAGATCTCATTCGCCACCGTCTTACATCGATGTTCAAACCCAGCCGCTCGAGACCAAGATGGCGGTACAGGTTAAGTATTTTCGGGACGAGCATTCTGATCCAGGGGCCATTGATCAACTCGAACGCGCTTTTCAAGAACACCGTGTCTCTGCGCTCTTGCTGGTGACCTTCGCCGATTCAATCGCAGAACCGTTGAAAAGCCGCATCGAGGAGATGAAGAGGAAGTACACATTTGATGTTCTCTCCGGGGACGACCTCTATTCGGCGTTGCTTGAGCTCATTGCGGACCGAAGCTTCGAACTGATCAGTTAATCCGTTGGGGCCGACGGCGCGCGCTGCGGGCGAACTTGCCGGAGGTGTTTCAGCAAACGGCACTGCGCAAGACGCTAGCAACTCCGCGCGGGGAGATCTCTCACAGCGGGAGCCACTCCAGCCGGTCTTCCCATTCCGATGCATCCGACGCCAGCCAGATGAGCAGCAGTTCGTCGATTGCCGTCCCAATATCCAGGCTTTGCGGAATGAGGAATACGCCGTAGCTATGCTTTCCGGCGTTCCTGAAAGCACGGAAGTGAGCCGGCATCGTGCCGACATCATGTGAAACGAGCACCCGTTGGTGCTCCGCCGCCAGCGCCAAAACCTCGGGGTCTTTTATGCGGCGTAATCCAGCCGCCTGCGCCGTCAGGAAATCGAGAGACGGCTCCCGCCGTAAGACCCCGCTCACAATAGGTCTGTTCAGATCGGCATCCGCCAGAAATCGAACCTTCACGATAGGCGAGTCGTGTGCAACTCGTCCCGAGCGCGCATGAGTCTCTCGCGTAGATTGGCTGGTAGCGGTTCGGCGTTGCGCTTTCCTTCCGCCCACTTCTCGCTTTGGCGAATCAAGTATGCATCGATGTCAGCCTGGTTTGCCAGGTAGTATGCTATGGCGCCGTAGACCTCTTCGAGGCGGAGAAGGTCGAAATTCTGGCAGATGGTCTCAGGAGACTCGCCGCGCCGGAACGCATGGACGATCGAATCCAGAGAGATTCGTGTGCCCGCAACGTAGTAGTTGCCGTCCCGATCTTCGATGTACTCCTTTGCCATGCCTCTCTTGATTGTACTGCCTCCTGGCAACGAAGGAGTGGATTCGCCTTTCGAATGCTAATAAGTCCTACAGGAACGCCTTCAGCAGCCGCGCCTGGGTGTTTTTCAGCGTGGAATGCGCGGTGTCCAGCTCCGAGATTTTCTGGCGCAGCTCGCGGAACAGCTCGGTCCGCTCCACCGCCTGTTGAATCACCAGCAGGAGCTGCGCGTTATCCCAGGGCTTCTCCAGATACTGGTACAGCCCCACCTCGTTGATGGCCTTGATGGCGCTGGCTTTGTCGGCGTGCCCGGTGAGCAGCACGCGAGCCGCTTCCGGCTGGCACCGCTTGGCCTCGGCCAGAAGCTGAATGCCGGTCATGACCGGCATCATGTAGTCGGACACGGTCACATCCACCGGGTTGTTCTCCAGGTGCTTGACCGCTTCCTGCGGGCTGGTGAAGCATGCCACTTCGTAGTCCGCCTCCAGCATCAGCAGCGTGCGGATGCTGGTCAGGATCATCTCTTCGTCGTCCACCAGGACAATGGCCGGCTTGCGATTCTCTGCCACTCTACTCCACTCCTTTTTTCTTCGCCTCGAGCGGAATCCTCACGTGGAAGGTGGTCCCGTGTCCCCATGCGCTTTCGAAGCTAATGGCGCCGCCGTGGTCTTCCGTCACGATGCGCTCGACGATCAACAGGCCGAGACCCGTGCCGGTGCCTACCGGCTTGGTCGTAAATCCCCGCTTCAGCACTTTCGCCTGGTTCTCTTCGCGAATGCCGTGCCCCGTGTCGGCAATCCAGATATGCACCCGGTCGCCCTCCAGCCGCGTGCCGGCGGTGATCTTGCCGCTGCCTTCAATCGCCTGGCCGGCATTGGTGACCAGGTTCAGGAAGGCCTGGCTCAGCAGGTGGGGATGGCACTCCACGTCGGGCACCGTCCCGAAATCCGTTTCCACCTCAATGCGCCTGCGGAACTCGGTTTTGGCGAGTTGCAAGGCACTGTCGACAATCTCGTTCACGTTGACCCGGTGCCATTGGGGATCGGGCACGCGGGCGGCGGTCTTCAAACTGCGGACCAGCCGGCTGATCCGCTCCCCGGCAATCTGGTCGATGCGCGCCAGCTCGCGGTACGACGACAGCAGCTCTCCGATC
>JBGPKH010000632.1:0-5264 GCA_041485845.1 Bryobacteraceae bacterium
ACAACGTGAAGATGATCGCGACCCTGGAGAGCCTGCGCGACATCGGCAACACGGTGATCGTGGTGGAGCATGACGAGGAGACCATCCGCGCAGCCGACCACCTCGTGGAGATGGGCCCCGGGCCGGGCGTCCATGGCGGCAAAGTGGTGGTGCAGGGGACCATCGAGGACGTTCTGGCGTGCAAGGAATCGCCGACGGGCCAGTACCTCTCGGGCCAGCGGCGAATCGAGACTCCCATGCGCCGCCGCCGGGGCAACGGCAAGGTGCTGCGGGTGCGCGGCGCGCGGGAGAACAACCTGAAAGGCGTGGACGTGACCATTCCGCTCGGCATGCTGGTGGCGGTCACCGGCGCCTCCGGCTCGGGGAAGAGCACGCTCATCAGCGAGATCCTCTACAAGGCGCTGTGGAAGCGCCTGGTGGACACGCGCACGCTGCCGGGCGAGCACGACGGGGTGGACGGCATGGAGCACGTGCACAAGGTGGTCAACATCGACCAATCGCCGATCGGGCGCAACAGCCGGTCGAACCCCGCGACGTACATCGGCTTCTTCGACAACATTCGCGACCTGTTCACCCAGGCGCCCGTGTCGCTGGAGCGCGGCTACAAGGCGGGGCGGTTCAGCTTCAACGTCAAGGGCGGGCGCTGCGAAGAGTGCCAGGGGGAGGGCGCGATCACCACGCAGCTCTACTTCATGCCGGACGTGGAGGTGACCTGCGGCGCGTGCAAAGGGGCGCGGTTCAACAGCGAGACGCTGGATGTGACGGTGCGCGGGAAGACCATTGAAGACATGCTCAACATGTCGGTGGAGGAAGGCGTGGGGTTCTTCGCCGGCGAGCCTGCCATTGGCAAGAAGATAGAGGTGTTGAGCGATCTGGGGCTGGGGTACCTGACGCTGGGGCAGTCGTCGACGACGCTCTCCGGCGGCGAGGCGCAGCGCATCAAGATCGCGACCGAGTTGAGCAAGCTGCAGCGGTCCAAGCACACGGTGTACATTTTGGACGAGCCGACCACCGGGCTGCACCTGGCGGATGTCGAGCGGCTGCTGGAGTCGTTGAACAAGCTGGTGGACGCGGGGCACACGGTGCTCTTAATTGAGCACCATCTCGACGTGATCAAGACGGCCGATCACGTGATCGACCTGGGGCCCGAAGGCGGGCACGCCGGCGGTGAGGTAGTGGCGACGGGCACGCCGGAAGAGATCGCGGCGTGCAAGAAGTCGTACACGGGGCGGTTCTTGAAGGCGCACTTGCGGGGGTAGGGGGGTGAAAGGCGTTACCGGGTGGGGTGTGGAGGCTGGCTCTCCATCACGACTCGCAATATGCGGTTGATGCGGGTTTGATACCCCTTGCCATGCCCCTTGAGCCAAGCAAGCACGTCCGCGTCAAGCCGGATGGTCAACTGCTTTTTCACCGGAGGCCACGCTATGGTTGCCTTCTTCAGAAACGTTCTGTCGAGGGGCGGAATATCCGAGTAGTCAATCTCGGCATCACGCATGCGGTCAATCCGTGCCAAGTCGCTCCGGAAACGGCATGGCCCTACAATAGCCACAAACCTGTTCGGCACTCCCCTTCTGACCGCTCTCCGCCTGAAGTCCGGCTCGGCCAACGCCTGGCTGAGGGAACTCCAGCCCCTTTGAATTCGTTTGTGATACGGTACTTTCAAGGAAGGTACCCCAAAGGTGAGCGCCGCCTCCGATCTGCTTCCGCAATCGCCGCCCGGCAACAGCCGGCCCTACTCGATGTCGGTCCGCTTCATGCTTCGAGACCGGCGCGCCGTGATCCTGGCGGTCTCGGTGCTGATCGCCTCGATTGCCTTCACGGACTGGCTGCTGGTCCCCGACCTCTCCCTCGGGTTCCTGTATTTCCCTGCCATCCTCTTCGGCGCGCATTTTCTGGAAAAGCGCGAGATTGCCGTCTTCGCTGTCATCTGCGCCATTTTGAACGAGCAGTTCAGTCCCGCGCCCTGGAGCGGCGATGTTGCCGCGCGCTTTCTCATCACGCTGATCGGATACCTGGGTGTCGGCCTGCTGGTATTCGAGATGGATCGCCATCGGCAATTGGCCCGGACCCACGCCAGCCTCATGGCCCAGGAGACCCGGCGGCGCGAAGCGGTCGAGCAGCAGTTGCGCAGTCTGGTCGAAGGCAGCCCGGCCGCCATCTTCACCCTCGATGCGGAAGGCGCCGTGCTCTTGGCCAACGAAGCCGCCCACCAGTTGTTGGGTTTCGAGAGCCAGACCTTGCCCGGCCAGTCCATCGATGAGTACCTGCCCGTTCTCGCCACGCTGCGCCAGACCAGCCGGGTGCGTCACCCCGTCCGCACAATGATCGAATGCACCGGCTCCCGCCGCAACGGCGAAACCTTCCTCGCCCATGTTTGGGTGGCGAGTTTCGGGCCGCCCGCCGCAGCCGGCCTCACCGCCGTGGTGTTCGATTCTTCCCAGCAGTTACGCGACCGCGAGGAGGAGGGCCTGCAAACACTTGCCAACAGCACCCGCGTCATCATGGGCGCGTTCTGGCACGAAACGCGCAACCTATGCACCGCTATGCGCGTCACCGTCAGCAGCATGAAGCGGCTGCCCGGCCTCGCCGATATCGAGGAAGTCGAAGCCCTCAATTCCCTCGTTGCCGGTCTGGAGAACCTGGCGTCCGGCGAATTGCGCCCCGAGTCCGAGGCCGAGTTCGAGTGCGCGAGCTTGCGCCTGGTGCTCGATCACCTGCGCATCGTGATCGAGTCCTGGTTTCAGGAGTCCGGGATCCGGGTCGCCTGGCAGATCGCCGACAACGTTCCGGTGGTCCGCGCCGACCACCACGGCATTCTGCAGGTATTTCTAAACCTTGCCAGGAATGCCCGCCAGGTCCTCGAGAACTCCGAACGGAAGGAAATCGCCATCAGGGCTTCGGTAGAGGAAGGACGCATCCTGGTGCGCTTCCACAACAGCGGCCCGCCCGTTGCCGATCCGGTTCGCCTCTTCGAGCCATTCCAGCCGGAGGCTACCGGCCGCGGCATCGGCCTCTATGTGTCGCGCGCCATCGTACGGTCCTTCGGCGGAGACCTTCGTTATGAACCGGTCAACGAAGGGGTCTGTTTCACCGTGATACTCGAGCGCCCTGGGCCTTGGTATATGTTATAAAGATCGTGAAGAAAACCCGCATCCTGATCCTTGACGACCACACCATTCTGCGGCAGGGTCTCGCTGGGCTCCTGAATGCCGAGCCGGACATGGAAATGAAGGTGGGCTGCGGTTCCGTGGGCGAGGCTTTGTTGATCGTGGCTGCCGGCCTCGTGGACGCGGTCCTCCTGGACTTGGATTTGAGCGCCGAGCGGGGCGTCGATTTTCTGGCGCAGGCCCGGCGCAACGGCTTCCAGGGACCGGTCCTGGTTCTCACCGCGGGTGTTTCTAAAGAGGAAAAGGCCTTGCTGGAAAGCCTCGGGATTTCCGGAATCCTGTTCAAGGACGCGTCCGTGAATCAGCTCGCCGAGCGCGTCCGTGAAGCCGTCGGAGCCCCGCCCCGCCCGGAGCCGAGGCCCTCGCTGGAAGCGATCGGCGCCTCGCGCGCCGAGCCCGCAAAACCCTTCACGCCGCGTGAGGCAGCAACGCTGCTGCTGGTCGTCGAGGGCCGCGCCAACAAGGAAATTGCCGGAGAGCTCGATTGCTCCGAAGCAATCGTCAAAGCCGTGATGCAACAGCTCTTTCGGAAAACCGGCACGCACACCCGCAGTCAGCTCGTACGCGTCGCCCTGGAATACCACCGCGACCGCAGCCTGTAAGCGTCGCGATGTTTGCGATACGGACCCATGAGCTGACGGATTCCAGCCTGATCGAGCGGCGTGTGTCGAAGCGCGAGATTACCATTGATGCGGTGGAGGCATTCTTTGCGAGCATCCGCGAGGCCAGACCCTGCAACATGGCGCCGATTGCCGCCAACGCGACGTTCACATCGATTCTGGGGCGCATGGCATATCAGCAGAAGCGCGAAGTGAGTTGGGACGAAATGATGCGGTCGGCGTGAGGGATTACGAGACAGGCGCCTGAACGCGGCGGAAATACTCGACCGTCCGGCGGAGCCCTTCTTCAAGAGTCACCACGGGCTCCCATCCGAGGATCTGCCGCGCCTTGCCGATGTCGGGTTTGCGCTGCTGCGGATCGTCTTCGGGCAGGGGCACAAACACGATCTTCGATTGGCTCCCGGTGAGCCGCAGGATGTACCCGGCGAACTCCAGGATCGTCATCTCGCAGGGATTGCCCAGGTTGACCGGATAGCGCTCGTCCGATAACATCAGCCGGCAGAGGCCGTCCACCAGGTCGCTCACGTAGCAGAAGCTGCGGGTTTGCGCACCGCTTCCAAACACCGTGATCGGCTCGCCGCGCAGGGCGTGGTCGAGGAAGGCCGGCACCACGCGTCCATCGTCCAGTTTCATGCGCGGCCCATAGGTGTTGAAGATACGCGCGATGTTGGTGCGCAGGCCGTGCTTGCGGTGAAACGCCATGGTGAGCGCTTCGGCGAACCGCTTGCTCTCGTCGTAGCAGGAACGCAATCCCACGGGGTTCACATTTCCCCAGTAGGTCTCCACCTGCGGGTGCACTAGCGGATCGCCGTAGCATTCCGAGGTGGAGCTCAACAGAAAGCGCGCGCCCTTTTCGAGCGCCAGTTGCAGCATGTTGCGCGTCCCGATGGAACCGACTTCCAGGGTCTCGATGGGGTGCTTTAAGTAGTCCTTGGGACTGGCCGGCGAAGCGAGGTTGGCCACGCAATCGACGGGCCCTTCGATGACAAACGGCCGCGTGATGTCCTGCTCCACCGAGCGGAAATGGGGCTCTCTTTCGAGATGCCCAAGATTTCCACGGCTCCCCGTCAACAGGTTGTCGAGCGCTACCACAGTGTGGCCTTCCGCCAGTAGACGGTCGCACAGGTGCGAACCGATGAAGCCGGCGGCGCCGGAAACGACTATACGCAAATTGCCTCCAGAGATTTCATTCTAGCGGAGCTTGCGCGGCTTTCACATGCTACATTCAGTCATAGCGATATGACTGACGCATCGTGGACGGAGCGAGCCCTCGTGCTCGTGCTGATCGCCGCGTCGCTCGCGCTGTTCTGGTGGCGCTCTCGCAAGGTCTTAGACGCGATCCGCGGCTCGCGTCCCACTCCCGATTTTGCAGTCACCCCGCTAGGCCCGCGCATTCGCGATTTCCTGTGGGAAGTGGCGGCGCAGGGCAAGGTGATCCGGCAGCGGCCGCTCCCCGGCCTGGCACACGCTTTCGTCT
>JBGPKH010000633.1:0-5263 GCA_041485845.1 Bryobacteraceae bacterium
CCAAACTTGTCGGTCAGCTCGCGGCCGATAGCATGCATTAGGTGAGTTTTCCCCATTCCCACCCCGCCATACAGGAATAGGGGGTTATAGCTGCGCGAAGGATTGGTCGCGACGGACCGGGCGGCGGCGTGCGCGAACTGGTTGCAGGCGCCTACCACGAAGGACTCGAAAGTGAATTTCGGATTCAGGGTGGCCGCGCTGGAATCCAGTTCTTCGACGGCGGCCAAGGCTTGGTTGACCATGCCATGCGCGGCCGGCGCTTCATAGCTGACGCGCCGAACAGGCAGCCCGAGATCCTCGATCCCAGTGCGGACGATACCTGCGTACTCCGTTTCGAGCCAGGTGCGGGTCTCCCGGTCCGGCACCGAAACCAGAAGCGTTTCGCCGTCCATTCCGACGAAGGCCGTGCCCTTGAGCCAGTTGTCGTATCCTTGCCGGCTGACATTGCGTTGCAGGTAGTTACGGATTTGATCCCAAAAGTTCATCGGTTTTTGCACACCAATAGCCCGGTTTTTCCACAGTATATCCACAACAGCGTGGGATCGATCAGTGCTTAAGTACCGTAGAGTATCCGGTACAGCTCGCTTGAGCCCGCTACCCAGTTGCCCTACCTCCTAAGTCGGGTCAACCGAAAAGTAGCATACCACACGGAAAAGGCTTTCCCGCAAGTTTATAAAACGTTTTGTTTCAATGACTTCCCCATAACGTTTGACACCGGTATTGTTTCTGAAGGAAAATGGTGTTTACCGTCGGGCGGGAGTAACTCAGTTGGTAGAGTGCGACCTTGCCAAGGTCGATGTCGCCGGTTCGAATCCGGTCTCCCGCTCCATACTTTTTTCGCCCCCCTGCGGACTACCATGATCAAACATCTGCTTCTGTTCTCGTGTGCCGCCTTGGCCTTCGCTCAAGATTACAAACTGGAACCGATCGCCAGCGCCCCTGCCGGCCTGCCCGCCGCCTACGCTTCGGTAATGGACTCCAAGGGATATCGGGTAGTCGGCCCGTCGGGCCCTTGGTGCGAGGTCTGGTACCGCAAGTCGATTCCCACTGGCGCCAAACCTAGCGACGCCTCCATCGCCTTCCCCATAGCGCAAGGAACCCTGCTCGGCATCCTGCGTTTTCCAGGCAAGGGATCGGACCGGCGCGACCAGGATCTCAAGGCTGGGGTCTATACCTTGCGCTACAGCAATTTTCGCGTGGATGGGGCCCACCAGGGTGTCGCCCCGCAGCGCGATTTCGCGCTCCTGACTCCAATTGCGAACGATCCCGATCCGAATGCCACTCCGGACTGGGACAAACTGGTGGAGCAGAGCAAGAAGTCGGGAACCGCGCACCCCGCCGTGCTATCCCTGCAGCCTCCCAGCGGAACCAACTTCCCCGCGCTCTCCAAAGAAGGCGAGCACGACTGGTCGTTGGCAGTGAAGGTCGGGGATCTACCCCTCGCCATCATCGTCGCAGGAAAGTACGAAGGATAGTGGTTTCATACTAAATTTCGAAGTATACTGGGTCCCACGGAGGGAAACCCGTTTGAGACTTATCAAGAAGGCCCCTGGGCAGCGGCTCGCTGTCGTACTTCTCGTCGCCATCGCCATTGCAGGCGGTGCGGCATACCACTTTAAACCGGTTGTTCACGCGCAGGACAACCTAACGCCCGGCATGTTGTTCGGACCGCTGTGGCTCGACAACGGCCAGCACCTGGAGTTGTGCAGCGCCTATCTCGGTGTGGGCGGCCTTACCGTATTTGCTCACTTCCGAAACACGACCACGGGTGAGGTCAGCTCAATTCAGGAAGTCCCCATCCAATCGGGCGGCGGCGGCTGCGCGACGTATTCGGGGAGGGGCCGGGTAGTGGGAATGACGCGCGGAGACGGACCGGCTGCCGACTGGGTCAGCCCGTCGAATGCCCTGATCGGGACCATGAGCGTTGTCGACGACGACAGCCGCAAAACTCGAACCGCGGTTCTGGGTGTGCCGAAGTTGTGGGTAAAAGGCCTGTAGATCAGGATCCCGGGACGCCTTCGCCCTCAACCAGCGTCTCATAGCGGTTCGGCTTCAAGCCTGAAAACCTGTCGACCCGTGTGCTGGGTGCGGGCCAACGCACCTCCACCCATTCCACACTGCCGGCCGGGCCGAGCCCGAGAATCTCGCGGGGATCGTGTGCCGAAAGATAGCTCCCGCCGGCGGTCTTGAACCTCGACCGCTTCACGCCGCCGGCTTGCCACGTAATCTTTGCGCCTACACCGTCCCGATTCGCCTTAACGCCTCTCAACCGCACGCCCACCCAGTGGTTATCCGCTCCCGCGTGGTTCTGAAGCAGCAGCGGCGCCCCGCCGTTAACGCCGACCAGGACGTCCGTTCTGCCGTCGTTGTTGTAGTCGCCGATCGCCAGTCCTCGCGCCGAGTATTCGCCGCGAAAGGCCGGACCCGCCTGGGCACTTACATTCCGCAGCCGCCCGTCCTTGTGCTGGAACAAGAGCATCGGCTCCCGGTACCGCACGTTGGGCGAGCGCTCGGCAACCTTGTCGTCGGGATGGCCGTTCGCCAGAATCAAGTCGGGCGAGCCGTCGTTGTCGTAGTCGAAAAACTTCAGCCCCCAACCGCTGAGATAGTACGTCGCCCTGCCGATTTCCCCTGCGAACGAAAGATCGTCGAACATACCGTGGCCCGTGTTCCGATACAACGAGAACATCTCCTTGTCGATGTTCGCCACGAACAGATCCTGCCAGCCGTCGGCGTCGATATCCGCCGAATCCACACCCATTCCCGAGCGCGGCCACCCATCCGGGCTCAACGCCACCATGGCTCCAAATCCGATGTCCTCCCAGCCCTGGGTGCCGCGATTGGCGAACAGAAAATTCTCCAGCGTGTCATTCGACACAAAGAGATCCATGCGGCCGTCGTTGTTGATATCGGTAGCCACCACGCCCAGGCCTTTGCCCGGCTTGGTTGTGAGCCGCGTAGCCTTACCCACTTCCCGGAACGTCCCGTCTCCGTTGTTCTTGTAAAGATACGATGCAGTCGGCCGGAACATTCGCGGGACGCAATACCCGGGCTTGCCGCCGCGCGACTCGAGGCACAGCGACTGACTCTCGCGGGTGTACTGAACAAAGCTGCAAACGAACAGGTCGAGCAGCCCGTCGCCGTCGTAATCGAACCAAACGGCGCTGGTGGTCCAACCCGGAGTTGCCACTCCGGCTTTGGCCGTGACGTCGGTGAAGGTCCCGTTGCGGTTGTTGCGGTACAGCGTACATCGGCCGTAGGCCGTGACGAAGAGATCCGGGTAACCGTCGTTGTCGTAGTCGCCGACCGCAACGCCCATGCCGAAGGAGTCGCCGCCCGCGACCCCGGCCGAGGCGGTCACGTCGGTGAAGGTCCCGTTGCGGTTGTTCCGATACAGCGCGTTGCGGGGTTTCTTGGCGGGCCGGTAGAAGTCGCACAAACCGCTGTTCACCAGGAAAACGTCCATCCAGCCGTCGTTGTCATAGTCCACGAAGGCAACTCCTGGCCCCATGGTTTCCGGCAGGTATCGTTGAGGCGACAAAGCGTTGTCGTGGATCCAGCGGATGCCGCTCTTCGACGGCGGGATTTCCTCGAACAGCGCCGGCTGCGCGGCGGGCGCGGCTGGGACGGCCAGAGCCGCGAGCCCGGTAATAAATTCGCGTCGCCGGAACAGGTGCGGCATCCAGGATAGTTTATCAAGGGGCCGGGGGGCGCGCTGCGGGCCATCCGCGCCATCCGCCGTATGTGAGGCCGGCGAAACGCCCGCCGAACAGCATGTTCACCAGCGACAGAGCCGCGCCGATCATGGGGCTGGTGTGGGACCAAATAGAACTGGCTCCCCTCGCTCACGAATTGCGAACTTTTCTGCTGGCGCCGCCACCTCAAGCGGAAGTCTGGTTATCCGCAATCGCCCATTTCGCTCCTGAGTTTGGAGCCGCGGTTTGATTTGAGATCAAAGCAACTCGATGAAGTCGTCGGCACAGAGGTTCGCATCCCGAACAACGGCGCGCAGCAGCGGTTCCTTGATCGTGCGGCCAGGATGGATAGGCGCCACGGCTCGAGCTTTCGTCTCAGTTCAAGTCTGACCGCACGGAAGGTAGCCCGAGCGCTTAATTAAGCGCGCCGGATTTGTCGAGGACCGGCAAAAAGGAAGCCACGTCATGTTGATTCACAGAATGGGCCCACGAGGCGCAGTTCCCGGATAACGCCATTCAAGGAAGTTGCGAACGCGATCCGCGAGGAACCGCCCGAGAATGATAATGACGGGTTACGTCCGGCGCCCGGCGAGAGCTTTTGCGGGAACGGCAGCTACTGCAAGGAAATCACAATGCCCGAAGGAGCCTGTACGCCGCCGACGCTGGCCTGGAGCGAAACATCACCTGTGCCAAGACCCGAGGGAACCGTCAGGTTGAGCTGATAAAGACCGGCGCCCGACAGGCCCGCAAAAGCCGGGGTCACGCTCACGTTATTGATCCGCAGCGTCACTGGGTTCGTGGTTGGCGCCGCTCCGGAAAACGCTTGGCCCGCCGGCACGGCCGGATTGGTGGGCCCAAACCCCGTGCCGAAAAGCTCAATAATGTCTCCCGCCTGCGCGGCCACCGTTCGATAGCCGAGGGAACTTCCGGTCGGCCCAAGAATGTCGTAGCTGCCTCCGCCATAGGCTCCTGAACCGTTGGATCTCGGAATGATGGCGGCTACGTGTTTGGAGTCGAGCAAGCAGAACGAGGGACTAAACGGAGCCAACCTTACAGTGGATGCGGCACTTCCTGCGGCCGTCCTGACCACTACCGGAACCGCGCCAGTCGCGGTGTCATTCGGGACTTGCAAGTCAATCTGTCCGGGGCTGACAAATGAGAGATACGCCGCTTTGCCGTCAATCGTCACACTGGTACCGCCCAGGGATGTCGGAAAGTTCCCCGTCCAGGTTGCGGTGACGCTGGCCAGGTTGGTTCCGTAAATCGACGCCCATTCGCCCGGCTGAACAATGTCTGCCGAACTGAACACGGGTACGATGCCACCCGAACCGATGGCCGGGAGCAGCGGCGGTTCGGCCATCCCCAGCAGCTTCTGGCTCGCCATATCAAGCAGATCCTGCGCCGACAGGACAAAACTCGCGCCGCCGGTCACCACCACCTGCGCCGGCGCACGGACATTAGCCTCCGCATACTGGATGTCGGTGGAGTAGATTTGCAGGTAATTCAGGGGCGTGGCGCCTTGGCTCCCTCCGAAGAAAGATGCGGCCGCCGTACCGTCGAAGTAAACA
>JBGPKH010000634.1:0-5262 GCA_041485845.1 Bryobacteraceae bacterium
CAACCTGCTCTCCATCTACCAGGGTTTTTCGGGCGCGTCCGACGGAGAGATGAAGCGGAGCTTCTCCGGCATGCGCTACGGCGACATGAAAAAGCAGGTTGCCGAAATGGTGATCTCGCACCTGGAGCCCTTCCAGCAGCGCTATCGCCAGATCGTTTCCGAGCCCGGCTACCTGGCCGGCATCCTTAAGGAAGGCGCCGAGCGCGTCGCTCCCATCGCCAACGACACCGTCCGCAACGTCAAACAACGTATGGGCCTGTACACCTAGTGCCAATTCTGTTCACTTTGAGTCGAGAGAGCACAGACGGCGTCAGCAGGCCGATTGACAATCGGCCGCAGGTTGACAACCTGCCCCACTAGGCACATGCTCGCCTCTTACTTTCGCCTCCTCCGCACCAACCGCAATTACCGCCTCCTGTGGCTGGCGCAGGTGGTCAGCGAGCTCGGCGATTGGTTCTACTCCCTGGCGGTCTACAACCTGCTCCTGGAGCTCACCCACAACCGGGCGCAATCGGTGGGCCTCGCCGTGGTCTTGCAGGTGCTGCCCCACACCTTCGCCGCGCCCACCGCCGGCGTGATCAACGACCGCATCAGCCGCAAGGCCATCATGATCGGCGCCGATGTCGCGCGCTTCTTCATCGTGCTCGGCATGCTGGGCGTGCGCACGCCCGGGATGGTCTGGCTGGTCTATCCGCTGCTCCTGTTCGAAACCATCGGCGCGGCATTCTTCGAGCCCGCCCACAGCGCCGTCATTCCGAACATTGTGCCCGAATCCGACGTGCTCACCGCCAACGCGCTGGCATCCATCACGTGGTCGTTCTGTCTCGCGGCCGGCGCCTCACTCGGCGGCGTGGCCGCGGTCCTGCTCGGGCGCGACGCCGTCTTCCTGCTCAACGCGCTCTCCTTCCTGGGCTCCGCCTGGTTCATCCGGCGGATGCAATTCGCCGAGCCTCACACCGCCGGTCTTCCCCCGCTGCGCGGCCGCGACCTGGTGGATTTCAGCCCCATCCTCGAGGGCATCCGCTACATCCGCGCCGACGCGCTGCTCTTCGCCACGGTCTTCGTGAAGGGCGGCATCGGATTGCTCGGCGCCAACAACGTGCTGCTCCCCGTCCTGGGCCAGAGCGTCTTTCCCGCGAGGTTTCACGGACTCGACCCCGCTCGCGGCGCGATACTCGGCATGAGCCTGCTGATGGGCGCCCGCGGCGCCGGCGCGCTGCTCGGCCCGCTGGTCAGCGGACGATGGGCAGGCGACCGCCACTCGCGCCTGCGCTCCGGCATTTTCGCAGGCTTCCTGCTCGCTTCTGCCGGCTACATACTCCTCGGCACGTCCGGTTCGTTGATCGTCGCGGTGCTGAGCGTGGTGCTGGCCCACGCCGGATCGTCCACCAACTGGGTATTCTCCAGCACGCTGCTCCAGATCTACACCACCGATCGCTTCCGCGGCCGCGTCTTCGCCGCCGATTACGGCCTCTGCATGCTGGGCATCTCGGCCAGCAGCTACCTGGCCGGCGTCGCCATCGATCTCGGTGTTCCGGCGCGGACGTTTGCCGTCGTCATCGGTTGTGTCATGCTGGCGCCCGCGGCCGCCTGGGCCATCGCGCTGCTGGCGACACGGCGCCATCCTCGGAATCACGGCCCGTCGTGAGCCGGCAGGTGACAGACGACAAGAACCGATCGTCTGTCCCACCAAGAATGGCCTGCGGCTATCGCCACGGTAGGGCGGCCCATTTTGGTAGCCTTACACTCATGGGAATCGGACACGCGGCCGTAGGCCTCGGGCTGAAGGCCGCCGATCGCCGCCTGAATGCAGGGCTGCTCATCTTCGCCGCCTTCTTCTCCGACTTCCTTCTGGGCTGGTTCACCCTCGCCGGTTGGGAGAGCTACGAGTATCCGGCCGACTACGCCTCGGTACACTACATGCTGTTCACCTTCCCCTGGTCGCACGGTCTGCTCCCCATTCTGGTGTGGGGCGCGAGTCTCGGCCTGCTGGTCTGGGCGTTCCGCCGCGAAACCCGCGCGGCCGTCATCGTAGGGATCGCGGTGGTTTCGCACTTCGTGCTTGACGGCCTGGTGCACGTAAAGGGTCTGCCTATTGCCGGCCCCGGTTCGTGGGCATTGGGTCTCGGGCTCTGGCGGAACCTGCCGCTCGAACTGGAGATCGAAGCGGCGATGACGGTGTTGGCGCTGGTGCTGTACCTGTGGCCGCGCGCGACCACACTCCCGGCCGGCGAATCGCCATGGTGGTCTACATGGCGATGTTAGGCGCGATGGCGATCGTGGGGCAGGCCACCGCCACCAAACCCGCCGGCCACAACGCGCTCATCGTCAATTGGATCACCGGTCCGCTGGTCTTCGCGGCGATCGCGTGGCCGCTCGACCGTAAGAAAGGCTCAACGCCATGAAACTCTCCGCAGTGCTATTACTGGTAACCATGTCCGTCAGTTCTTCGAGCGCCCAGAACAAGCCGCGGGCGCGCGATCTCGGCGTCCCCTTCGAGGGCACTCCCGGACCGCTCAACGGCATTGTCGATGTCCCCGGCGTGGAGGTGGGACACCGGACGCTCATCGCCGGCGAGGGCAAACTCGAAGTCGGCGCCGGCCCCGTACGCACCGGCGTCACGGCCGTGTGGCCCCGCGGCAAGCGGTCCTCCGACCCGGTTTTTGGCGGCTTCTTCTCGCAGAACGGCAATGGCGACATGACCGGCACGCATTGGCTGGAGGAGTCCGGCTTTCTCGATGGCCCCGTTCTGATCACCAACACGCACAGCGTCGGCGTGGTGCGTGACGCCTATCTCGCCTGGCTGGTCAAGAACCAGCGTAAACCGGGAACCAATACCTTCGATGGCGGATTCTACACCTACCCCATCGTTGCCGAAACCTACGACGGTTTTTTGAACGACATCAACGGATTTCACGTGAAGCCCGGCGACGTATCCGCGGCCCTGGAATCGGCGTCGGCAGGCCGCGTCGCCGAGGGCAATGTCGGCGGCGGCACGGGCATGGTCTGCTACGGATTCAAGGGCGGCATCGGAACGTCCTCGCGGATGCTGCCGAGCGGATACACGGTCGGCGTCCTGGTGCAGTGCAATTGCGGGAGCCGCCGGCAGTTGCGGATCGCCGGCCTCCCCGTGGGCCAGGACATTCCCGAAAACACGCCCGTCGCGAGCGTGCAGCACGGCTTCCGCGACGACACCGGCTCCATCATTATCGTAGTGGCGACCGACGCCCCGCTGCTGCCGCACCAGACGAAGCGGCTTGCCCGCCGCGCCACCATGGGACTCGCCCGGACCGGTTCGAGCTCAGGCAACGGCTCGGGCGACATCTTCATCGCCTTCTCCACGGCCAACGCCAACGCCGCTGCCGCCAAAGCGCCGGTGACTGTCTCGATGCTGCCCAACGACGCGATCAACGGAGTTTTTGAAGCCGCCGTGCAGGCCACCGAGGAAGCCATCGTCAACGCCATGGCCGGGGCCGAAACGATGACCGGCATCGACGGCCACAAAGTCTTCGCGCTGCCCCACGACCGCTTGCGCGAGGTCTTGCAGAAGTACGGCCGGCTGGTTCAATAGCTGCCGGGTCTTGGCGGCGACGGACGCCCAGGCGTGCCCTCCGGTCTCCGGGGGTGCATGACCGATCTGGAGAGGCCGATTCCCGGCGACCGACTCATCGGAAGGGGTGAAGGGATCGCCCGAAAGCGGCTCGGGAGACGCTTCTGTTTCGAGTGTGTCGAGTTATTATTCATGACGTTCTAACCTCCTCTGTTTCTGTGCGTTGCAGGGAGGAGCCGAAATCGGGAGACGCATCCGGAGGGCTTTTTGGAAAAGATGCGTCTCCCGGGATCGTGCTGGTGGCGTTATTATTTGTGACGGCTTAAGCTCCCCTGTTTCTGTGGGTTGCGAAGAGGGTTCGAGATTTTGGGACGCATCCGGAGGGTTTTGTGGAGAAGATGCGTCACAAACTTCGGCGCGGTGATCGCTGTCACGCCCTGCTACCTTTCCGCAGGCTTGATTCCGCCTCAAGCAGGCTTCCGGGTCTGAGCCGGCGGCGGTCGTGTTGATCGGTGGCATAAATGGTTCTCCCCAAAAAGAAAAACCGCTCAATTATGAGCGGTTGGTCCGAGAGTGTAGTTACGGTTTGGCTTCGGTCCCCGAAAAATGCGGCCCCGGGGGCTGGTGGTGTTCCTCCCCGGTTACGTTGAAACCGCCCGCGCCGCTCGGGGCACTAGACTAGATCTCTTCCTGATTCAAATCTAGCATGCAGACATGCCGCGTCCGGGGTGCGCGGCGCCGAGTGGGTGGGAGTAAGTAGTTTTGGAATCAGCGAAAAGGTGGGTTGAAAAAATAATTCCTGGGGGCGTGACTGTAATCTGGCCAACCAGGCTTTTCCTGTTGCCGACGCCGGTGTGCGGTGTGGGGGCTGTGTGGTGTGGCGCAAGCCGTGATTTTTGGGGGGGACGGATTCAGGGATATCCACCACGCCGCCGAAAAAGTGGCGGCCACCGGCAACCGCCAGGTGCTGCTCACCGAGCGCGGCTCGTTGTTTGGGTACAACAACCTGGTGGTGGACATGCGCGGCCTGAAGATCATGCGCGATGCCGGCTGGCCGGTGATCTTCGATGCCACCCACAGCGTCCACTTGCCCGGAGGCCAGCCGCAATTCATCGAGCCGCTGGCGCGCGCCGCGGTAGCCGCCGGCGTGGACGGAGTGTTCGTCGAAGTGCACGATCAGCCGGAGAAGGCGCTCTCGGACGGCGCCAACGCCCTGCGTCTGGACCTGCTGCGCGATTTCTGGCGGAGGCTGGCGGCGATTGACGCGCTGGTAAAATCGCCTGCGATATCATAAGAACGTATGGGCGTCGACGAGACATTGTTGAACGAGATTGTGCGCCGCGTCCTCTCGGTGGCGCGTCCAGACAAGATCATCCTGTTCGGCTCCGCCGCAACCGGCCAGATGACCAAGGACAGCGACATCGACCTGCTGGTCCTCGAGCCGGAGCCGCCAAACACTCGCGAGAGAAGTGTGGAGATCCTCCATGCGCTCGTGGACATCAGCTATCCGTTCGACGTGATCGTTATGCGCACGGAACGCTTCGAACGAACCAAGCGCTTCATTGGGGGCATTGCATACCCGGCCAATAAGTACGGACGTGTTATCTATGAAGCCGCTTGATCCGGACCTCGAGTCCCTCCTCTGCGCGTGGATCGAGAAGGCCGAAGCCGATCTCGACGCCGCCGAGCAATTGGCGCCGAATGCGGCAGAC
>JBGPKH010000635.1:0-5253 GCA_041485845.1 Bryobacteraceae bacterium
CCGGGGCCGGTCGGCTATTTCCAATATTCGCGCTGGGGCCGGGGCCTGGGGCCCGGGGGCGGGGGGCCGGGGGCGGGGGCCCTGGGGCGGGGGGTGGGGGGCCTGGGGCCAGGGGCCGGGGCCAGGGGCCGGGGCCAGGGGCCAGGGGCCGGGGGCCGGGGGCCGGGGGCCAGGGGCCGGGGGCCGGGGGCCAGGGGGCCGGGGGCCAGGGGGCCGGGGTGGCCGGGGGTCGGGGGCCAGGGGCCGGGGTCGGGCGCCGCGCTGTGACCCCGCTTTGACCCCGCTCTTCCTCGTTGACAATCCAACCTGCCGGTGATACAACCTCTATAAGCTGTCTGGGGGATCAGTGTATGCCGATCCCTACTTTCGCCCTCGTCGGCGCAACGTCACGTTCAACGTGGGTGCTCGTAACGCCGTTGATGACTTATATGCGCTCACTGGGAACTGTTCTCCTCTTTGCCGCTGCGTTGGCGCCGGCGGCTGATGCCCAGACCGCGCCGGCTGCTTCACCGGATTTCTTCGAGACCAGGATCCGTCCCGTGCTGGCCGGCAACTGCTACTCCTGCCACACCAACTCCGCGCTCGGCGGATTGCGGCTCGACAGCCGGGAAGCCATGCTCAAGGGCGGCAGCCGCGGACCGGCGATCGTTCCCGGCGACCCCGACAAGAGCGTGCTGGTCCGCGCCATCCGGCAAACCGACGCCAACCTCAAAATGCCGATGGGCGGCAAGCTCAAGGATTCGGAAACGGAAGATCTGGTGGCGTGGATCGCGGCTGGCGCCGTCTGGCCCGCGCCGGACGTCCCTACATCCAGCAAAGAGACGGGCAGCAAACAGACCGGCGACCAGTACCGGATTTCCCCTGAACAGAAAGCTTTCTGGTCGCTGCTTCCTTTGAAGGATCCGCCACGGCCCCAGGTGAAGGACGCCAAGTGGCCGAGAACCGATATCGACCGCTTCATCCTCGCCCACCTCGAAAAGGAGGGCCTCAAGCCCGTCCGCCCCGCCACGAAGCACGACCTCATTCGCCGCGCCACCCTCGACCTCACCGGCCTGCCGCCGACTCCCGAAGAGCTCGCCGCCTTCGAGAAGGATTCGTCCCCGGACGCCTTCGCCAAGGTGGTCGATCGCCTGCTGGCCTCGCCGCACTACGGCGAACGATGGGGTCGGATCTGGCTCGACGTGGCCCGCTTCGGCGAGGACGATTACCGCAGCCTCAACCCCAATCCCCGCGGCTATCATCCCTATCCCAATGCCTACGTCTACCGCGACTGGGTGATTCAGGCTTTCAACGACGACCTGCCGTACGACGCGTTTGTCAAAGCCCAGATTGCGGGCGACCTGCTCGACCCCAAGATTCGCTATAAGATGTTGCCGGGGACCGGATTCCTGGGCCTCGGTCCCTGGTATTACGATAACGGCGCGGTGGAAGTGACTCGCGCAGACGAGCGGCACGACCGCGTGGACGTGGTGACCCGCGGATTTCTCGGCTTGACCGTGGCCTGCGCGCGCTGTCACGACCACAAATACGACCCCATCCCCACGACTGACTATTACTCGCTCGCCGGCGTGTTCCTCAACACCGCCTATCATGAGTACCCGCTCGTCCCCAAGTCTGTGCTCGATCGGTACACCAAGCTCGAAGAAGAGGTCGAGAAGAAGCAGAAGATGCTGCAGACCATGCAGCAGAATCTGAGCAGCCAGTTGTCCGAGTCGCTGGCATTCAGGACCTCGAACTACCTGCAGGGCGTGTATGAAGTCGCCGGGCAGAAGAAGGAAGCCGAGACCGTGGTGGAAGCCAGAAAGCTGGACTATCAGCTTCTGAACCGCTGGATCAAATACCTGGAGAAGCCCACCGACAAATACCACTACAAAGAGGCCTGGCAGGCCCTCATGAAGAAGGCGGCCGCGGCGCCCATGAGCGGCGGCCGAGGTGACGGCTTTGGCGGCGGTGATTTCGCCGGTGGCCCGGGCGGCGGACGCGGTGGACGGGGCGGCCCGGCCGCCGTCAACCCGGAAGTCAAGAAAGCCGCGGATGAGTTCCAGGCGAATGTCATCCGGGTGATGCTGGCCCGCAAGGAACTCAACGAAGAGAACGACATCATCGCGGCCAAGGCCCTGGAAGGCACCCAGAAAAAGAAACGGGCCAACAAGCCCAACGAATTTATCACCAACGATGATTTCTGCCCCGGTTGCGGCCTGCGTCTCAAGAACATGGCGGACGATGACGCCGCTTTCTGGACCGAAGTTTTCCAGCGCGAGCTGCGCGATTCGGACGATCCGGCCGCGATGATGGCCGAGGGCGGCCGTATGCCCGCTCCCGGTGTGCTGTTGTTCCGCGGCTGGGGCCTGGAGAGCCGTGTGGGCGCCGAACAGCAGGCGCAACTGAACGCGGTCAAAGCCGACGTGGATGAGGCCCGCAAGAAACTGGAACCGGCGTATCCCTTCCTACACGGCGTGCAGGATGTGGAGAACCCGGTCAATCTCCCGGTAGCGCTGCGCGGCAACCCCAACAACCTCGGGCCGGAGGTCTCGCGACATTTCCTCAGGCTGCTGTCCAAGGGCGAGCCACAGCCTTTCGCCAAAGGCAGCGGACGCCTCGAGCTGGCCGAGGACATCCTCGCGCAGCCCCTCGCCATGCGGGTGATCGTCAACCGGATCTGGAAAGGTCACTTCGGCGCCGGAATCATCGATACACCGAGTAACTTCGGTGTCACCGGCGAGCGCCCGACGAACCCCGAGCTACTAGAGCATCTCGCCGGTTCGTTCGCCAAGAACGGCAAGTCCATCAAGAAGCTGCATCGCGACATCATGTTGAGCTCGGTCTACCAGCTCAGCACGGAGATGGACCAGGCGAACTATGCCAAGGATTCCGGCAACCGCTTGTACTGGCGCGTGGATCGCAAGCGAATGGACGCCGAACAGCTCCGCGATGCGGTTCTGGCGGTGGCCGGCAACCGGGACAACGGTCTCGGCGGCCCGTCCGCCGATCTCACTCCGGCTTTCACGCGCCGCACGGTTTACGGGAAGGTGAGCCGCTACAAGCTGGACGAATATCTGCAACTGTTCGACTTCCCGTCCCCGAGCATCAGCGCGGAGAAGCGGTTCACCACCACCGTTCCTTTGCAGCGCCTTTTCCTGATGAACAGCGATTTCATTCAGATCGAGGCTGAAGAGCTCGCCAGGCGGGTCGCCGGGGAGCCGGACAACCGCTCGCGAATTCGCAAGGCTTACCTGCTGGCCTACGGCCGCGAACCCAACGAAGCGGAAATCAAGCTGGGGCTCGACTATCTGCACGCCGAGCCGTTGCGCGAATACGAAGAGAACAAGAAAGCTCCGGCCAGCGCTGGACGCGGAGGCAGAGGCCCTTCGACGGAGACTCCTGCCGGCGACTCGGCGCCGCCGGAAGGTGGAGGAGATCCCGCCGCCGCGGGGGGCGCAGGCGCGGAAGGCGCGGTCCCCGCGATGCCTATTGGAATAGGCATGGGAATGATGGGCGGAATGGGCGGCCGGGGAGGCCCGCGGCCGGTCGAGGTCAAATACGACCCCACGGCCTGGGGGCGCTACGCCAAAATCCTCTTCAGCTCCAGCGAGTTTGTGTTTATCAACTGACCATATGTTCCCACACAAGTCTTCCAATCCGCTCACTCGCCGCGAGGCCCTGCGGCGCGTGGGGAGCGGCTTCGGCATGATGGCGTTCGCCGGCATGGTGAGCCGCTCCGTGGCCCGGGCCGGAATCGCTCTGGACTACCCGCAGCGGGTCAAGCGCGTCATCTTCCTGTTCATGAACGGCGGTCTCTCGCACGTGGATAGCTTCGACCCCAAGCCCATGCTCGAAAAGTACGACGGCCAGCCCCTGCCGGGCGGAGCCATCAAGACCGAACGGCGAACCGGCGAGTTGATGAAGTCGCCATTCAAGTTCAAAAAGTACGGCCAGTGCGGCATGGAAATCAGCGAACTGTGGCCGCACCTCGCGGAAGTGGCCGACGACATCTGCTGGGTCCGGTCGGTCTACACCGACATTCCAAATCACGAGCCTTCCTGCCTGATGCTGAATACCGGCGCCAACCAGGCGGGCCGCCCGTCCATGGGCGCGTGGTTGACTTACGGGCTAGGCACTGAGAATCAGAATCTTCCCGGGTATGTCGTGCTGTGCCCGGACGTGCCGACGACCGTGGGTCCGCCGCTTTGGAGCAACGGCTTTCTGCCCGCCCTCAATCAGGGCACCTTCATCTCCAACCGCGTGGGAGGCGGCCCGGACAGTCCCGAAGGCGCCGATGGGGAACCCGAGCCGATGCCCGAGCGGAAGGTCGACGAGAAGGACAAAGACAAGCCTAAGAAGGTCACCATCGAGCGCAGCTTCGACCCGAAGAAGCTGGTCAGTTACGTGAACAACCCGAAGTTCTCCCTGGCGCAGCAGCGGCGCGAGATCGACTTGCTGGAAAACCTGGAGAAGATGCGTCAGGAGCAGACCGGAGCCGACCAGCAGGTGGAAGCGGTGATCCAGTCGATGGAAGTCGCCTACCGCATGCAGACCGAGGCTCCCGAGGTCTTCGACGTGCGCAAAGAGTCGCAAGCTACGCTCGACCTGTACGGGCCGGGACCCGTGGCCCGCGGTTGCCTGACGGCCGTGCGCCTGGCCGAAAAGGGCGTCCGCATGACTCAGGTGTACTACTCTAAGGGAGATCCCTGGGACGCTCACGGCGACATCTTCGCCCACAAGACCAACGCCAGGAACTCCGACCAGGGATTCGCCGCCGTGATCCAGGACCTCAAGGGGCGGGGCCTGTGGAAAGATACGCTCGTGGTGTGCGGATCCGAGTTTGGGCGGACGCCGGTGCGAGAGGTCGGAGGCCCGGGCGCCGGCATCAAGCGGGGCCGCGACCACAATCCGTTCGGCTTCACCATGTGGCTGGCCGGCGGAGCGGTCAAGGGCGGCGCGATTTACGGCGCGACCGACGATTTCGGTTTCAAGGCCATCGAGAAGCCGGTACACGTCCACGACATCCACGCGACCATCCTTTACCTATTCGGCATCGATCACACCAGGCTGACCTACCGGTACAGCGGCCGCGATTTCCGGCTTACGGATGTGTCGGGTAACATCTTGCACGAGCTGGTCGCCTAGCGCTCACTTCGAATAGCGGCAATAAGGTTCATGAGTACTAGATCGATCCATCCGGTACCCCTTTCAAGCTCCTCTGGTACCGAAAATTAATCGCACACTGTAATGATTTACATGGTATGATCTAGC
>JBGPKH010000636.1:0-5253 GCA_041485845.1 Bryobacteraceae bacterium
ACCGCGAGTACCCCCGAGGGCGCCTGCCGCAGCGCCTCGACGGGCGGCGGCGCTTCCACCTTCCACCGCTTCATCCACAGGAACAGCGTCAACAGGCCCCACAGGTGGTACCCGATATTGATACGGCGTTCCATGTGGTCGCGGATCAGGGAATGAATGGAGCGCGCATCGAAGACGCCGGTGGCCTCGATGGCTTCGGCCGTGAGGGTGTCCATGAGCAGCGGGCGCAACGTGCCGCGGAACCAATCGTGCGTGGGAATGTCGAAGCCCGTCTTCTTGCGGTTCAACACCGATTCCGGGAGCTTCCCCCGCATCAGTTCTTTCAAAATAAACTTCTGCTTGAAGCCGCGGATCTTGAGATTCTGCGGCAGAGAGGCGGCGAAGTCCACGATCCGTGGATCCAGAAACGGCGGGCGGACTTCGAGCGAGTGCGCCATGCTCATGCGGTCCGTCTTATAAAGGATATCGTCGGGCAGGTAATAGTTCTGATCGACCTGGAGATAGCGGTCGACCACCCCGGAGCTTTCGATGCCGAGTTGATCCACCAGCGCGCGCAAACCGTTTCCGTTGGCGCCGCGGCGGATCTGCCGGCGCTGTTCGTTCGAGAAGGTCCCGTTCCAGAAGAAGTGAGCTTCGTCGGGATCGAGCCGGCTTCCCTCGATCCAGCGCTTGAGCTTGTACTCCAGGCCGATCTTGTCGTCGGAGACCGGCATGTACCGGTCCAGCGCTCCGAGCATCAGCCGGCGGGCTACGCTGGGGACCAGGCGGAAGGGCCGCGCCAGGCGGTCGGCGATGTACGTGACGTATCCGCCGAATAACTCGTCGGCGCCTTCGCCCGAAAGCGCCACGGTGACGTGGCGGCGGCTCATGCGCGAAAGGAACCAGACCGGCAGCGCCCCGGCGTCGGCGCTGGGCTCGTCGGAATACCAGGCGAAGTCCTCGATGGCGCTTTGCAGCTCGACATCGGGGTTGAGATCGAACTCGTGGTGGTCGGTGCCGTAGACGTCCGCGATCTCGCGGAAATACCGGCTCTCGTCGAAGCTGCGGCCTGCAAACGATACGGAAAAAGTCTTGAGCCGCTCGGAAGTCTGGAGCGCGGCGTAATGCAGGATGGTCGAGGAATCCAGACCGCCCGAGGCCCAGACGCCCAGCGGAACATCGGAAACCAGGTGTTCGCGAACCGCATCGCGCAGGAGACTGTCCAACTCCTCCTTGGCCGCTTCGAGGGTGTACTTGCGCGGCTTTTGCGGTACCGGCTTGTGCCACGGCTCGCTCCACATTCTCCCGCTGCGCCATTCCAGGAAGTGTCCCGGACGGACCTTCACAATGCCTTCGATCAGGGTGCGGGCGCCGGGGACGTAATTGACCGAAAGGTAGGAATCCAGCGCTTCGAGGTCGAGCCGGCGGGGGACCTCGGGATGCTCCAGGATGGCTTTCAGCTCGGACCCGAAGTAGACGTCGTCGCCGCTGCGGTAGTAGTACAGCGGCTTGATGCCCATGCGGTCGCGCGCCAGCACCAGGCGTTTGTGCGACTCGGTCCAGAAGGCGGCGGCGAACATGCCGCGCATACGCGAGAAGCATGCGGTGTCCCACTCGAGGAAGGCGTGGAGCACGGTTTCGGTGTCGCAACTGGAGTGGAAGCGGTGGCCGGCGGCCTCGAGTTCCTTGCGGATTTCGCGATGGTTGTAGATCTCGCCGTTGAATGCGATGGCGGTATCGCCATCATCGCTGACCATCGGCTGATTGCCGCCCTCGAGGTCGATGATCTTCAGCCGAACGGCGCAGAGAGTGGCCTGGCTGCCCTCGAAAATGCCTTGCTGATCGGGGCCGCGGTGGTACAACGCTTCTGTGATGCGTCGGGCCACCCCCGGGCTCACCACCCGGTTCAGACATGTAAATCCCGCAATTCCGCACATTACCGCACAATCCCCGTTCCTAAACGTCCATTCTGCGATGGATTTGTGTCAACTATATCACAGTTGGGGGTTAGGGGTTAGGGGTTGCGAGTTAGGGGTTGAGTGACTGGGAGGCTGCCTCCGTATGTTCAAGATCGGCAACAGTTTGCGCACACTGTATCGGAAATTCACATGCGAAATGCGCGGAATTCCTATCAACCTTTTCAAAGGTATTGACGTCTAACCCTGGGAGGCCAGACACATGACTTGCTACGTGTGCGGATTTGCCGTCGTCATCTCAATATTCTCCCTCGCCTCCTGCACGCGTTCCAGTCCTGCCACCGCCATGGCCGCCTCGGTTTCGCCGAACGGGGACGCGCCTCGAGCCAAGCGCGAAGTCCGCCTGACAGGGATTCTCGAAGCGGTCCACTCCTCGAAGGTTCTGGTGCCGCAGATCTGGGGACAAGGCGGCCCCATGACCCTCACCAAACTGATTCGCAACGGGTCCGAGGTGAAGGAAGGCGACATCGTTGCCCTTTTCGATTCCACTCAACAGGCCGACACGGTGCGCGACACCCTGGCCAAGTACGATGACCTGGGCCACCAGGTGGAGCAGAAGGTCGCGCAAAACCGCGCCGACGCCGAAAAGCGGAAGGCCGATCTGGGGCAGGCGGAGGCCGATATGGCGAAGGCGGGGATCGAGTTGCAAAAGGGGCCGGCACTGGCCGAGATCGACCGCCTGCAAGGCGAAGTAAAACTGGACATCGCGCGCCAGCACGTAGAGAGTCTCAAGAAGTCCAACGCCTTCCACGATAAGGCCGACGGCGCCGCGCTGCGCATCCTGGAATTGCAGCGCGGCCGGCAGAAGGTTGCCCTGGAGCGCGCCCAATCGAACGTGGCCAGGCTGGAGCTGCGGGCCAACATCGCCGGAATGGTGGCGCACCAGAACCTGTACCGCCAGAACTCTATGGGCCACGCGCAGGAAGGCGACCAGCTCTTTCGCGGCCAGCCCCTGGTGAGCATCTTCGATCCCAGCGAAATGCTGGTTCGCTGCGCGGTCGGTGAACCCGATGGCGCCGCGCTATCGGCCGGAACACGCGCCACCGTCTATCTGGATGCCTACCCGGAACTGGCGCTTCCCGCGCACTTCGAGTTCGCCAGCCCGGTGGCATCGTCGGCGTTCGGCAGTCCCATCAAGTCGTTCACCGCGGTGTTCAAGCTCGACAAGACCGATCCTCACCTGATGCCGGATCTCTCGGCGGCGGTGGTACTGGAAGGGGCGTCTGGGAACGGGGCGCCGCCCGGAGGCGGCCAATGAGCCGGCGCTCGCGGCGTATCCGCTTCTGGGGCGCCCTGATCGCGGTGGTTCTGGCGATCGGCGGCGCGTCGGCGGGCGTATACCGCCTGCGCCAGGCACAGTCGGCTGTCAACCTGCCGGTGGCTCCCGCGCGGCAGGGCGATTTCATGGTGATCATCCGCTGCCGCGGAGAATTGAAGGCCGGCCGCTCCGTGCAAATCTATGCGCCGGTGGTGCCCACTTTGCGGATCGCGTGGTTGGCGGCGGCGGGCGAGCGGGTCGAAGAAGGCAAGCCCATCATCCGCTTCGATTCGAGCAGCGCCACCCAACAGCTCCAGCAAAAGGACGCTCAGTCGAAACAGTCCCAGGCCACCTTGGATCAGGCCGTGGCGCAGGCACGGATCACGGCCGAGCAGGACAAAAGCGAACTGGCGCAGGCCCAGTACGCCGTCGAGCGGGCCCGCCTGGAAGCTTCCAAGCAGGAGATCGTGAGCCGCATTCAGGGCGAGGAAAGCAAGATCGATCTGGGTGTAGCGGAGCAGAAGCTGAAAGTGCAGGAAGCCACCGTGGCGCTGCACGAGACCTCGAGCAAGTCGAAGATCGCCTCCCTCACGCGGCTGCGCGACCAGGCGGCGGCGGACGTGGATCTGACGAAGTCGCGCATCGCGCAGATGGAGATCAAGGCGCCGCTCGCGGGCTATCTCACGTTTTCGCCCAACTACTCGCAAGGGTGGATGAACGCCAAGCCGTTCAAAGTCGGCGACAACGTGTTCGCGGGCATGGGGCTGGCCGAGATGCCCGACCTGCAGACGCTGCTGATGGATGCCAAGGTCGAAGAGATCGATCGCGGCCGCATTTCCACCAATAACGAGGTGCGCGTTCAGGTAGACTCCCTGCCGGAGCTGACGATGCCCGCGAAGATCGGACAGATCTCCCTGCTGGCCGAGGCCGGTAACGAGTTTCCTCCCACGCGGAGCTTTCGCGCGTACGCCCCCATTCCGCATCCCGACGAGCGTCTGCGTCCAGGCATGAATGGCGGGCTGGACATCATCGTCAACCGCATTCCAAACGCCATCAGCATACCGGCCAAGGCCCTGTTTACGCACGCCGGAAAGCCCATCGTGTACCTGGCCGGGAGCGGCGCCAACAAGGGACACTACCGGCCCGTGGAGGTCCAGGTGCAAGCGCGGAATCCCGATGAAGTTGCCATCGCCGGCATCCCGGCGGGCTCCATGGTGGCGCTGGTGGACGCGGAAAAGAAGGACCAAAAGAAATGAGAGCGCGCATACTGCTCATAGTGGCCGTGATCGTGGTGCTGGGAGCGATTGGATGGGGCGCCATGCGGCTGGCCCGCGTGGCGGCTACCCCCCGCACCGTGGAGCTCCCGACCACCCGGGTGAAGAAGGGCCAGGTGACTATCATGGTGGCGGCGCGCGGAGAGTTGGTGGGTGGCAACTCTGAAATGCTCACCGCGCCGATGGTCGGCGGCGGCGACCTGGCAATCACCCAGCTCCGCGAGCCGGGCGAAGTGGTGGAGCCGGGCGACGTGGTGGTGCAGTTCGACACCACGCAGCAGGAGTACAATCTGCGCGAGGCGGAGGCGGACCTGGCCGAAGCGGAGCAGCAGGTGATCCAGGCCGAGGCCAACAGCGCGGCCACGGAGGAAGAAACGCGCTACGCCACGCTCTCCACGGAATCCGAAGTGAAGCTGGCGGAGCTGGAGGTGCGCAAGAATCCATTTCGGGCGGCGATCACCGCGCGGCAGAACGAGCTGGCGCTCGAGGCCGCAAAAGACCGGCATCGGCAGGCGCTTCAGGACTACAACAACAAGAAGACCACTTCCGCGGCCGGCATCGCCATTCAAAAGGCTGCGCAGAACAAAGCCCGCGTCATGGCCGAGACGCAACGGCGCAACATCGACAGCATGACCCTGAAGGCCAAGACCGCCGGATATGTCAACGTACAGCAGAACAACAACCAGAACATGATTTACTGGGGCATGCAATTGCCTCCCTTCCAGCTCGGCGACACGGCGCGCGCGGGCATGGCGGTGGCGCAGAT
>JBGPKH010000637.1:0-5252 GCA_041485845.1 Bryobacteraceae bacterium
AAGACCAGCGCGCCGGACGCAGAGTAGGTCGCTGCGTCCCCGGATCCGACACCGTATAGCAGACCCGAGAGCGCCCGCATCAGAACAAAAGCGCCCGCGCAACCGGCGGCGAGGCCGAGCACGACGGGAGTAAGCGCCTGGCGGAGCACCAGGGCGCCGACGTCGCGGCCCTGGGCGCCGAGGGCCAGACGGATTCCGATCTCCCGGTAGCGCTGATTCACCGAATATGAGAGCGTGCCGTAGATGCCCAGGGCGGCCAACAGCACCGCAATACCGGCAAAGCTGGTGAGCAGCAGCATCTGGAAGCGGCGTTGCGCGGTGGAAGCAGCGACAATCTCGCTCATGCGTCGAATGGACGGGACCGGCAGATTCGCATCCACCTGCCAGACGGCCCGGCGGATCGCCGGAGCCACGGAATTCACCGGCAGCTTCGTGCGAATGACGAACGAAAGATCCACGCCAAGGTTGCCGGCCGGCGACAGGTAGACCATCGAAGGAGCTGGGTCTTGCAGTTCCCCGTGCCGGACATCGGCCACGACTCCCGCTACGCGCCAGATTCTCGGATGCGACAGCGGCGGGTCATCGAGAGTGAACTCCTGACCGGTCGCGTCGCGATCGGGCCACAGGCGCCGGGCGAGGCTTTCGCTCACCACGGCAGTCCATAAATCGGCGTCGGCGTCGGAATAGAGCCGTCCGGAGCGGAGCGGAATGCCCGCCGCACGGAAATAGCCGGGCGTCGCGAAACGGATTAGCGCGTCCGAGACATTCCCGTAATCCGGCGCGACCGGCACGTTCGGCAGAAAGGCCGGGTGTTCATATTGCACGCCGGAAAGCGGAAGCCAGCTCACGGCGCCGGCCGCGGAAACGCCCGGAATGGCGGCGAGCCGCTCCTCGATCGCCTGATACGTGGCATCGCTGCGCGCGGCTTTCCGCGCCTGCTCCCGCCGCTGGATTATTTCATCGCTGCCTGCAGAGTAGCGGGCGCCGTGGAGGGGCACCTCGGCAGTGAGGACGTTTTCGGTTTCGAAGCCGCGATCGATGCGCAGGATTTTCGCGAAGCTCCGCAACAGCAGGCCCGAGCCGATCAGCAGCATGGTACACAGCGCCACTTGCGCGGCGATGAGCCAGCGGCGGAGCGCGCCGGAACCTCGCGTCTCCGTGGCCCCGCGCTGGCTCTGCCCAAGGGCTTCCTGCGGGTCGGCTTTAGAGAATCGCCAGGCCGGCAATGCGGCGAAGAGCAGGGCGCACAGGATGGTCACGGCGAGGCAAAAGACAAGCGCGCGCGCTTCCACGGAGATCGCATCCCGGTGCGGCAGCTCCTGCGGGAGTTGCGTGAGAATGGCGGCGAGGATCCAGGGGGCGCCAAGCACCCCGGCGACGCCTCCGAGCATCGATAATCCCAGGCCCTCTGAGAACAGTTGGCGTAGGATCTGCCCGCGGCGGGCGCCCAGCGCGGCGCGCACGGCGATCTCTTTGCGGCGGGTAAGCCCGCGGCTGAGCAGAAGATTCGCCAGGTTGGCGCAGGCGATCAGCAGCACCAGGCCAACCGCCGCCATCAACAGGCTGAGCCCGCGCTCGACCCGTGCCGTCAGATCAGTCCGCAGGCGGGCCACCTGGGCCTTGCTCAACAGCTTAACCGAGGCAAGAATCGCATCGAGCTCGGCGCGGGCCTGCTCCATGGTCACACCGGGCTTGAGACGCGCCACGTACCAAAACCTGTTCGTTTCATCGGGTCCGATGTCTGCGGGCAAAAGTACGTCGAAGTGCGACGCGTGTTCGGTCTGGAGGTCAACGGGGAGCTCGAATCCGTCTGACATCACGCCGATCGCGTTGTACGGCTCTCCGTTAAGCTGGATCTTACGTCCCAGGATGGCGGGATCGGCGCCGAAGCGGCGGCGCCAGAATCCATGGCTGAGGATCGCGAGACGCGGCCCTCGATAGACATCCTCATTCGCGGCGAACGGCCGTCCCAGCGCGGGCCGCACCCCCAAAGTGGGGAAGAGCGATGCGGAGACGTGGGCGCTGAGAAGACGTTCCGGCTCGCCGGCTCCCGTGAGGTTGACGGTGCTCGGGCGCAGTACGGCGATGCTTTCCAGCATGGTGGCGTGGTCGCGCCAGGCGTCGCAGCAACGGGGCGACAGGGGCCCAATGGTGGTGGCAGCGATGCCCAAATCGACGAGGTCCCAATTCTTCACCGAGACGCCAGTTTTACCCAGGCTGACCAGCCGGTCCGGTTCGCGGTAAGCCAGCGGCTTGAGCAGGACTCCGTCGATGACGGAGAACATCGCGGTGTTGGCTCCGATTCCCAGCGCCAGCGTCAGGACGGCTGTGGCTGTAAAACCTGGATCACGAGTTAACGAACGCCAGGTAGACCGCAGCATATTCCGGGTTTCGCACTCCTAATGCCAAAGTTAAGTCTTTGTGCTGAAACGGCCACTTCTGACCCCATTGTCCGATTCTGGGATTGCGCGTCGCGGATGTGGTCAGCTTGGGAGATCCCTTTCGTCAGGTAGAACGGAAGCGGTCTGTGCCGGGGCTGAGCGGCACAGCGAATCCCCAACTTGCGATTGCCCATGAACTGGAGGCCGAACTCGGCGCCCATTCGCCGGCGACAGGTGTTCATCGTCCAAGAAGGAGAAGTTGGCAACATCAACCAAGAATCACCCCTGACTTTCAGCTACGAGCGGGACACGCTCCTAGCCTCGGGCGAACGGCGACAGGCTGCCATGGGATGGCGCGGACATGCTGGTCATCTCGACAGGTGGTACACGGCGCGAGCGCTGCACGCCAACAGCAGCCGTCGTGACGGCCCTTTCGTCCCCGTGGATTGTGCGGCTCTGCCTTCCAATCTGCTGGAAAGCGAGCTGTTGGGACACGAGAAGGGCGCCTTCACCGGAGCGCACCAGGCCAAGCGAGGCCTGTTGGAACAGGCGCACGGTGGAACCCTGTTTCTCGATGAGATCGGCGAACTGAGTCTCGAATTGCAGGCCAAGCTGTTGCGCACCTTACAGGAGCGCGCTTTCCGTCACGTCGGAGGAGATCGCATCATAAACGTCGACATCCTTATCATTTCTTCCACGAATCGCGATCTGAACCTGCAGATCCAGCGGGAAAAATTCCGCCGGGATTTGCTTTTTCGATTGAATATACAAAAGCCAGCAGGCTGCCAAACAGCTTGGTGAAAGTTTCCAGCGGTCCTCTCCCGGAGGTTTGGTCGCAACTGATCATCGGACAGGGGGCCGGTGGAAAGTTCAGTGCCTCGATCCCTGCCAATCTGGCGGAAGGATGCGGCCGGAACGGCGACGCCGAGTTCGCCCGCTTCTGTTCCATCGCCATGGGGTCGGCGAGCGAGTTGGAGTAATCACCTGCTGCTAGCGAGAGATCTGAAACCGATCAAGCCCAAGGACCACGAGGAACTGGCCCAGCACGTCACCGAATGGAAACGCATGCTCGCGGGTCTCCTGCAAAGGCTGAAGGCTGATCGCTGAAAGCTCCGGTCCTCAAGATTTCAAGTATCCTTGGCTATTGTTAGTCTGACGTTACAACCCCGCTTTCTTCCACAACTCGTCCACTCGCCGCTTAACCTCCGGCGCCATCTCGATCACCCCGGGCCACGGGCGGGTGAATCCTTCGCCGGGCCATTTGCGCGTGGCGTCGATACCCATCTTGGAACCGTAGTTCGGCAGACGGCTGGAGTGGTCCAGCGAATCCACCGGACCCAGGACGAACTGGATATCGCGCTCGGGATCGATGTTGTTGAGCGCTTTCCACGTCACCTCGCGGTAGTTCTGCACGTCCACATCTTCGTCCACCACCACGATCACCTTGGAAAACATCGCCTGGCCGGCGCCCCAGATGGAATGCATCACCTTGCGCGCGTGGCCGGGGTACGATTTGCGCATCGACACCAGGATCAGGTTGTGAAAAATGCCCTCGGGGGGCATCGCGATGTCGCGGACCTCCGGCAGTTGCAGGCGCATCAGCGGAAGGAAAATGCGCTCGATCGCCTTGCCCATGTAATAGTCCTCCATGGGCGGCGGCCCGACGATGGTCGTCGCGTAGATCGGATTCTCGCACTGCGTCACGCACGTTACGTGGAACACGGGGTACTCGTCGGCGAGCGAGTAGAAGCCCGTGTGATCGCCGAAGGGCCCTTCGGTGCGCAGTTCGCCCACTTCGACGTACCCTTCGAGCACGATCTCGGCGTTGGCCGGCACCTCCAGGTCCGCAGTCCGGCACTTCACCATTTCGACGTGACTCTGCCGCAGAAAGCCGGCGATCATCATCTCGTCGAGATCCGGCGGCAGCGGCAGGATCGCCGAGTACATGGTGGCCGGGTCGGCGCCGATCGCCACTGCGACGTCCATGCGCTTGCGGCCGTGGTGTTGCGTGCGCCGATAGTGCTCGGCGCCTTGCTTGTGGGTCTGCCAGTGCATGCCGGCGGTGCGCTCGTCGAACACCTGCATGCGATACATGCCGCAGTTGCGTTTGCCGGTGTCCGGGTTCTTCGAAAAGACCAGCGGCAGCGTGATGAAGCGGCCGCCGTCTTCCGGCCAGCATTGCAGGATGGGGTAATCCAGCAGCGAAAAGCGGTCCGCGCGGACCACCTCCTGGCACGCGCCCTGCGACACGATCTTGGGAAAGAAGGCGCCCATCTCGGCCAGCTTCGGCAGCATCTTGAGCTTGCCGATGATGCCTTCGGGCACGCGCATTTCCAGGAACTCCACGATGCGCTGCGCGACTTCCTCCACCGACGCCACTTCGAGCGCGATCTCCATCTTGCGCATGGAGGCGAACGCGTTGATGAGCACCGGGACGTTGGAGCCTTTGGGATTCTCGAACAGCAGCGCGGGCCCGCCCTGTTTTACGGCGCGGTCGGCGAATTCGGCGATCTCCAGAACGGGATCGACTTCGACGCTGATACGCTTCAGCTCCTGGCTTTCTTCCAGCGCGCGGATGAACTCGCGCAGGTCGCGATAGGCCATAAGTCCTGATTCTAGCGTGGAAACGTATCTGATTGATTCTTATTGAAACGACAGTACGTTAGGCGTGCCGTTTAGGGCGGTTTTTGCGCGAATCCTCCAAACGTTGTCCAATCGGAAGCCAACCACCAACCAAGCTCGCATCGCCGGCAGGCGGCCACACCTTTCCCGAGGAACTCGCCTGAGGAGGCGCGACAAATGTCAAAACTCAACGATGCAGCGATCCGGCAGGACGGTGCGGGACTGGGCCTGCTCATAAGCGCACGATTC
>JBGPKH010000638.1:0-5250 GCA_041485845.1 Bryobacteraceae bacterium
GTGAATTGGCGGTCGCGACTCGCAGTCGGGTTCGAGAACGCGGAGCGAGCGGAGGAGCGCAGTCCTGGGCGCGGCAGCGTGTCCCAGGGCGAAACGGGCAAGTTATTTTTGCGCGCGCGCTTAGACGTTGCCGCGCCGCGATACCAGCCGGGCCCTGCCGTCCTCGACGTCCGCCAAGGCTCGGAAGCCGTTGAGCTTCGGCTCGAACATCCAGTCCGGATGGTCGAATGGCGCGTGCCGGCGCGCCAATAGGCGTGGCAACGATTCGGGGAAGTGCGGGCCCGTTCAACTGGCACCCGTCTAACCGCGGCGTAACTACCTTGATCCCGGGCTTGACACGCCGGAGTTCCGTCTCGGAACCACAAGTTACTGTTCCGGGACTCACTCTCCGATCCGGGCGCCGCCGGATATCTTCATCGTCCCGAGCCCCGGGACCAACTTAGCCAACTTCCGCACTTTAGCGCGGAAGTTGGGTTAGAGCCGGCCACTCAGGCGCCGGCGGAGCACGGAGGCTTTAACGACAACGAAGCGCGTGTAGCGCCGCTGGTGGTTGCCCCGTGGGCCGTACCGGGCCGTAGTGTGCGCGCGCCGGCCACCCCGACACCTCCGGGCTTCGACTCGAAACGGCTTGCCAAGCCATCGGGAGAAGCCCCCTTTCGCCCGGTGAGCTTACTGGGCGCACCAGCCAATTGGTCCCGGTTGTTACTCGCTGATAACATCCCGAGTTAACCGGAAATACCTGATAACCAAGATTTATCTTTACTCTGTAAGTTCTGACACGGATAATACTCCCAGGTCTGAATTAGGGAGTTATTACTCATGAAGAAACTGCTGTTACTCGCTGTGATTTCCGCCGCCGCTTACGCCCAGTCCGACACCGCTTCGTTATCCGGGGCGGTAACCGACGCGGGAGCGGCTTCCATCGCCGGCGCTAAGATCGTGTTGCGGAACGTGGCAACACGAAGCCAGCGCACCGCGCTCACCGATATTCAGGGACTGTATCACTTCAGTCTCCTGATCCCGGGAGTATATGAGATCGCCATCGACTCGCCGGGCATGAAGCAGTACCACAATCAGGAGCTGACGCTGAACGTCGCTCAGACGGCGCGCCTGGATGTGCAACTCGAAATCGGCAGCAACACGGAAGTCGTGGAAGTAAGGATGCCGGCCCTGCTGCTCAACGCGGAGACGGCCGCCCAGGGCACGGTGATCGGTGCGGAAAAGATCGTTTCGCTGCCGCTGAACGGACGCCAGTTCTTGCAGCTCGCACTGCTGGTGCCGGGCGCCAACGGCGGGGGCCGCGCCGTGCAGCAGAACCTGAACCGCCAGGGATCGATCGGCGGACTCAGCGTGTCGGGCGGCCGCACCAATAACACGGCGTTCCTGCTGGATGGCGGCATCAACTTAGACCCCGATTACAACAGCTTGAATTATTCGCCGTCGGTGGACTCCATCGCCGAGTTTCAGGTGCAGACGGGAATCTTTCCGGCGGAATACGGGCGGGCTTCGGGCGGACAGGTGAACGTGGTCACCAAGTCCGGCGGCAACGCGTTCCACGGTTCCGCGTTCGAGTTCCTGCGCAACGACAAACTGGATGCCAGGCCCTTCAATCTGCCGGCCTCAACCCTTCCGAAGTACCGGCGTAACCAGTTCGGCGCCACGGTGGGCGGGCCGATCGTGCGTTCCAAGCTGTTTTGGTTCTTTTCCTACGAAGGACTCCGGCTGCGGCAGGCCGGCGCGGGGCTCACGTCGGTGACGGTGCCGACGGCTTTGCAGCGCAAAGGCGATTTCAGCGCGACCAAGGGCGGCATCTTCGATCCCGACACGCTGCAGAGCGGCGTGCGCCAGCCGTTCCCCCTCAACCAGATCCCGGCCCAGCGGCTCAACCCGCTGGCGCTCACCGCCATGAACGCGCTTCCGCTGCCGAATATCGGGGGCGCCTCGCTGTTCGTCAACTCGAGCGGAATCCTGCAACAGAACAACGACAACTATTCGGGCCGCGTCGACTATGTGGTGTCGCCCGGCGTGACGCTCTTTGGAAGGTATTCGATGGCCAACGAAGACGCCATCATTCCCCAGACCGTAACCGGCCGCGATAACATCAATAACGTACGGCCGCAAAACGTAGCCGCGGGAGTTACTAAGTCGATCCGGCCCACGCTGGTGAACGAGACGCGGGCGGCCTTCAACCGCTTCCGCCAGATCAATGGCCTTCCGGAATTGGATTTCAGCGTGAACGGGCAGTCCGCGCACCTGCCGCAGTTCATCGTCTCCGGCTACCCGACCATGGGCGGCGCCGGGAGCTTCGTGGGCACCACGGGCGGCGGGATCGTGCTGGTGCGCGACAACACCTTCCAGCTTTACGACAATGTCTTCTGGCAGCGCGGCCGGCACGCCGTGAAATTCGGCGGCGAAGTTTTGCAGGTGCAGTACAACCGCTACGAAGCGCCGAACTCGCTGGCCAATTTCCAGTTCACCAACGGCTTCACCACGCGCACCGCGAACAACGACGGCACCGGCGATGCGCTTGCCAGCCTGCTGCTCGGTCTGCCCGCCGTCGCCAACCGCGCCGTCGGCCCCAGCCGCATCGACGGCCGGCAGCAGGTGTACTCCGCCTATATCCAGGACGATTTCCGCGTCCTTCCGAAGCTGACCTTGAACTTCGGACTGCGCTACGAGCTGGCTCCGCCGGTGTATGACGTTCGTCAGCAGATGTCGAGCATCGATTACAGCACGGCTCCTTCGCCCGAAGCCATCTTCGCTTCCGGCAAGACCGGCTTCTATATGCCGCAGTTGTTTATCTGCGGGCAGTCGGGCTACCCCAAGGGCTGCGCGCACACCGATTACAACAACTTCGCTCCGCGCATGGGCGTGGTGTGGTCGGTGAATCCGAAGACCGTGGTGCGGGCCGGCGGCGGCGTCTTCTATGCCGCTTCCGACTTCAACGGACTCTTCCGCCTGGCCGCGGGCCTGCCGGATAATCTTGCCCAGACGCTGACCAGCAACAATTTCGTTCCCCAATACCGCGGATTCGACATCTTCGGGCTCCCGGTGCTGGGACCGACGCAGATTCAACAGGCGGGAATCGATCTGAATCAACGAACCAGCTACTCCTTGCAGTGGACCTTTACCATTCAGCGGGAATTGGGGCGCCGGATGGTGTTCGAAGCCGGTTACCTGGCGTCTTTGGGACTGAAGCTGGAGCAGAACGTGCAACCCAACAATGCGCGGGCAGGCACGGGCGCGGTGGATCCGAGGCGGCCTTTCCTGGGCGTGCAGTACGCTCCCGGAACGGTGTTCCCGCCGTATTTGAACGTAGTGGGCAACAGCGTGCCGGTTGGTTTCGTCAACTACCTGCCCCACTCGGCACAGTCCAACTACCACGCGCTGTTTGTGCGCGTGGAGAAACCCTTCGTCGGGGGCCTGTCGTGGCTGGCCTCGTACAACTTTTCGAAGGCCATCAGCAACGCGCCGCAATTCCGCAATGCCGGCGGCGTCAATGGCGCCGAGAACTCGCCGCCGCAGGATTCGTTCAACCTGCGCGGTGAGCGCGGGCTGGCATACTTCGATACCCGTCACCGGCTGGTCAACACGGTGGTTTTCCAACTGCCGTTCGGCCGCGACAAGCGATATTTGCGGTATGGATTGGCTTCGAAGGCGCTCGGCGGATGGGAGACGTCCGGAATTCTGACCCTGCAAACCGGTTTTCCGTTTACGCTGAACCTGAAGGGCGACACGGCGGGAGTGGGCGCCGGCACGGGAGGGATTTTTGTGCGCCCGAACGCCGTCCCCGGAGTCGACTGGCGACTGGCCGGCGATCAAAAGAGCACCGCCCGCTTCTTTAACACTTCGGCCTTCTCACTGCCCGCCGCCGGCACGTTCGGCAACGCCGGGAGGAACACGCTGATCGGGCCCGCATTGGTGAATGCGGATGTGGTGCTCGCGCGGCACATCCGGCTCCGGGAAGGTTTGAACCTGCAATTCCGGGCCGAGTTCTTCAACACGGTCAACCATCCGAACTTCAACCTGGTGGGACGGATCATGAACGATCCCACGTTCGCCCAGGTGCTGAGCCAGTTCGATCCGCGCCAGTTGCAGTTCGGGCTCAAGCTGACGTTCTGATTGCATGCATCGTTTCGGTCTTGGAGGCGTGTGGATGAGTAGAGCTGGGGGCCAGGCGTTTCTTGGGCTGCTGCTGGCAACCGCTGCGGCCGCCGCGGATGCGTCTGGCTGCAGCGTCCAGAAAGGGTTGTACGACGAGTGGCTGGCGCTGTCCAAACGCGGCGCCAACCCGCGCAAGGTTCTCACGCTGCTGGGCGGGACAAACTCAACTCTTCCGGACTCTGCAAAAGAACAGACGATCGGAGAGGCATACCGAACTTTCTTTCAGTGCCTCTCCGACACCGCGGGGCAAAAGGACGAAAAGGCCGTCCAGCCATTCTGCGAGGAAGCCGCGGGCGACCGGCTGGCTTCACTGGTTTGCCAGACTGTCCTGTACGTCAAGGATGGGCGGACCGGGAGCAAGGAGTTTGTAGACGCACTTCCCGCCGGCAAGAAGGGCGTCGAGATGATTTGGGACCTGGAGGCCATCGCCGGCTTGGAGCAGAAGCAACCGGCTGCGATCTTTCTCCCGAAAGGACCGGCATACAAACTCATCGACGAACTGTTCGTGCTGGTTCTGGACGGCAAAGAAACGGCCGCGGCGAAATACTTCAACATCTCGGGCTCCGCCCCCGAAGCGGGCGCGCGGCACATGGACGAGCAGATCAAGGTGCTGCTGCTGGAATCGCCGGCGGTGGTGATCAAGGAATGGGCCGTGGTGCGGCAATACCTGCCGAAGATCAAAAAGCTGCTGGCGGAAATAGCGGGCAGTTTGCCCCGGGCGGATCTGAACAAGATGCGTCAGGGGGTGGCGGGATTCTGCACGATGGACAACCTGGACTGCCCGGAGATTCGGAAGACCTTCGGGCGTCCGGAGTAGAGCGGCCTCACGGCTGAAGCGGCGGCCGGCGGTCAAGCGTGCTCCATCTGACCGCCATCAGCACGATGTTGGGCGGAACAGATACCCATTTCTCACCTTGTCGCGATGCGCAGCCAACCTCGCCGGCTGCGAGCCCGCCGCCGTGTAACCGATACGAATCCCTGGCGGGCGCGCAGCGGATGGCGCCTTTGCCGGGACCCGGAGTGCCGGCGGCGACTCGGTCCGGTTCCGTCCTTGCACTTGCCCTTCCATGAGGTTTTCTGACATGA
>JBGPKH010000639.1:0-5243 GCA_041485845.1 Bryobacteraceae bacterium
CGTCCCGCGTTCACCGGAAACAAGTTCGTGTACGCGCGTGGGGAGGCCATCCGGCAGCGGCATCACATAAAGGGTTCGATAACGAATATCAACTTCGAGGCCCTGATCCATCGGGGCGGCAAACGGTGAAAATGCGAGCTGCCGGCCGTCGGGAGATACCGCCACAGTGACGCGCGTGCCGGCCGGCATACCAAGCTGAACTTCACGATCCGTTCCGGTTTCCAGATTCCGGATGAAGACGCCGCGCCCTTCCGTCAGCACGTAGATGATCTGCTTGCCATCTGGAAACCACTGTGGCTGCTGCACTGTGACTTCCCGCTGAACGAGTACACGGACATCGCCGGTCTTCAGGTCGATTCCATACGCACCGTATCGTGCTTTGGCATCCGTACCGGTAACCAGGTAAGATTTCCCGTCCGGCGACCATGAGTAGCCGTCGTTAATCCTGAATTGTTCTTTGGGACCGACCACCCGATCCTGACCGGTTTCGAAGGAATGGACGACTACAAAACGGTCGTTCGACTCTCTTTCCGTTCCACGGTGCGCGACATAGGCGGCCTCTTTTCCATTGGGAGACCAGTCCGCCCCGCCTTCCGGAACAACTCCACGGGCGATTGAAACCGGAATTGACACCTTGCCTTTGTTCCAGTCGATTGATGCCGTGTAAACCTGCCCCTCAGTGACGTGGCGGCTATAAAGAAGCGATCCGTCCCTGGTGATCCCGAGCGGATCGACCCGGCCAAGGTCCGCTTTGACCAAAGACGGCTCGCCTGCTTTCCTTCCCTCGTGAACGGGCAGCGTCCATAGTTCGCGGGCTCCAGTACGATTCGTGGCAAAAAGGAGCGCCTTGCCGTCAGGCATCCATCCGAATACTTCATCGGTGGCCACTCCATCCGTTACTGCCGTTTCGGAGCTGCCGTCTCGGGCGAGAACGTAAATCGCACGGTTCTTGCCTTCGCTAGTGGCGGCATCATAGGCGATAAACCGGCCGTCGGGAGAGACGGCTGCTACCGGTCCCAGCGCTTGCGCTTGCCATCCAAATGTCTTCAAGACCCGCGGCGGTCCGCCGGTTGCCGGTATCCAAGCGAGTTGTCTCGTGCGGGCGCGGCCTGTTGAGATCGTGGCCAGAATCTCCCGCCCGTCGGATGACCAGGCGTTGGGAACCAAGTATACTTCCGAATTGCCGTATAGCGTTTTCTGATTCGATCCATCCCAGTCGATGACTCTGAGCGAGCCCCAAGCAAATGCGATTTTCTTCTGGTCGGGCGAAATTACGGAAATGTGAGCGTATTCGCGCGGGTTCTCAGACGTGCGGTTGTGTGTTACCTGCCTCGTCTCACCGGTGACCAGATCGCGAACGGTTAGCTCGCCGCCGGTGAGGTCTGCGTACGAAAGGAAGCGCCCGTCGGGGGAGATACTTCCCGCAAGGAGGCCGGCGGAGGGCGGAACCCAGACGCGCCGCGTGGACAATTCCGTGGAAACAGGCGTCGCGCCGGGCTTCAGCGCGGCCAGGCGATTGCCGGCCCGCCCCGCGACGTCCCGCTGATCCGCAAAATCGTGAACGATGCGTTCGTACGTCTTGCGCGCCTCGGCATTGCCCAGCCCCTGCTGGCACTCCGCGATTCGAAACAGCGCCTCGGCGGCGAGCTTGCGCTCCACGCCCGGCATCGATGCCACACGCTGGTACAACTGAATCGCGCCGCGGACGTCGCCTTCGGCGCGCTCTTTGGCCAGGCCCTTCTGGAACAGGTCATTGCCGGAGTCCGCGGCCAGAATCGCGCCCGCCATCCCACATATCAGTAATACGCTTCGAAAACTCATCGTCTTTCTCCTTTCGGTGGACTGCATATGTGGCAGTGTGCCGGATCTTGTGTTTCGAGTTGTCAAGACAACCTTTGCCATTTGTCAATTCTTTGTGAAGTTACGGGACCCATCGGTAACCCACCCCATGTACCGTAATCAAGTGTTGCGGCCGTTTCGGGTCCGGCTCGATTTTTGCGCGCAGGTTGGCGATGTGCGTATCGACCGTGCGCGTCGTCGGATAGGACTCCTGCCCCCAGACTTCGTCCAGCAGTGCATCGCGGGTCACGACCGATCCCTGCCGCGAAACCAGGAGCCGCAAGAGCTGAAATTCCTTACGCGTGAAGTCGAGTAACTCCCCTCCCCGCCGGGCCTCATAAGTACGAAAGTCAATGCGAACATCGCCGATCCGAAGCTCATCCGCCTGCGTCACGCTGGCGCCTGAGCGCCGCAAGAGCGCCCGCACACGCGCGCTCAGCTCGCGCACGGAGAAAGGCTTGGTGACGTAATCGTCGGCCCCGAGATCGAGACCGATCACGCGATCGGATTCGTCGCCGCGAGCCGTCAACATCAGAATCGGAATCTGCACGCCTTCCGCGCGCAGCCGGCGGCACACATCGTAGCCGCTCATGCGCGGCAGCATGATGTCGAGTATCATCAGGTCCGGGCTGTTCTCCCGGGCCTTTTGGTAGCCGGTCTCGCCGTCCGCGGCCTCGATCACCTCGTACGATTCAAACCGGAAATTATCCACCAGCGCGCGAAGCAGCGCGGCCTCGTCCTCGACAATGAGAATGCGGCTCATGCGTGTAGCGGCAGTATAACCGAGAAGGCGCTGCCCTCGCGCGGCGCGCTTTCGACCGCCACCCTGCCGCCGTGCGCGGTGACGATCTGCTCCACGATGGAAAGGCCGAGACCTACACCCGGCACTCTGCGCCCGTCCGGCGCCTCCGCCCGATAGAAGCGCTCGAAGATGCGTTCTTGATGTTCGAGCGCGATGCCCACCCCATAATCGCGGATTTGCACGATCGCATTGCCTCCCTCCTGGCGCACACCAAGATCGATTTCACGGCGCGCGGCTGAGTACTTGATCGCGTTGCTCAGTAGATTGATAAAGACCTGTTCCATGGCGTGGCGATCGGCGCTCACACAGAGATCCGACTGCGAGTCAATCCTTAACTGGAAGCCGTTTTGCTCCAGCGCGCAGTGCATTGCCTGGGCCGCCGACTGGATGACTTCGTTCAACGGCACGGGCTCGAAGCGGTAAGTTCGTTTGCCCTGTTCCAGACGCGAGAATTCCAGGACCCCTTCCACCAGCCGGCCGAGCCGCTCGCTCTCACCGATGATCGTTTTCAAATACGCGGGCCGCTGGGCTGCCTCGATCCTTCCCATATCGAGCATTTCGGCATAGGCCCGGATGGTGGCGATCGGCGTTCTCAGTTCGTGGGAAACGCTCGATACGAAAGCCGAACGGAGCCGGGCGAGACCCGCTTGACGCCGCATATCGCGGTACAGCAGAAACGCGCTGAGCGCGGTCGTGAGGAAGACCAGCCCGAGGGCGCCGGCATAAAGTAGCTGCCGCGGGAAGAAGCTCTCATTGGGCGCAGGGCCGACGAATTGAATCTTGAGTTGCGGCGCCGCATCGCTAACGGGCAGTCCACCGTTGCCGCTTCCCATCGCCCAGCGCGCGCCGGAAGGGAGGCTGATCGAGTTCAACACCGAGGAAGCCCGGACCGCCGCAACAATCTTCTTTCCGCCGCCCGCTTCCGCCATCGACGCCAGGAGCCCCTCTTCCGCGTCCAGCGATATGCGCGGCGGGGAGCCACGGCTGGCGATTTCGGAAAGCATGCTCATCGCGCGTTCGATCTCTTTCGCCCGCGCCAATGCCCGTTGTTGGGTAGCATCGCCGGCCCGACCCGTTTGCCGAGCGATATCGGCGATCATGTATGTCGCCGCGGGCGGCAGCCATGCTCCGTTCAGAGCAGCTTCGAGATTCCGCAGAAGGTCCGGACTCGCCTCTGGAGAGCCGGCGATGCGTTTGGCAGCGTAGAAGAAGTAAGGAACGCCGTACTCATCCGCGATATGGGCAGGCATTGCGAGGAGGCCCCTTCCGGCGGCGGAGGCCTCGCGGTCCCTGCCAGCCTTGTGAAGGGCAGTCACGGATAACAGAGTGGCTCTTGCGCGTGCAATCGGCTCGCGATCGGCCAGGCTGGCAGCTTCCCGTTGCCATGGAAAACGGACGGCCCCGGATTCAAGGGAGCCGACCAGCGCGATGTCCCGATCCGCCGGCTTGACCTCGCCCGTTACGGCTCGAACCATAAGCCTTTCCAGCCTGGCAGACAGCTCCTGGCCGGCCAGAGTGGCGATCCGCCCATGATCGTCGGCAGCCCGCTTTTCGGCCAGCTCGCGATCTTGCCGCATGATCCAGATCCCCAGAACCAGCAGCATGACGCACGGCGCCGATACACCGCACGTGAGCAGCAAGGTTCGCCGATCGGGAAAATGCGCCCGCAAGTTCGTAATCATAGATGATGAACGCCTCGCAGATGTTATGAAATTGTCAAGTTGACAAAGCCAGTTTTACCCGGATATAATTATTTACGTCCGGGTAAAACTATGACTCTCACCTGCACCGCTTTCGAAGGCGCCCACTGCATTGCCACAGGCGAATTGCCGCACGTCGCCCTCCAGGCGAAAGCCGTCATCGATGGCGGCAGCCTCGCCCCCGTGCTGATATTCGACGATGCCACCAGCGAACTGGTCGAGGTGGATTTTCGCGGAACTCCCGACGACGTTCTTCAACGTCTCGAACCCTCCGAATCCCCGCGCCGGCCCGGCCGGCCGAGGCTGGGCGTAGTCGCGCGCGAAGTCACCCTCTTGCCGCGGCATTGGGACTGGCTCAACGGCCAGTCGGGTGGCGCGTCTGTGGCGCTCCGCAAGCTCGTCGAAGAAGCCCGCCGTACCAACGCCGGGCGCGACTGCGTGCGCCGCGCGCAGGAGGCAGCGTACCGATTCCTCTCCGCCATGGCGGGAAATGAGCCCGGATTCGAGGAAGCCTCGCGAGCTCTGTTCGCCGGCAACCGCCGCCGCTTCGACGAAATGGCCGCGCTGTGGCCCGCCGATATCGCCCGGCACGCCAAGAAACTCGCCACCGCCGCGTTCGCGCTTTAGCACAAGCTACAATTGAACATAGTCCACCCACAAGGAATCTCCGTGACAGGTCACGAAATCAGGCAGCGCTATCTCGACTTCTTTGCCGAAAGGGGCCACCGCGTGGTCCGCAGCTCCTCGCTGGTCCCCGCCAACGACCCCACCCTGCTGTTCACCAACGCCGGCATGAATCAGTTCAAGGACGTATTCCTCGGCCTCGAGAAGCGCGACTACAATCGCGCGGCCACTTCGCAGAAATGCGTGCGCGCCGGCGGCAAGCACAACGATCTCGAGAA
>JBGPKH010000640.1:0-5234 GCA_041485845.1 Bryobacteraceae bacterium
AGGTATCTGTTGCTGAAGGCCAAGCGCATGGCGGTGACCAACGTCGAGTTCGTGGCGGTACAGCGGGTGAACAGAGTTGCCTAAAAATGGGGGTTCGGTCAGATTCTCGCTCAGAGCCCAATTACTTTTCGTCGCGCATGATCTTTTGGATGCGCTTCAAATTGCTCTTGATCTCGTCGGTGGCGTCCTGAATCTGATTGGTGTCGTAGATCACTCGGGGCGTGAGGAAGATGATCAGCTCGGTGCGGGCTTTGCTGTTGCTCTTGGAGCCGAAAGCCGCGCCCAGCAGGGGAATGCGGTGCAACAGCGGCACGCCCGTGGAGTCGTCGGTCTTGGTCTCACCGATGAAGCCGCCGATGGCGATGGTGTCGCCGTCCTGCACGGTGACCTGGGTCTGGAAAGTGCGCGTAGAGAAGGACGGGGAGCTGATGCTGCTGGTGGTGGTCCCCTGGGGCGTGCTGACCTGCTGATTGATGACCATGGTGACCACGCCGCTCGAATTGATGCGGGCCATAATCCCCAGGGTCACACCGGTGCTGCGGGTGCTGACCGTATTGGTGAATAGGGAATTGCCGCCCTGCTGCACGCCACCGGCTACGCCTTGCGAGGTGAGCACCGGAACGTCCTGTCCCACGTTCATGGTGGCCTCGACGCTGTCGGTGGCGATGATGCTGGGGGCCGAAATGACGCGCGACTGGTGGCGCGATTCGGCGGTGCTCAACACGCCCAGAAGCTCGTGGCTGCGCAGGACCAGCGCTCCCACGGAAAGGTTCAAGCCGGCGGCGCCGGCAGCCGCGGTCAGCGTGCGGCCCACGGACCCGGTGTCTCTTTTGTCGAGATACGACTGGAGGCCCGCGGAGAACGCGCCGTTCAAATCCAGCTCGTAGATCTTGGCGTCGATGAGCACCTGGCGCGGGGGAACATCGAGCTGCCGCAACAGGCTCTTAATACCTTCCCATTCCTGCGGCGTGCCCTGAATCAGCAGCGTATTGTCGAACGGATTGGGGATGATGTGCGGGATTCGCTGACCACCCGGTTGGTTGCCGGATGCGTCACCCAGATAGCTGCCGGTAAGGCCGGGACCAGCGGCCGTTTGCGGCGCCACGCCCCCGCCGGCGGTGTTGATGGGAGGCGGAAGAAAGCCGCCGGAGCCGCCGGGGTTGTTGTAGTTATAGCCGTAGGGGTTGCCACCGGCGTTGTAGCTCATCCCCATGCCGCCGTAGCCACCGCCCATGCCCATCCCACCCATGCCGCCGCCGTACATTCCGCCGCCGCCGTACATTCCGCCGCCATACGTGCCGCCCCCGCCGTTCATCATCATGGCCATGGACGCCAGCGCCATGGTGTTCCCGCTGTAGAGCGCCATGATGGCCATGGCCACGGTTTCCGCGCGGCCGTACTGCATACGGTAGAAGTAGTTGTTCACCGCGCCCGCCGCGATCTTCACCGGCACGTCGAGCTTATCGATCCAGTTTTTCACCTCCACGAAGATGCCGGGATTGGGCGCCACCCCAATGAGCGTGTTGATGCGGTCTACCGGGATGAAGCGCACCGCCGAATTCTTTTCGGAGAGCGCGAATGCTTTGAATACGTTCTCCAGTTCTTTGACCAGGTCGGATGGCCGGCTGTTAGTGACCTCGAAAAGGCGCACGCGCTGGCCGGCGAAGGTGTCGGAATCGAACATGGCGATCAGTTGCATGGTGCGCTTCATGTTGCGCGCGTTATCTTCGATGATCAGCAGGTTGGCGGGCTCGTAGGGTGTGTCTTTGGCTCCTTCGCCGAGGAAAGGCTTGATGAGCTTATCCAATTCGGTTGCGGTGGCGTACTTGAGGAAGACCAGGTTGAGGATCATGCGCTCGTCGTCGGGGAGCGTTTTGGGGTCGGCATTGGTCACCGGGTCGATGGGAAGCTGGGACACCGCGGCGGTGGGCACGATGCGGTAGAGGTCGCCCACCTGGACGATGGCGAAGTTGTTGATGCGCAGGACCGTCTCGAGGAGCGGCATCAGGTCGACTGGTTTCACTTCGCCGTAGGTGTAGAGAGTCACCGAGCCTTTTACCCGCGGGTCCTGAATATAGTTGATCTTCAGCATTTGGGCGACGATTTTGATGAACTCGGTGAGCGAGACGTCGTTCATGCTGAGGAGGCCCTCTTTGGCCGCCACCTGCGCGGGCGCGGGCGCGGCGGGCTGCTGGGCGGCGGGTTGGGCCGCGGGCTTGGGGGGACTCGCAGGCTGCGGCTTAGGCGCCTCGGTGGGGGGCGGCGGAACGTAGATGAGCGGAGGCGCCTGTGCCCTGAGGGCCGCGGCCATGACACTTGCGATCGTGGCGAATCGAAGATAGCTGAAGAGACTCATTTCGCGATGTCCTGTTTGGCGGCACGGGCCTTCTCGCGGTCCCAGGCTGCCCGTTCCATTTCGTTCAGCTCCGTTTTCTTGCGTTCCCACTTGTAGGCGCCGAAGGGGCTGGGACGCTCGAAGCGGATGGAGTCGCCGTCCTCGGTGACTTTGACGTCTTCGGAGGATTCCGCGGGCTTGTCCTCGGTGCGGGCGATGCCGAAGGGAGTCTTTCGGTAGATCCACTTCTTGCCTGTGGGGCCGGTGTAGCGGTAGAAGCCGTCGGCGGATTTCACGGCGACGGCGGGGATTTCGATTTTGGGGGCTTCCTTGGCAGGAGCGGGCTGGGGCGCAGCAGCGGGCTGGGGCTCCTGGGCAGTAGCCAAATGCGGAAGGAGAAGGAGAGCGGCCAGGGCAACGCATCGCCGGGCCGCCTGAAAGGCGGCCGCAGACAGGATTGCCTGCCCCACTCGGCAAGGGTTCGATTCAGATGGAGAGTTCATTGGTTTCGTTACTTTCCGACCGGCTGCCAGGTACAGGACTGGCCGAAGGGCGTGGTGTGCATTTCCTTTTTGTACCCCTCCATTACGGTTCCTTCGGCGTTGCCGTCGTTCACCGCGCAGATTTTGAAGCCAAACTGCGTGATCTCTCCGGGGCCGCTCTTGACCGGCGCGGGCGGAGGAGTCGCGGCCGCGGGCGCTTCCACGCGCGCGGCCGCGGCGGTTTCCACCGGCGCGGCGGGGGCGGTGAGCTCGTCCACTTTCTTGCGGATCGTCTGTCCCTCCCACTCCAAAGTCATCTCTTCACTATTGACGTCCACCAGCTTGAATTGGCCGATGGCCTCGCCGGGGCGAATGGTCTGGTGCGGAGCATCCTTGCTCACGCTGAGGACCGCCATCGTGCCGCCGCCGAGGTTCATGATGCCGTGATAGACCGGCAGCGCGGGCACCGGTTTGGGAGGCGGCGCGGGCGGCGCTTCGACTACCACCGTGGGGTTGCGCGATTTGTCGAAGAGAAACTTCTGCGCGACGTCCGCGTAGCTGGTAGACATTACCGGAGCGCCGGCATGAAGAGGGGTGTATTGAGGCGGCGGGAGCACTTTTGCCGGAGCGTGTAACGTGGCGGCTTCGCGCGCCTTGGCAGCCTGCCATTGTTTGCGAAACTGGAGGCCCGCATAGACCGCGATGGCCACCAGCACGATATTGAGGATCCACAACTTTCGCTTCAAAACGCTCCCACTCCTCTCTTGGCGGGCGCCAGCCGGTTCGGCACTACGCCCGAAAGGCTCAGCCGCACCAGCACATTTTTCTTCTTGTCGCCTCCGCCGGAAACATGGATCTCGTTGGTGGCGAGAATCTGCGGCTCGTTGGCGATGGCGGCGAGAAAATTCACGAGCTGTTCGATGCCGCAGTTGAAGGTGACGCCTACGGAGACCTCGCCGTAATCGTTGGCGAGCTGCTTGACGTTGGACTGTTCCAGGCCGCGGGCATCGATACCGTTAGCGGCGGCCACCCGGTGGATCACGTCGAGGAGCTGGGCTTTGGCCTGCTCGGCGGTGTCGGGGGTGAGCAGGCCGCGCTCGCGGGTCGCCAGCTCTAGGGCGGCCTGCTTGAGCACGGCTTCCTTTCCGGGGACCAGGGCGGCGAGTTGGCGAACACGCTGCAGGCGCTGCTCGGCCATGGGGATGGAATCGGCGGGGGCGACCACCTGCGTCTGCGGGTCGCCAAACACGCGATAGCGCAGCACGGCGATCAGCAGCACGACGCCGGCCAGGAGGAGCAGCAGCGTTTTGCGGTCGATCGTGCCGGCGGTCATTTGCGGCTCCTCCGGCTCATGTGCATCTGGAACATCTCCCCGGCGCCGCTGGGGCTGCGCTGGATCAGGTCGGAGGTGGATCCCTCGAAAAACGGGGAGGAATCGAAGATCCTCAGCAGGGGCGCGGCCACGGTAGCTTCGCCGGCGACACGGGCCGAATCGCGCGTGAGCGAGATGGCGTTGGTCCACGCGGGGGGCTCCATGAGGCGGGTGAGCTCGTTGAGGGAATCGAGGTCGATGCGGGTCTGCTGGCGGAACTGGTCGAGCAGTTGCGCGCGGGCGCGGGCCTGGTCGATCTGGCGGTCGAGGGCGGCGGCGCGGGAGGCCTGCGGTTGAAGGCGTGCGATCTCGGCATTCAACTTCTTGAGGTACTGGCGGTCGGACCAGGCGGACCAGGCGACACCGGCGATCGCGGCTGCGAGCGCGATGCCCGCGAACACCAGAGTGGGGATGAAGGCCTTGCGCGAGCTGAAGCGGCGATGCTCCACGGGAAGCACGTTCGCCGCCGGCGCGAGCCGGGGACAGGCTCCAGCCAGCGCCGTGGCATACGGCAGTGCGTTGCGGGAAAGATCGTTCTCCACCGGATTGACTTCCGGCTTGGGCAAAACCTGTTCGAGATTCAGCGCGGCGGTTTCGGGCGGGAGCCGCAATTCGGAAAGCGCGAGCACCGTGGCGCGCTGCGCGGGCAGGTCGAACTCCGCGGAAAAGACCGGGCGCGAGGCGCTTTCCCCGTAGACTTCCACGGCGCCCGTGGCGGAGCGGCTGAGCGCCACGAAGCCCTCGCCCGAGGCGCCGTTCAATCGAATGGCGGCGTGTACGGCGGCGGCGGAGAAGGTGAAGCTGGAGACCGCGATGCCGGCCTCGGTGAAGAGCTGATGGTAGCGCTCCCCGGTGGCGCGCCTTACGATGCCCACGAGCACCGAGCCGTAACCGAGCGGCGACCAGCCCCAGGAGATCTCGTCGTCGCCATACGGGTGCAAAGAGTCCAACTGGAAGCGGATGGCGCTGTCCATATCCTTGGGGGTGACGCCGGGAAGCGCGACCTGGCGCACGATGACGTCGCGACGCGGCAGAAGTACGGTGG
>JBGPKH010000641.1:0-5233 GCA_041485845.1 Bryobacteraceae bacterium
CCGGAGCGGCTATGGTTGAGTGGCATATTCTTTCATCTAGCCATGTAGAGGTCTGTGATTGGAGCGAAACCCTTGTTTAACAGGCCTCCGGAAGCCCGGCGTCGGTGCTGTACCCCATCAGATTCGCGAAAGTCGGGCTAGGCGGCATAGATTTCCCGGGCTGATTCGAGGATGGAGCGGCGGCGGATTGGATTGTGATCCTGCTCGACCGAGCGGCGCGTGAGCAGATCGACCCTCGATCCGAGCATCACTTCCATTTCGTCCTGCAATGCAAAGAATTCCCAACCCAGTTGTACTTCCGGCTGAAACGCGATCAAGAGGTCGATATCGCTGCCCGCATGTGCTTCGCCCGTGGCTACCGAACCAAACACCTCGAGTCTGGCCACGCCGTGACTTTGGCAGAAGGGCCCGAGCCGGCTCTGCAACTCGTTCAGCGATGGCGGAAGGACCTTAGTCGCCCCGATCGTATTGCTGACTCCATTTCTAAGATAACGCAAGGCGAAGGCTTTGCCGAGCACCCGGACGGTTGCTGCGTGTGGAGTGGCGTAGATCGTGCCGTTCAGGCAACCCAGGAACGCAACGATCTCCCGCTTCTCCGCGGGGGAGAGATGCAGGGCGTGAAGCTCGGGGTCGAGGCCGGGATTGCGGTTCCCGCCGCGGTCGTAATACTCAATCACCTCTTCGAGCGTGGCGAGACTGCCGTCGTGCATGTAGGGCGCGGTGCGCGCGATCTCGCGGAGGGTGGGGGTTTTGAAGTTGCCCTGTCCGGCCCCGGCATCGGCGAATTTTCCGTCGCACCAGGCGACGCCGGTGTTGTGGAGACGCTCGTCGGTGAAGTTAGGTCCGACGTGGCAGGCGGTGCAGTTGGCTTTTCCGCGGAAGAGTTGCAGGCCGGCCTGCTGCTCGGGCGAGAGGGCGGTGCGGTCGCCGTTGATGAAGCGGTCGAAGGGGGAATCGCCGGAGAGGATGGAGCGGACATAGCTGGCGAGCGCGCGGGAAATCTCTTCCGCTGGGAGGCCTGCGCGCGCCGCGGCTTCGGGGAGGGGCGAGTCCATTTCGTTGGGGTCCTGAATGGGTTTGAGGACTTGCTCTTCGAGAGTCGAGATGCGGCCGTCCCAGAAGAAGAGGCGGCCGTATCCGCGGTTGATGAGCGCCGGAGAATTGCGGCGGCCCTGGCGGCCGAAGACGCCGATTGCGACGGGGCGGCCGTCGGAGAAGGCGCGCTCGGGATCGTGGCAGGAGGAGCAGGAGACGGAGTTGTCGCGGGAGAGGCGGCGGTCGAAGAATAACCGCCGCCCCAGTTCGATCTTTTCGGTGGTGAGCGGATTGTCCTCCGGGACTGGGAGGTAGAGGTCCAGTCCCAGAGGAATGGCGATGGCGGCGGCCAGAAGGAGCAGCATTATTTACTCGCGGTCAGCGCCGGCAACAAGTTCTCCATCACCCACACTTCCTGCGGGGTGTCGTTGCGGGTCATGAATGCGATTTGATTGCCATCCGGGTGTACGCGAAAATCCAGAATACGGTTCACCCCCAGATCGATCTTACGGGGTTCGCTGCCCGCAGGATCGACGGCCCAGAGCTCGCCCGCTTTGCGCAGAAGAATCAGGCGGCCATCGGGTGTCCAGTACGGATGGCTGAAGCCGGCGCTGGGGCGAAGCAGATCGCGACTGCCGCCACCGGCAATCGGAAGAATGGATACTACAGATTCCTTGGTGACAGGATCGGTGGCGTCGTAGACCAGGTGATTGCCATCCGGTGCGGGGCTGAACCAATCGAGAGTCGTTTGCGGCAGCAGTTCGCGCTCCTTTCCGGTAGCGACGTCGCGCTCGACAAGAGAACCTTTCATTCCCGACCGGTCGGGACGCTTGATGAAATAGATTCTCTTTTCATCTGGCGACCACTGGGGAATATCCAGTTGTCCGCCGGGCGCGCTGAGCGCGAGCGCCTCGGTTTCGGCGGTCTGAGCGTCAAACCGGAAAACTCCCTGCTGCCCCTTCAAGTCGGTTCCTTGCGCTACGAACGACCTGCCATCGGGGGACCAGCGCGCAAAGTTGAAATAGCGCAAGGGCGGCGCGAGCTCCCGCGTGTCGCCCGTTTTGCTGTCATGGATTTTTACAACAACCTTCTCTCTGACGCCATAGGACGCGTAGGACAAGTAGCGCCCGTCCGGAGACCAATCGGGCTGATAGTTGGTCCCAAGAAACTGATGCACGGCGGGTGCGGCTGGCTTGATCAGGCGTCCCGACTGGAAATCGACGGTAGCAATCGACAAGTCCCGACTTCCGGGCATCAGCGCGAAATATAGCAGCCCGGATCGAGTCAGGCCGATGGTCCGGCCCCGGCCGATGTCCGAATGTAGCTGCCTGGGATTTCCGCGGGGCTTTCCATCCTCGAATGCAATCGCGTAGATACCAATAGGGCCGGTGCGATCGCTCGAGAACAGCAGATGCTGTCCGTCGGGCGTCCATCCGACGGCCTGATCATCGGCGGGATGCACCACAACGGGAATCTCGCGGCTGCCATCAATCGCCATCACAAATACGTCCCCTTGCGGTGAACCCTCGTGATTCGGCAGGCTCATGGCCAGGTAGCGACTATCAGGAGAGAAGTACATCCTGCTCGACGTGCCCCAGCCCACCGACTTCAGCACGCGGAGCGAGCCATCGGCGGCGCTAATCAGCCCAAGCTGCGTGGTGTGGTCCTTTCGTTCCAGGCGCACGGCGATCCACTTACCGTCGCGAGACCAGTCTTCGGGAGCGATCCAGGTTACGTCTTCGTTCGCGTACAGAATTCGCGCAGCGGCGGATCCCGTCGAGTCGAGGGAGGCGATACGCAGATCATAGAGGCCCTCTTTGTTGAACCAGGCGTAGGCCACGCGCTTTCCATCGGGAGAGAACGTGGATTCCTCGGCTTGTTCGTTCGATTCGTTCCAGCCGGTCTTGTGTGTGAGAGGGCGATTGATGCCGGTGGTCAGGTCGTGCAAAGCCAGGTTGCCGGTCATCTGATCGACGAATGACATCTGCCGCCCGTCCGGCGAGACGGCAGCGTAGATTGCAATCTGAGGTCCGGTCCAGACCTGGCGCGTCACAACACGGGTGTTGTTAGGCGTCGCGTTGCCGCCGAGGCGCGCTTTCGCGACGGCTACCGCTTCCTTCTGGTCGGCGTACTCTTTCACGACCTGTTCGTAGATCTTGCGGGACTCGGCGTCGCCCAACTTCTGATAGCACTCGGCCATGTGGACCAGCGCCATGGCAGTCACGGCGCGGTCGTTCTTGTATTTGGCGACGATAGCGGCGTACTGCTTGATGGCGCCGTTCAGATCGCCGTCGATCGTTTCGGTTTGAATGGCCGCTTGCAGGGACACTTCGGGGTCGGTCTTCTTCTGGGGCGCGGCGAGCAGGGTCAGGCCGCAGGCCAGTAACGCGATGTGCTTCATGAGTTCCTCCATGCAAACAGCGTACGCGGTGCGTGTTGGGCGCTCGCCAGGGAATGGTTAGGATTGCGCGAGGAAATGGGATGGGCGATCGGAATTACGATGACGGATTCGACGGTTCCGCCCGGCGTCGAGAGGAGCGGGGGCGCAATGCCAGCGGTTGACAGACGACAAAAACCGATCGTCTGTCCCACTTTGACCGACCAGAATGTAGAAACTCCAGCTATGACAGTGTACTTATCCATCGAAGCGGTACCCCATGCCGCGGACGCTCTGCAAATAGCGGGGCTGCGCCGGATCGGGCTCGATCTTGCGGCGCAGGTTGAGGATGTGGTAATCCACGGCCCGTTCGGTGACGAAGACTCCGTGCCCCCAGGCCTCTTCGATCAATTGCTCGCGGCTCAGAACCTTTTCCCTCCGACGGATGAAGACCGAGAGAAGCTTGAATTCCAGAGCGGTGGTTTCCACCGGAGCGCCCGAGCGGCGCAACTGTCCGCGGTCGAAATCCACTTCGCAATCGTTGAAGCGATACACGCGCTGCACGGGCTCGCCGCCGCGCCGCAGGACCGCGCGGATGCGGGCGCGCAGCTCGCGGGGGCTGAACGGCTTGGTCACGTAATCGTCGGCGCCCAGCTCCAGGCCCATGATCTTCTCGGCCTCCTGACTCTTGGCGGTCAGGAGGATGATGCGCGACTGGATGCGGGCACGGCGAATCTCGCGGCACACTTCGAAGCCATCCTTCCCGGGCAGCATGACGTCGAGGAGGATGAGGTCCCAGCCCTCCTTCGCCCGGCGGATGGCGGTCTCGCCGTCGCCGGCGATTTCGGTTTCATAGCCCTCCACCTTCAGGTCGCCCTGCAATACCATGGCGATGTCGGGTTCGTCCTCGACGATCAGTATTCGGGGCATGGCCCATTCCTCGCCGGCAACAGGATCGCGAACGTGCTTCCCGCGCCGGATTCGCTTTCGAGGCGCACCACGCCTCCGTGCGCCTGGACGATGTGCCGCACCATGGCAAGTCCGATCCCCGTCCCCTGGATGCCGTTCACCCGCGCCGCGGCGCCGCGGACGAACCTGCCGAAAATCTGAGCCTGTTCGGCGCGTGGGATGCCCAGGCCTCGACCGCGCACCGCGATGGAGACGCGATTCTCCCGCCGGCCCACTTCCACCCACACGGTGGAGGCATCCGGCGAGTATTTCACGGCGTTGTCCAGCAGGTTCCACAGCGCGTGGGTGAGCGCACCCGGATCCGCGTCCACCGGCGGCATCGGCCCGGTGACGCGCATCTCGATGAGGTGACCGCCACAAGCCGTGTCGCGGCGAAACTCGCTCACTACGGCCTCGACCAGCCGCGCGGGGTCGATGGGCTGGAGCCGGTAGGGTTTGGCTCCGGCCTCCATGCGGCCGAAGTCCAGCAGCGATTCCACCAGCCGTTGCAGCCGTTCGGTGGCGCGTCCCTGCGCGCGGTAATAGCTCTGGCGCTGCTCCTCCCCTTCGATACGGCCTTCGGTGAAGATTTCGGCGATCTGGCGGAGGAGGGTTAGCGGCGTGCGGAATTCGTGCGAGACGGCGGACACGAAGTCCGATTGCAGCCGCGCCGTCGCGAGTTCTCGATTGACGGCGCGGGCGATCAGGAAACTGCCCGCGGAGACCAGCACGGCCAGCAGCGCGACACCCCACAGTAGGAAGCGGCGGCGAGCGGTGAGCTCCTTGAGCTCCGCGTCGGGATCGGCGCTGGCGACAGCGATGCTCCAGGGCAAGCCGGTGGCGGAGGCCGCGCGGATCGCGTCCCCCGGGGCG
>JBGPKH010000642.1:0-5231 GCA_041485845.1 Bryobacteraceae bacterium
ATCCGCATCCACCAGCAATACCTTGTATCCGGCCTCCGCCAGCCCCGCACCCAGGTTGACGCTGACCGTCGTCTTCCCCGCCCCGCCCTTCTGGTTCGCAACTGCAATTACCGTAGGCATTTGCTGAATCTGATTGTATAGTATTCCAGATCATATTGCAATACAGGACTTACAATTAATCAGACCTTTACAACTTGTAAATACAGATCATATGATAACGTGCGGCATTGGCCCGCGGCCCCCGGCTCCCGATATCATGCCCTTATGCCCGATCCCCCAACCGCCCCCTGGCCCTTTCGACTCCCCCCGTCCACACCCCAGCCCGAAATCGCCCGCCTCCGCGCCGAAATCGAAGCCCTGGCCCGCCGCTCCCCGTACGGCTGGGGGCATTCCATGGACTTCGGGCCTTTTGCCGTCGAGGGCCTGCTGCTCGAGAACTACCTCCGCATCGCCGGCACGCTGGATGCGTGGGGCTGGTGGCCCCCACGCCTCGACGGCATGACCGTGGCCGATGTCGGCTGCTTCTCCGGCGGCCTCTCCCTGCTCATGGCCCACCGCGCAGCCCGCCACATTTACGCCGTCGACGAGCTGCCCGAGCACCTCGAACAGTGCGCCTTAACCCCCGCGCCTTTGCGGTCCCTTCCATCGAGTGCCTCCAGATCAGCGCGTACCGTCTCCGTGAACATATCCCGCCCGCAAGTCTCGACCTCATTCTGCTCTCCGGCGTTCTCTACCACCTGAGCGACATGATGGTCGGCCTGTATGCCATGCAGGAATTGCTGAAACCCTCGGGAGTTCTACTGATCGAGACTTGCGCCGTCGACTGCTTTGAGCACTCCTATGCCAATTTCGGCCGGTTTTCCGGTGGCATGTGGTGGCAGCCCACGGCGCTCTGCATTCAGGACCTCTGCCGTCTCACTGGCCTCGGCACACCCGAAGTCCGGTTCTATCACCCGCAGCGATGCCTGGCCCGCGCGGTAAAAACGGAGAATGCGCGCCCCCTCTTTACCCGCGGCATGAATTTTCCTTTCGAAGATATCCACGACCAGGTCCCGCGGACTAAGGACGTCCCCATCATGGCCCCGGCCGAGTGCCGTCACCGGTAAGGACAGCCAGGACGCCCCCTGGGACCCTGTCCACTACTTGCCCTCGCCAACCGCTTGCTGGCGATGGGTCACCCCGTACTGCAGATTATCCCTCGCGTCCTGGAAATCCGGCTTGATTTGCAGCGCTTGCGTGGCCGCCTGGATTCCTTCATCCCACCGTTGCATCGCCAGATAGGCGGCGGCAGCGTTATTGTAGGCTTCCGCCCAGAGGGGCCGCTTCTCGATCGCCTGTTTCGCCAGCCCCAGGCACATTTCGTAGTTTCCGCCCTTGCAGTACCCGTACGACAGGTTCAGTAGCTGTTCGGGCGTGGTCCCCGGCGGGCTGCTGGCAGCCGCCTTGGCGGGCTCCTTCACTCCGCCCAGCAACTCCTGGAGCGCCGGCGGCAGCCCGCCGATATTGCCCTCCGCGGAAAATGCGTCCGCCGCCGAAGCATTCTGGCTGCCCGGTTGCAGCCCCTGGTAGCGTGCTGCAACTTCATCGCGGGGATCCAGCTTCAGCGTCTCCTGTATCATCTGGCGAAGCTCGGCGAACTTATTCTCCTGGAAATACATCTGGATCAGAATATGGCGGGCGGCGATGGCCCCCGGATACACTCGCACGGCAGCTTCCAGTTGCTGCCGCGCTTCCGGAACCCGCAGCCTGCTCTTCAGCCAGAAGGCGTAATAAATATAGGGCTCCGCCGACAGCGGCGACAGCGCGATCGCGCGTTGGTAATGCGCCTCCGCTTCTTTGTCGCGCCCCATCCCGCCATAGCAGATCCCCAGGTTGAGCTGGCCGTAGTAATAGTTGGGATACAGACTCTCCGCGCGCAACAGGTAGTTGAGCGCCGTCGGGTAATCGCGCGGCATGAACGTGATGCCGTAATTCATCCAGCCACGGCCGTTCTTGGGACTCTTGATCGTCACGTCGTGCCACAGCGATGTCTCGGTCTTCCAGACGATGTTGCGATGGTGCGTGCCCGCCGCTTCCGCCGTCATCGCCACCACCAGCGCCGCCACCGCGCCCCGCACCCAGGAATGATGGAGGGTGAGCTGCGCCGTCTTGCGGAACAGCAGCAGCCGCAAACTCCAGAAGACCGAGAGCGCCAGACCGACAAACGGGAAAAACATGCGGTGGTCGTTGGTCACCTCCGCCAGGGGCAGCATCGAGGTCGGCAGCACGGCCAGGAAAAACCAGAAAATACCGAACGCGATGGGCCGCATCTCCCGCCGCCGCGCCGTGTAGAAGGCCACCGCCAGCAGGCCGATCACAAACAGGTAGCCGGCCCATGCGTCCAGGCCGAAGGGCCCCGAAACATAACCCCAGTCGGTATCCGCGCTCAGCTCGGTGGGCAGAAAAAAGGTCTTGAAATAGTGCAGCGCGATGCGCGGCTGCGTCAGCCGGTACAACGCGGGAGACGTCCCTCCGGGATTGTAAGCCGCGGGAGTCATCTTCGCCGTGAAAATTGTCCCCGCGATGGTCACCAGAAACGCCGGCAGCGTGGCGCGGATTACGTTGCGCCCGATCCCCGCGGCGTCCCGCCGTGGTTCTCCATGGCCCTCGAACAGCCACACATACGCCAGCAGAATCACCGGATAGATCAAGGCCGGCGCCTTCGACAGAAACGCCGCCACCGCCGGCAGCAGATACCACCCGTATTTGCGCTGCTCCGGATAAGCCGCGTACCACACGATGCTGGCCACGATTCCCAGGGTGCTGTACAGGTCCGCGCGCTGGATGATGTAATTCACCGTTTCGGCGTTGGCCGGGTGCAGCCCGTAACAGGCCGTGGCCAGCACCGCCGTCCAGATGTTCGAAGGATGCGGGTCCGCCGCATCCATGATCCGCCGGAACAGAAAAAACATCAGGATCAACTGCACGATGAACCACACGAACGTGGAGAAGTGGAAAGGAAAGCGCGCCAGCGCGCGCGAGCGCCCGTACCCCAGCCAGTAATCGATGGCCAGCGAAGTGGATATGATCGGCCGGTAAGTGGCGTGATCCGGCAGCGTGCTGAACAGCAGCGGGTCGACGAAAAAACGCGGGATATAGCGCAGGCTCCGGATATACGGGTTGCTCGACACCGTGTGGAAATCGTCGAAGTGGAAATCGTTCTGAAAGTGGTTGGCATACGCTGCCAGGACTATCAGCGTAAGCCACACACAAAGCACCACTGACCTGGATTCAATGCGGGACATTGCTCTGAAAAGTTTTTTCTGAAATCTTAAGGTAGCACATCATGTTCGGAGAGCATCGCTCCTGCCCCGTTTTACCGGCCCCCGGCCCACTCGCGCGGGGCGAGCCTGGCCCCTGGCGCCGGGGCGAGCCTGGCGCCGGCCAGCGCCCGTTGCAGGTTCTTCTTCGCCAGGGCCGCCGCCGATCGCTCTACGGTCTCGTTCCCGTGGCTCCGGACGCTCCGTCACCCAAAGCCAAGAAACATGCGCTGGCGCGAGGCTGATTCCTCTGAGCGAAGAGCGGGTCCAGGGGGACCCGCGCCGCCGTGAGCTCACTTACTGCACGGTCCACGATCCCATGGACTGCCAGCCCGAATTGTTGGCCTCGGTCGAATCGCGGGCCGCCATGTAGATCACGCGGTTGCCGTTGAATGCGCTGCTGAAGCTCATGTTCAAGGTAAGCGTCAGTATGTTGCCGCTGCCGGTGGCCGATGATCCCGCGGCGTTCACCGAGCACTGGCTGTTGCTGACCGTACCAGAGCCGTTCAGCGCCAGCCCCGCCGACAACGCCGTGCCCGCGTCGTTTACGAGGTAGAGCACACCCGCCGGGCGGCTATAAGCCAGATAGCACGACTGGCGCCCGTCCAGGAAGTTGTTGATCAGGATGTTCAGCACTCCCAGATCCTGGAAGCCCTTGGTATCCGTAAACCGGAAGGTAAATACCTGGCTGGAACCGCTCCCAACCGGCGGAGTCGCTCCATTTACTTCGGGGAAAGTTGTTGCGCCCGGCACGCCCCAAGTACCCAACGCCTGCCAGCCCGAGTTGTTCTGCACGCTGTCCCGTGCGGCCATGTAGACGATCTTGTTGCCAGCAAAACCGGAGGTGAAGCTTATATTCAACGTGAGCGTTAACGAGGTCCCGCTGCCTCCCACTGACGAGCCGGCGCCGCTCAAGATGCACTGGCTGTTGCCAATGCTTCCCGAGCCGTTCATCACCATGCCGGAGAGGGTTGAGCCATCGTCACCGACCAGAAACAGCACGTTGGAGGGGCGACTGTAGGCCAGGTAGCAGGCTTTCCGGCCGTCCAGGAAGTTATTAATCAGAATATTGAGGACGTCAAGATCCTGCCGGCCGTCCGGGTCGGAGAACGTGAAGATGAAGGGCTGAGCGGTTCCGCCGCCCGATCCTGGACTTGCCGAGACCGGGCTGGGCGGCCAGTTGGCGCTCACCTTGACCGGCCCCGAATCGGCGAGGCGCGAATTGTTGCTTTTGTTCGATTCCGCGACGGCATTAGCCGGGTCGGCAATGGCGCCCAGGTACCACGTCCCCAGGGTGAGGTTGGCAGGAACCCCGCTGGAGCCGGCGCAAGTGGTCGATGCTCCCGGGGCGAGGCTGGGGACCGGACAGCCCGCACTCATGTCCACGGAGGCGGTGGAGATGGCGGGAGTCGTCGAGAAATAGAACTCGACATTGAACGGGCCCGCGGTTGCAGTGCCCTGGTTGGCCACTGTGACGCTCGTATTGATCTGCTTGCCGGGAACCGCGGTGGGAGCCGCGGTCAAGGAGGTGATCACCAGATCCGGAAACGCGCTCACCGCAACCGCCCCGGAGGTCCCGGCGAGCGACGGGTTGCCGGAGTCGCTGGCCGTGATGGTCTGGCTGCCCGCGGCCTTCAGGGTAGCCGGGAACGTCCCGGTTCCCGCCGACAGCGTGGTATTTCCCGGCAGTGTTGCGGCGCTGTCGGTGCTGGTGAAGTGGACGGTTCCGGTGTAGGCAAGCGCGGTGTTATTGGAGGCATCCAGCGCGGTGACGGTGACGTTGAAGGGAACGCCCGGCACCGCCGACGGCGGCGCCGCGACGGTGAAGTGGGTGGCCGGCGGCGCGCTCACCGCAACCGCCCCGGAGGTCCCGGCGAGCGACGGGTTGCCGGAGTCGCTGGCCGTGATGGTCTGGCTGCCCGCGGCCTTCAG
>JBGPKH010000643.1:0-5221 GCA_041485845.1 Bryobacteraceae bacterium
GATGGTGCGGCACGCGGAGTCCGGGCAACGAGGAGGCGCACGGGACCGGCCCGAGGTCTTTGATGTCCGCGCCCGTGAAGACCGCCACTACGCCGGGCCGTGACAGCGCGGCCTGCGCGTCGATGCTCTTGATTCGCGCCGCGCCGTGGGGACTGCGCACGACGCAGGCATGGTGCATGCCGGGCATCTTGATATCGTCCACGTAGGTGGCGGTGCCGGTGATGAGGCGCGGATCTTCGCGGCGGCGGATGCTTTTGCCGACCAGCGTTTCGGGCTTGGTGATGGTGGTTGCCATGGCTAGACGCCCGCCTTTCCCGCAGCGGCTTTCACCGCGTTGACGATGTGCTGATAGCCGGTACACCGGCAGAGATTGCCTTCGAGGCCGTGGCGGATCTCCTGGTCGGTGGGGTTCGGATTGCCGGCCAGCAGTTGTTTGACGCTGAGAATCATGCCGGGCGTGCAGAATCCGCATTGCAGGCCGTGCTCGTTCCAGAAGGCCTCCTGGATGGGATCGAGCTTGCCGTTGGCGGCGAGCCCCTCGATGGTGAGGACCTGGCGCCCGTCGGCCTGCACAGCGAACATGGTGCATGATTTGACGGTCTTGCCATCGAGCATCACGGTGCAGGCGCCGCAGATCGAAGTCTCGCAGCCGATGTGCGGACCGGTGAGGCCCGCCACCTCGCGCAGATAGTGGATGAGAAGGAGCCGAGGCTCGACTTCGTCAGTGTAAGGTTTGCCGTTTATGGTGAGAGAGATCTTTCGTTTCATGTGCGTATCCCGGGACCCGCTGCTCGCCAAAGCGCGAGTGTTCGCGGGTCCATACCCAGACCGTATGAAGGTATCAAAATCCGGCCGGGAATCAAAGTCATATGTGAAGACCGGTTCGTTTGCGTACAAGACGCGGCGGCAGTGGGGGTCAATTTGACGGAACGAAGCCAATTTCGCGGTTTGCCTTTTGGGTGTGATGGGTTGGAGTGTGGAAAAACTGGGATCTGGGGCGCTGGACCGGGCGAGCCGGGAGTCGTTTTGGGGGAACGAACCCAATTTCGGAGTGCCGGCGTTGGCTTCGGTGAACAGGGCTGTGAGGTCGAGAATCGGCTGTCTTGCAGGCAGTTTGACGGAACGAAGCCAATTTCCGAGTTTCCCATTTGAATACAATGGATTGGAATGTGGAAAAATGGGGGTCCATGGGCGGCATGGGCGAGCCGCCCGGCGATTTGGTCGTATTTCCATAACAACTCCGGAGCGTGACATGCTTCTGGCCACGGCATGATTGGAAGTAGCGAAGAGGAGGCTTCCGCCGAACTTCATTGCGATCTGGCTCAATCGAGATTGGCCGTCGGCTGGCGCTCGGGGAGCGCTGGTCCTCTTCTCGATTTCAATCTAGCAGACGAGAATAGCGCTGCCGAGGTGCGCACGGTCGCGAGGCGCCCTAAGCGATTTAGAATCAGCAAAAGGCTTGGCAAAATATATTTTCTGAACTTGTGATTGAATAAAAAGGTGGTGATAGCGCGGAACAGGCGAGTGGGCCGCGTTACGCCGTGAGGGCCAGGGCGGGCGTCTCGATCGGTTGGAAACGATGACCGATTCCGAATACCGTTTCGATGTAGTGGTTGGCATACGGCCCGAGTTTCTTGCGCAGATGGCGGATATGCACGTCGAGCGTGCGCGTGCGGATCTCGGTGCTGTAGCCCCAGACGCGCATCAGCAGCTCCGCCCGCGGAACAATCACACCCGCGTAGCTGACTAACAGCGCCAGCAGGTCGTACTCCTTGCGGGTCAGCGTCATCGGCGTGGAATCCAGGGTGGCGGCCTGGCGCTGAAAATCGACAATCAGGTGCGCGTCTCGATACAACATGATCCTTCTCCTTCTCAGCCAATGTTACGGGGGAAAGCGGAGAAAGATCGTCGCGGCGGTGTAAAGAGGTTGTAAAACCGGCGACGCCCCGAGCCTGGTAAAGGGCCGATTCCCCGGCACCAGCGGCTGGGTCATGGAGCCCCCTTGGATAGGGGATTTTCTATCTCCTAAAACAGGAGACGTGCGGCAACGCAAGAAACTGTCGACCACGATCGGCGCGAGCAATTATGCGTACCTGCACAATATGGTGAAGACGGGCAGGTTGATGCCGGACCTGCCGTGGTGTTTCCGTTGCCGGGCAGGGCGCAACTCTCGTCGGAGGCGTCGGAGCCGCAGCCAAACTGTGCGCGCCATCTCCGGCAACTTTTCACGGAGGGTCGCTGAAGGTCCCAGAAGGCCCAGGTCTGAGTGGCGCCGTGGCGCCATGCTATATTCCATAACGGTGAACCGAATACTCCGGCCGCGATTGCTTCTGGCCGTTTGCGCATGCCTGGCCGCTGCCGCTCAGGATGCGCGCAAAGACTCCGCGAAGGCCGGCGAGTGGCAATCGCTGTTTGACGGCAGGTCGCTGCAGGGCTGGCGCGAAACTCCGTTCACGGGCCACGGCGCCGTTAGTATCGAAAAGGGCCAGATCGTTCTCGGCCCCGGCGCGCCCATGACCGGCATCACGTGGTCGGGGTCCTACCCCCGGTCCAACTACGAGATTCGCTTCGAAGGCGCGCGGCTCGACGGCGGCGACTTCTTCGCCAGCCTGACGTTCCCGGTGCAGGACTCCTTCTGCACGTGGGTCACCGGCGGTTGGGGCGGTGACATTGTGGGCCTCTCGAGCATCGATGGATGGGACGCGTCCGACAACGAGACGCGCTCCTATTTCGACTTCGAGAAGGGCCGATGGTACGTGCTGCGGCTCCAGGTTACCGACGACCGGATCCAGGCGTGGATCGACGACCGGCCGATCGTCAGCGTGAACATTCGAGGACGGAAGATCGGCCTTCGCTATGGCGAGATGAAGCTGTCCGCGCCGCTGGGGTTGGCGTCGTACAACACGACGGGGGCGGTGCGCAAGATCGAGTACCGGCTGCTGCGGGCGCAGTGAGGACCGCATTGCGTCAAGAGGCCGATTGACAATCGGCCGCAGGTTGACAACCTGCCCCACAGTGGCAAAGCGAAGAGACTGACGGCTAGCCGTTCAACGTCCAGCCCGAACGGTACTGCCGCTTGAGGTAGTCGTTGGCCTCCGGCGCATTGGTGACGCGGCCGGTGGCCGGGTCGTATTCGATGCGTTTGCCGGCGCGGTGCGCCACGAGGCCGAGCAGCATCTGCTCGATCATGGCGCCGGAGTAATCGAAGTCGCAGTGGGTCTTGCTGCTGGTGCCGTGGACCACGCGGTTGCTCTTGCCCTTGCAGGCATCGATCCACTCCATCTGAAACAGGTCGCCGCCGGTGGAGGCTGTGCGGCCGGCCTGTTCGGCCTGCAAGATGGACTGGATAGTGGTGTTCGGCAGGCCCAGGGCGGCCGGTATTCCGCCTTCCATCAGTTGCACGGCGGGAAAGCCGTTCGGCCCGGCCTCGGCACTGGGCATGGCGGTGAAGCCCGCGGGAAGCCCTCGGCCGCCCGCCGCTCCACGGCCGCCCGCCGCTCCACGACCGGCCGGCGGGGCTCCGCGTCCGCCCCCGCCGGCGCCGCCGCGTCCTCCGCGTCCCGCCGCCTGCGTCACCTGCCCGGCGCCGCCGATCAGCGGGAGGGTTTCCTCCTTGCCGCGCCGTTTGTAATAAGTGAAGTCGCCGTCGTCGTTATTCGGAATGATGATGCGGCTGGTGAAATCGGCCAGAATGGTTCCCTTGGTTCCCTCGAAAATCGCGCCGTTGGCGATACGCGATACGTCCACGAAGTTCTTTGGCGCCGGCGGCTTCAGTCCGCCCTGATACCACACCAGTGTGACCGGCCCGCGCCAGGCGTTGGCAGGATGGTCGAAGCTCACCTTCAGCTTCACCGGCGTGATGTCGGGGTTGTACTTGTCGCTCACCTCCTGGTCGACCTCGATGGCCGCAGGCGCGCCCGCATCGATGGCATTCCACAGGAGGTCCATGGTGTGCGCGCCCATGTCGCCCATCTGCCCGACTCCGAAATCGCGGTACATGTTCCAGAACAGGCAGTTCATGCCGGACGAGCCGCCGAAATACTGGGGGCTGTAGGGATGGTAGGGCGAGGGCCCGATCCACTGCTCGTAGTGCAGGAAGGATGGCGGCATGCCTTCGGCCTGCGGGTATCCGGGGCGCGGCAGCACGCGGCTGTCCCAGCCGTGGACGGTCTTCAACTCGCCCACCGCTCCATCCAGAATCAGCTCGCGCAGGCGCTCGAAGTTGGGGTAGGCGTGGCGCTGCGTGCCGTGCTGCGTCGCGAGCTTGACTTTCTGCTTCAGATAATTCGCGCGTACGGTGCGGACTTCCTCCACCGTGATTCCCAGCGGCTTCTCGCAGTAGACGTGCATGCCGCGGTTCATGGCCCAGTTGGCGATGAACGCGTGATGGTGATCGGCCGTGCAAATCATCACGGCCTCGACGTCCTTCTGATCGAGCACTCTGCGCCAGTCCCAGTACACCTTGGCTTTGGGGAAAATCTCCAGCGCTTCCTTGGTGCGATTGTCGTTCACATCGCACAGCGCCACCACATTCTCGTTTCTCAGCACGTTGTAGTGGGCGGTTCCCCGTCCCCATACGCCGATGAGGGCCAGGTTCAGCTTGTTGCTGGGAGCGTTCTGGCCGCGCAGCGTGCCGCTCTTCAGAATGAGAAGGCCGGCTCCGGCGGCGGCGGATTTCAGCAAGTCGCGTCGATGCATGGACCCACGCGTAGCACGGATACCCGGCCGAATCAAGGCCGGCCAGTCGAGATCCGCGGTCTGGCAGGCGAGCTGCCGGCAGCGCTCAGCCCAGCGTCGCTCGTAGAAGGGTCCGGGCTTGTCAACAAACCGTGGCATCCCCCTGAGCCGGTACGGTTACTTCGCGACGAGCCTCAAAGCTGACATCGGAGCGCTCGCTGAAAGCCGGAACCCTGTACGGTTTGGACCCAGACCGGCTTTCCCGAGGCGTTTTGCGCTGTCCACTCGATCAGGATCACCAACTCCCGCTTGCTCTTCGCCAGCAGCGTCTGGGCAGGCGACGTGGTTCCGGCATCTTGCAGACGGGTTGAGTTGATGGTGGACTCCGTTTGGTGGCTGTGACACGGATAAAGCTGGCGGCATTGACGACACCACCCGCGTTGATCAAGGGTTTCTGGGCGAAACAATGACAGAGTGGCGATGACGAGCACGAACAGGGTCGAGTGACGCATTGAATTGCGGACCTGCAGGCCGCGGACCATCA
>JBGPKH010000644.1:0-5221 GCA_041485845.1 Bryobacteraceae bacterium
ATACTTACCCGTGTGGGAGTCGCGCACCATCGGGCCTGTCCCGTAATCGACTTGCGACTCTTCGCCAGGCGCAGTCTCGATCACCGCGCAGGCTTCCGGCGACTGCTGGCCAAGAAACCGGCGAACGAAGCGCTTGACGCTCTGATAGCCACCGGCGAAGCCGCTGCGATCGACCAAATCCTGCCAAATAGCCTTGGCATTGCGGCCCTTCGAGAGTTCCACCTCGATGGTTTCCCGGTGGGGCTCGCAGACACTCACCGAGAGCCTGCGATGGGGTGGTGACTCCGGCGCTGCGGGCAACGCCGATTCTGCGCCAGAGTCGGGGGTCACCTCGTCGGCTCGACTGGCCGGTTTTGCCACCTGGGGGTCGGGAGTCACCTCCTTGGCCGGTTTTGCCGGTACCAAGCGACCACGCGGCAACCGCAACGCAACCCCGGCTTCCTTCAAGTACGCCGAGATGGTTTCCCTACGGATATCGGTTTCCCGTTGAATCCGTCGCAGCGACCACCCCAGCCGCCCCAATGCTATGACCTGCTGTTTCTTTTCCTCACTCAAGACATTGCTCACAATGACGGGAGGATAGCGTCCTCACGCCCGCGTTCAACGTCCTGGATGATGGTCTACAACTGGCCGGTTTTCAGGTGACCCCGACTGGCCGGTTTTGGGTGACCCCCGAGGCTCGGTTGTGAATCAACTCGACTTCTGCCGAGACCGACTTTCCTGAAGGATCTCGTACATTACAGGTTGCGGACATCTCGACCGGCCGCAATGGCTCGCCTCTCGTGTTTATTTGTGTTCATTTGTGGCCCAATTGTTCTTCACAGCTTCTCAATGACGTCAGATGTCAGATCTTCTCCCACTCCCATATGGAGTAACTGAACGTACGGTCCACCGGCATTTTGGCGTATTTGAGGTGCAGCAGGATCTGCCCGCGGTGATGCGCCTCGTGCGCCAGCGCATATCCGAAGAAGGCGTTCAAGCCGAGTTTGGCGGCCTTGAGCTTGCCGCCCTTTTCGGCGTCCGCAATGAGCCCGGCGAAGGCCGCGGCGGATGCCGTGAAGCCCTCCCGGATCGCGGCCTTGGTCGCGGCGCCTTTTTCGATCTTGGCCAGCGTCTTGGCGATCTTGGGCGCCTGCACCTCCAGCCACATGATACGCACGTTGTGCAGGTGCGCGAGTTGGTCGGCGATGGTTCGCGCACGCGGGTTGGCGGTGTAAGCGAGCTGCTCGCCGGAAAGCTGGTCGAGCAGCATCAGGTTGACGCGATTGTTGAGGTGCCAGGTATCGGTGAGCGTGTAGGGCGGCGCGGAGTCGGGCATGAAGGAGACCATACAGCAAGTGGACAGGCCGGGAGGCCTGTACTACAACAAGTCGTGGCGCTTCCGGCTTTCCAGCGTTTTGATGATCTCTCCGACCCGCTGCGCCTCGCCCCGGCTGGCCACCAGAAGGGCGTCCGGCGTGTCCACCACGATGAGGTCACTCACTCCCAGCAGCGCCACCACCTTGCCGCGGGCGTCTACGAAGTTGTTGTGCGAGTCCAGGCAGATCGAGTCTAACGCCGCCACGTTGCCGCAGCCGTCGCGCGGCAGCAGCTCGTAGACCGCGTTCCAACTGCCGACGTCGTTCCATCCAAAGTCCCCGGCGGCCACCCCGCTGACCTTGGCGGCCTTCTCCATCACGGCGAAATCGATGGAAATGCTTTCGCACAGCGGGAACGACTTTTTGAGCGCGGCTGCGAAGTGGCGCGCCCCGAAACGGGGGAGGGCGGCCAGGATAGTCGCGGTCTTGGGCAGGTGGCGGCGCAACTGATCGAGCAGCACGTCCGCGCGCCAGAAGAACATGCCGGAGTTCCAATAGAAATTGCCCGCCGCCACGTATTGCTCGGCTTTGGCCAACTCCGGCTTTTCGTGGAAGCGCTGAACCGCCGCGATGGCACTCGACCCCGCCTCGGTGCCTTCCGGAAACTCCACATAGCCGTAGCCCGTCTCGGGCCACCGCGGCTGGATACCCACCACCATGAGGTTCCCGGCGGCGGCGCCTTTGAAGGCAGTCTTCAGCACCGCGCGATAGACCGCGGGCTTGCCGACCACGTGGTCGGAAGGGAACACGCCCATTACCGCGTCCTTGTCCAGCGAGTGCAGAATATGGGCGGCCAGTCCGATGGCCGGGGCGGTATTCCGCTGCGCGGGCTCCGCCAGCACCTGTTTGCGGGGAATTTCGGGGAGCTGTTTGACAATGGTGCCGCGCAGATGATCGTTGGTGAGAATCCACAACCGCTCCGGAGGAATGACGGGGGCCAGCCGCTCGACCGTCGCCTGGATCAGCGAGCGCTCGCCCACCACGTTGAGAACCTGCTTGGCGGAGCGCTTACGGCTCCGCGGCCAGAAGCGCGTTCCGCGGCCTCCAGCCAGAATCAGGCCGTAGTGATGGGAGTTCATCTATTTCAACGGGTAGCCGTGGATGAGGTGGAAGGTCCGTTTCCACCGCGTCTTGGTGGGGAAGTGCAGCACCAGGTCGACGATGTGGGTGACGCTGATGGAGGGGTCGGCCAGCGCGTCGGTGGGCGCATCGTACGACCAGTAGATGATCAGCGGCTTGCCGATGATGTTCTCACGCGGCACGAAGCCCCAGTAGCGGCTGTCGAGCGAGGAATCGCGATTGTCGCCCATGGCGAAAATGGCGCCCGGGGGAACCACTACCTCACCGCTCTCGACATGATTCATGAGCATGTCCATGGCGGATTCGGCTACGTGCACGTTGGGCTCGCTGGGGAAGTTGTCGCGGTAGGTATCGATGTACTCGGTCTTGTGATATACGTACGGTTCCTCGACCTGCCGTCCGTTCAGGATGAGCTGCTTGTTGGAGAGGTGAATGTGGTCGCCGGGAACGCCGATGGCGCGCTTCACGAAAGTCTGGCGGATGTCTACCGGGTAGCGGAACACGATCACGTCTCCGCGCTTCACATCGGTGTACGGCAGAACGTGTTTGGAAGCCGGTCCGCTCGGTGAAAACGCGAGCTTATCCACCAGAAGGTGGTCGCCGATGAGAAGCGTATCTTCCATGGACCCCGTGGGAATCACGAACGCCTGCACCAGGCTGGTGGTGCCGAACAGCAGAAGGATGATGGTGACCGTCCACTCGCCTATGAAGCCGCGCTGGGGCGCCAACTGCTGGGGCGGAGACGGCTCGGCCCGTTCCTCGTCTGCGAGGATTACATTCTCTTGGTCTTGATCCACAGATACTTATCTTAGCGGAAACCTTGGTATCCTGTTTTGAGACCTCGAGGCCCATCGTTTGAGCACCGCTGCCGTTACCGTTCCGCAAGCCGACCCCGCCGCCCGGCGCCGGTCGATTCTGCTGGTGTTTGCCTGCACCATTCTGGGCGCCGCCGCGCAAATCCTGATGAAGATCGGGATGACGCATTTCCAGCCTGATTTGCGGGCTGTCGTCACCAATCTTCCCCTGATCGCCGGATACGCCCTGTACGGGATCAACACCCTGATGCTGGTGCTGGCCCTGCGCGAGGGCGAACTCTCGATGCTCTATCCGATTATCGCGTTGACCTACGTGTGGGTGACGCTGCTATCCTACGCCATTCTCCCCGAGAGGCCGAACCTTTACAAGAATGTCGGAATCGCGACCATTGTGATCGGGGTGGCCGTACTGGGGCGGGGAGGGCGAAAGTGACTCCCGGGCTGCTGCGATCCATGCTCCTGGTGTTCACTGCGTCGATCGTCGGCTCGTTCGGGGCGGTGTTTTTGAAGCGCGGCGCGGATCGGCTGACCGGATCTTTGCTCGGGTTTTTGAATCCGAACCTGATCCTGGGCGTGGCGCTTTTCCTGGGATCGTCGGTATTCTATGCGTTCGGCATCAAGGGCGGCGAACTCTCGGTGCTGTACCCGATGGTGTCGCTGGGGTATGTGTGGACGCTGCTGTGGTCGCGGCTGTTCTTCAAGGAGCCGTTCACGCGGCAGAAATTTGCGGGACTGGCGCTGATTCTGCTGGGCGTGTTCTTTGTAGGGCTGGGAAGCGGTTAACCCCACATTGCAGCCGCATGTACTACTCGATCTCGAATTCTTCGCAGCCCGCGACGATTTCCTTCACTCGCCATGGCGGAGTGCCGGCACGACGTAGGATGTGGGGCAGGTTGTCAACCTGCGGCCGATTGTCAATCGGCCTGCTGACGCCGTGTGTGAAGCTAACCCTTCTTGGGCGCCTCCCCCTTCCCCATTTTTTCGATCTCGTTGAAGTACACCTTGCGGCCTTCGTCCATCGCCTGGTTGGACAGGATGACCGCCACCGAATCGGCCAGGCCGATTTCGACATCCGCGAGCGGGCGCTTGCCGTCGCGGCAGTTCTGGAAGAAGCTTTCCAGCTCGGTGTCGACAGGGTTGCGTTGCTCTTCCTGCATCATCACGCCCTTGGCGGTGAGCCAGCGGCGCGCAAACTTCACTTCGCGATTGAGGAAGCTTTCGTTTCCCGTGAAATCCAGGTCGCTGGTCATGATGGGGATGGGCCCGTTGGCGCCGCCCGAGGCCACCATGGTGGCGCCCGCCACGAACGGCTTCGCCTTCTCGCCCGCTTTGGCGACTTCCGTGGCCTTGGGAGGTTCGCGGTACCACCACGCGATGCAGGAGTGCAGATCGTCGCCCACGGTGATCTCGATGGTGCCGTCGGTGCCCATGATGATCTCACCCATCTCGGGCCGCGTGCCGTTGAAAAACGGCGAGAACTGGTTGGTGCTCACAGACGAGTAGGTCAGCTTCTGGCCCTTGGGGTATTTGTAGATCAACTGGATGTTGTCGTAGACGTCGCGTCCATCCTTGAGGGTGTCGAGGCTGCCCAGGCCCATGACGAATTCCGGCGACGATCCGAACATCCAGTCGGAAACGTCCACCTGGTGCGACGTCAACTCCGCCGTGAGCCCGCCGGACATGGAGCGGTAGACGCGCCAGTTGGCGATGTTCTTCTCACCGCCCGGCTTCATGGTCCACAGCGAGCTGGGCTTGTTGATCATGTTGCGGTGCCACTGGGCGTGGATGTGGTGGACGTTGCCGAGAATGCCCTTATCCACCATCTGTTTCACTGTCTGGTAGAAGTAGCTGTAGCGCCGCTGCAGGCCGGTTTGCAGAGTCTGCTTGGGATGCTCGGCGGCGAGCGCGCGCAGGGCGTGCACTTCCTCCGGCTTGAATACCAGGCACTTCTCGCAGAAAACGTGCTTG
>JBGPKH010000645.1:0-5150 GCA_041485845.1 Bryobacteraceae bacterium
ATGATCAGATCTCCCCGGAGCCACGAGAACCACAATTCACATACGTGCCTCCCAGTCATGTCCGCGCATTGAATCCCGACAGTACGATTGTCGAGGGGATGCGTGGAGCAGGCAAAAGCCATTGGTGGGCGGCTTTGAGCTCACAAGACCACCGTCGCTACTTGGCGACCGCTTTTCCTGAGGTGCGAATTGAGAGCGCTTTTGAGATCTCGCAAGGATTTGGAGTTGGATTGTCTCTGAGCGATGCCCCGACGAAAGATGTGTTGGTTCAACTTCAAAAGAAATATAACCCGCGACACGTTTGGCAAGCTGTAATCGCTGTTCACACTCGCTTTCCTGCACCATTTCCCGTCCACGCCAAGAAATGGGACGAAAGAGTGCGGTGGGTGGAAGAGAACCCGGAAGACTACGATACTCTTTTTCACGAGGTGGGGAATGACCTCGCCAAGAGCGGCCGGAAGCACCTAATACTATTTGACGCCCTTGATCGACTGGCAGACGATTGGCCGGGCGTAAGACCGCTTGCGCGAGCTTTGTTTCAACTCGCACTCGACACGTTAGCGAATCGCGGTGTTCGTCTGAAACTGTTTGTCAGACCCGACATGCTCGTTGATAGCGAGATCCTTGCATTCCCGGATTCGTCAAAGTTACTCGCCAGGAAGGTTGCACTTACTTGGCAGCGGGCTGACTTGTACGCATTGTTGTTTCAATGCTTGGCGAATGAACCAAACAACGGACAGGCGTTTCGCAAGCACTGCAGCGATACATTCGCGGTGCGTTGGAAGAGCGGGACCGAGGCATGGCCGCTCCCGGATGAGTTGAGGATTGACGAATCGCTGCAGAAAGATGTATTTCACGCTCTCGCGGGCCCGGCAATGGCAGCCGGTCAGCATGGCCATAAACGAGGAGTCCCCTACAGTTGGTTGCCGAATCATTTAGTAGACAGTCGGGACCAGGTCAGCCCCCGGAGTTTCTTCGCGGCCCTTCGCTCTGCGTCGGGTGCCGAACCGCCGGCGGACTGGCGATACGCACTCCACTACCGAGCAATTCAAACTGGTGTTCAAGAAGCCTCGCGCATCAGAGTCAAGGAGATAACGCAAGAGGATTATCCGTGGGTGGAGCCGCTAATGGACCCTCTGAGGAATCGGATTACAGTACCCTGTCCAGTTACAGATGTTTTGGAACTTTGGAAAGGTGCAGGGACGTTGAAGAGCATTGGGACGACAACCGCGACACGAGGCGAGGTGAAACTGTTACCACCGCATTTCGATGAGGGTCCTAGTGGTGTCCTTCGGGACCTCAAGGATCTGGGGGTGCTCGATTATATCTGGGACGGACGTATCCAGATGCCGGATGTGTACCGAATCGCGTTTGGGCTCGGGCGTAGAGGAGGGGTTAAGCCCTTGAAGTAGCGGCAACGGGCTGCTGAACGAATTGTCCCGGTAACAGGGGTGAATTCGATGGCTCCGGTCTACATCACCTTTGGTCTTGGATCCCGAGAGAATTGCAAGTGGCAAAGGGATCGCACGATTTTCGGTACGAAGACGAAGCGACCGGGTAACGCTGGATATGGCTATTTCAGCAACGCGGCGGCCTTCGCTTGCAGCGCCTTCCACGCGGTGAGTTGGAAGATTAGCTCACGCGTGGCCAATCCGAACACCGTGTAGGCCGCCTCGGGTGGCGTGCGATCGGCGCTCTGGGCCACGGCGAGCGCAGTGCCGAGTTGGCTCGATAGCGAGCTGAGGCTGTTGCCGCCTCCGCCTCCGCGACCGCCGCGTCCACCGCCGCCGCCGAGCAGGCTCGCGGCTTCGGCGTCCAATGCGGTGATCTTCTTGCCTGCGAGTTGCCGCCGCAAGGCGCGGACTTCGCGCATGGAGTCAGCGGCGCGCGCCATCTCACGCATGCACGCGAGGCTCAGCTCCAGTTGCTTCGAGAGGTCGGCCGGAGTGGCGGTAGAACGCGGATCGAGCATCACGGTCAAAGGCTGGGTGTAGCTCCGGCCGCCGGCGGTGAGCCGCACCTGGTAGGCGCCGGGAATCACTTGCGGCCCCTGTGCCGGCCGGGTGAACTCACTGTCGCCGGCCGCGTCACCGCCCGGCGGAGCATAGCGCAGGTCCCACGCGAAGCGATTCATGCCGGCGTTGGCGGTGAAGCGCGGCGGATCGGCGATCCAGACGTCGGCGACGGCGCCGGGGCGACGCGGCGCTGCATCCGCGCGGTCCTTCGTGGAGTAGCGGCGGATCACCTGGTCCTTGGCGTCGAGGATTTCGAGCGTCACATCGCCTTGCGGCGTGGATTGGAAATAGTAATCGAGAATGGCGCCGTCGGGCGGGTTTTTGGCCTTGGGCTCTTCCACCGGGAAGGGAGTCCCCATGAAGCCCTCGGGGTTCATGCGGATGGCGGTGGCCGGCTTGTACAGAAAAGCCTCCGTGGCGGCCAGTCTTGTCGTCGGCCTGGCGCAGCGGCGAAGCGTTGTCGAGAATCCAGAGGCCGCGGCCGTGCGTGGCGATGACCAGGTCGTCGCCGTGGACCACCAGGTCGCGCACCGAGACCGCCGGCAGATTCAGTTGCAGGGATTGCCAGTGGTCGCCATCGTCGAAGGAAACCGCGACACCGAGCTCGGTTGCCGCGTAGAGCAGTCCCTTGCGCGCCGGATCTTCGCGAATGTAGTTCACGTACGCCGGCTCGCGCAGGCCGTCGGCGGCTAACTGCCACGTCTTGCCGTAGTCGCGCGTGCGGTAGACGTAAGGCTTGTAGTCCTCCATGCGGTGGCGGTCCACCGACGCATAGGCCACCGCGGGGTCGAAGTGCGAAGCCTCGATCTGGGTGACTCTGCTCCAATCGGGCAGGCCGCTTGGCGTGATGTTCTCCCACGTTTTGCCGGCGTCGCGCGTGATGTGGATGAGGCCGGTGTCGCTGCCCACCCAGATGAGGCCGGGGCTCAGCGGAGAGGGTCCGATGGCATAGATCACGCCGTAGCCCAGCGCTTTGGCGTTCGCGCGTGCCGGCGCCGTGCCGGCGGCGGCCTTGTCTTTGCGGGTGTCGCCAGTGAGGTCGGGACTGATCTCGCTCCAGTTCAATCCACCGTCGGTAGTTTTAAGCAGGTATTGCGACCCGTAGTACAGGGTGTTGGGCTCGCTGGCGGAAAAGATCAGCGGCGCGGTCCACGGGAAGCGGTACTTCTGCATCGAGATGTTGCCGTTGGGGCCGCCGCGGCTGACGGGCCAAGGCGTAATGTTCTGCGCCTGCGCGGTGCGGCGGTCGAAACGCGCGAGGCTGCCATTGGTATTGCTGACGTAGAGGATGTTGTCATCCTGGGGATCGACCGCGATGTATCCGCTCTCCCCGCCGCCGACCGAGTACCAGTCGCGCGCGTCGATCCCGCCGTGATCGGTGCGGCTGAGGACGGCCGCGGTGCCGCTGTCCTGCTGCGATCCCATCGCGGAATACGGAAAGCGGCGGTCGGTGATCACGTGATACATTTGCGCGGTCGGCTGGTTGTACCAGGTGCTCCAGCTTGCGCCGCGATCCACGCTGACGCTGACGCCCTGGTCGGAGCCCTGAATCATGCGCCGCGGCTCAGTGGGGTCGATCCACAGGGCGTGATAGTCGTCGCCGCCGGGCGCGCCTTTGAGGACGGTGAAGGTCTTGCCGCCATCGGTGGAGCGGTAGAGCGCCACGTTAGGCACGTAGACGAGGTCGGGGTTTTGGGGATCGGCGGTGACGGCGCCGAAGTACCAGCCGCGGCTGGAAATGCGAGCGTCGGTGCTGGTGTGGGTCCAGGTCTGGCCGGCGTCGTCGGAGCGGAAGAGGCCGCCGCCTGGCGCGTCGATCACGACGTAGACGCGGCTTCGCGCGCCTACCGATACGCCGGAGCGCCGCCACATGCCCTCGGGCAGTCCGTGTCCAGTGAGCTGCGTCCAGTGGTCGCCGCCATCGGTGGTCTTCCAGAGGCCGCTGCCGGGGCCCTCGAGAGCGGCGTACTGGCTCCACGGCGGCCGGCTTCCGTTCCACAGGGTGGCGTAGATCACTTTGGAATTGGCGGGATCGAATGCCAAGTCCACCGCCCCTACCTGCGGAGTGGTGAAGAGCACCTTCCGCCAGTTCTGCCCGCCGTCGGTGGAGCGGAAGACGCCGCGCTCCTCGTTCGGACCGTAGGTGTGTCCGAGCGCGGCCACGTACACGAGGTCGGAATTGCGTGGATCGACCAGCACCTTGCCGATCTGGCGGGTATCGCGAAGGCCGATGTTGCGCCACGTCTTGCCGGAGTCCGTCGATTTGTAGACGCCGTCTCCGAAGCCGTTCTGCGAGCGGATGTCGGTCTCGCCGGTGCCGGCATACACGATGTTCGGATTGGATGGCGCGACCGCGATGGCGCCGATGGACGCGATGGGCTGCTGGTCGAAGATGGGGGACCACATGGCGCCGGCATCGGTGGTCTTCCACACGCCGCCGCCGACGGAACCGAAGTAGAACGTGGCGGGATCGCCGGGGATGCCGCTCACCGCCACCACGCGGCCGCCGCGGAAGGGGCCGATCGTGCGCCACTGGAGTTGGTTGAAGAGACTGGCGGGGACTGGGGGTGCCGCGAAGGCTGCGGCCGAGCAAAGCAGGAGGGCGAGCGGAGTTCTTTGCATAACGGTGCCGAGAATCATATATTACGCTTTATGGTCTCTGTTCGGTTATCTGCGCTGGCCCTCTTCGCGGGCGCTGCATTCGCGGCTTCCATCGGCCCCACTCGCGGGTCGCTGGTGATTGTGGGCGGCGGCCAACTCACGCCGGAGATCGTCCAGCGGTTCATCGAGCTGGGAGGCGGGAAGGACGCTCCGATGGTGTTCGTGCCCACGGCCGAAGATGGCGAGCCGCGCATGCTCGCGGCGAATACCTTTCTGGCGCGGAACGGGGTCAAGAACGTGACGATCCTGCACACGCGCGACCGCACTGTGGCGGACTCGGAGGCGTTCGTCGCGCCCTTGAAGACCGCGCGCGCGGTCTGGTTTGAGGGCGGGCGGCAATGGCGGCTCGCCGATGCCTACTTGAAGACGCGGACGGAGAAGGAGCTGTTCGCTCTTCTGGCGCGGGGAGGGGTGATCGGCGGAAGCTCGGCGGGCGCTACCATTCAGGGGTCATACCTGGTGCGCGGCGCGGTG